>OCMG01000004.1:1410000-1752596 GCA_900215285.1 Ensifer adhaerens
GTCGTGAAAAGGGCAACAACCCTGACCTCCAGCTAAGGTCCCCAAGTCATGGCTAAGTGGGAAAGGATGTGAGGATCCCAAAACAACCAGGATGTTGGCTTAGAAGCAGCCATCATTTAAAGAAAGCGTAACAGCTCACTGGTCTAAATAAGGGTCTTTGCGCCGAAAATGTAACGGGGCTAAAGCCATGCACCGAAGCTGAGGATGTGCAGTTTACTGCACGTGGTAGCGGAGCGTTCCGTAAGCCTGTGAAGGGAGACCCGTGAGGGCTCCTGGAGGTATCGGAAGTGCGAATGTTGACATGAGTAACGATAAAGGGAGTGAGAGACTCCCTCGCCGAAAGACCAAGGGTTCCTGCTTAAAGTTAATCTGAGCAGGGTTAGCCGGCCCCTAAGACGAGGCGGAAACGCGTAGTCGATGGGAACCACGTTAATATTCGTGGGCCTGGTGGTAGTGACGGATCTCGTAAATCGTACTTTCTTATTGGATTGAGAGTGCGGTGAAGAGGTTCCAGGAAATAGCTCCACCGTATAGACCGTACCCGAAACCGACACAGGTGGTCAG
This sequence comes from Ensifer adhaerens, assembly GCA_900215285.1. Lineage (NCBI taxonomy): Bacteria > Pseudomonadati > Pseudomonadota > Alphaproteobacteria > Hyphomicrobiales > Rhizobiaceae > Ensifer > Ensifer adhaerens. Next base: position 1,410,565 of record OCMG01000004.1, read on the forward strand.
GTAGAGTATACCAAGGCGCTTGAGAGAACTATGTTGAAGGAACTCGGCAAATTGCACGCGTAACTTCGGAAGAAGCGTGACCCCTTTATACGCAAGTATGATGGGGTGGCACAGACCAGGGGGTAGCGACTGTTTATCAAAAACACAGGGCTCTGCGAAGTCGCAAGACGACGTATAGGGTCTGACGCCTGCCCGGTGCTGGAAGGTTAAGAGGAGAGGTGCAAGCTTTGAATCGAAGCCCCAGTAAACGGCGGCCGTAACTATAACGGTCCTAAGGTAGCGAAATTCCTTGTCGGGTAAGTTCCGACCTGCACGAATGGCGTAACGACTTCCCCGCTGTCTCCAACATAGACTCAGTGAAATTGAATTCCCCGTGAAGATGCGGGGTTCCTGCGGTTAGACGGAAAGACCCCGTGCACCTTTACTATAGCTTTACACTGGCATTCGCCAAGGCATGTGTAGGATAGGTGGTAGGCTTTGAAGCAGGGACGCCAGTTCTTGTGGAGCCATCCTTGAAATACCACCCTTATCTTCGTGGATGTCTAACCGCGACCCGTTATCCGGGCCCGGGACAGTGTATGGTGGGTAGTTTGACTGGGGCGGTCGCCTCCGAAAGAGTAACGGAGGCGCGCGATGGTGGGCTCAGACCGGTCGGAAATCGGTCGTCGAGTGCAATGGCATAAGCCCGCCTGACTGCGAGACTGACAAGTCGAGCAGAGACGAAAGTCGGTCATAGTGATCCGGTGGTCCCGCGTGGAAGGGCCATCGCTCAACGGATAAAAGGTACGCCGGGGATAACAGGCTGATGACCCCCAAGAGTCCATATCGACGGGGTTGTTTGGCACCTCGATGTCGGCTCATCGCATCCTGGGGCTGGAGCAGGTCCCAAGGGTTTGGCTGTTCGCCAATTAAAGCGGTACGTGAGCTGGGTTCAGAACGTCGTGAGACAGTTCGGTCCCTATCTGCCGTGGGTGTAGGAATATTGAGAGGATCTGTCCCTAGTACGAGAGGACCGGGATGGACATATCTCTGGTGGACCTGTTGTCCTGCCAAGGGCATAGCAGGGTAGCTATATATGGAAGGGATAACCGCTGAAGGCATCTAAGCGGGAAACCCACCTCGAAACGAGTATTCCCTGAGAGCCGTGGAAGACGACCACGTTGATAGGCTGGGTGTGGAAGCGCAGTAATGTGTGAAGCTTACCAGTACTAATAGCTCGATAGGCTTGATCGTTCTCATTGATCAATGCGCATCTTGAGGTTCCAAGAACCTCAAGCATGTTTTGTCCTCACGGATGAGCGGCCCTGCGGGCCTATCCTCTGGACGGGGCGCGTCACAAGACGCGACGGCCGCTTGGCCTTGCGAAGCCCCTGGCTTCGTTGGGTGCAATACGGCAGCGTCCAAATCCAGCTTCTCGAAACATTCGTTGCCTTTTATTGACCTGGTGGTTATTGCGGGGTGGCTGCACCCGTTCCCTTTCCGAACACGGCCGTGAAACGCCCCAGCGCCAATGGTACTTCGTCTCAAGACGCGGGAGAGTAGGTCGCTGCCAGGTCTATAAAATGCAACACTGCATGCGCCCAAAAAGTTGCAGACTTTTTGGATAAGCCGAATGCAAATGAAAGATATCTTCTCTTCAAACAAACGGGCAGAATGCCCACATAAAGGGCCGCTCATATGCGGCCGTTTCTATTTAAGCCATAACGCGGGGTGGAGCAGCCCGGTAGCTCGTCAGGCTCATAACCTGAAGGCCGCAGGTTCAAATCCTGCCCCCGCAACCAACAAAACTTGTAACTCTGCCCACTCAGGGTATTTGCTCCGAAGCTCCTCGATATACGCGTCGAGGAGCTTTTTGCGTTTGGCTTCCGTGTCCAGCTCACCAGATACAACACGCGCCTCGAAATCCCTTTGGGTGCTCACCATAAACTGACGCTCCATCCGATCCATGACATTCGTCCCAGAATGAAGCCGTTCTCGGCGGCTTCGTTGCGCGCATTGATGGGGCACCAGACGGAGCCGGCCCTTGAGATGCCGAACACGCAGGAAAAGGCTATCGGGTCTTGCCAAGTCAGGCAGTTGCTTACACGGGTTGTTGCCGGAAATTTGTGTGCGACTGCGAACGGCTTTCTGCTGCTGTGGCATTGTCGAAAATCACAACACTGTGCGCAATTGGACCCCGCCACTTCTTCAGGCCTTGAAGATCGTTCGGACGGCCTTTGCCGTCGCTTCATCGATCACGAGGATATTGGCAAGCTTCGCCCGTAGCAATGCGCAAATGGCCTCGGTCTTATCCAGGCCGCCGCCGACACAAATGCGCTCGGGCACAGTCAAAAGATCCTCAAGTGGCATGGTAATGTGGCGCGCGTCGAACTCACTGATGATGATTTTTCCTTCCGCGTCGAAGAAAAAGCCGGAGGCGAAGCCGATGGCCCCGGCATTTTCGTAAATCCTGACTTCATCGCGGCTCATAAAGCCGCCCTGGACAAGAAGGGTCTCTCCCTGCAGTTGGGTAACCCCGAAAAGTGATTTCGAGCTTTGCCGTAAAAGCGCGAAGTGGTCGCGCACGGCCGGTTCGTTCATCAGAATCTCTTTGACGGCAGGCGAAGACACGATACCGGGCGCATGGAGATTGACTGCGCGTGCGCTCAGCCGTTCCGCAATGTTTGACGTACAGAAGACCGGCGAGAAGTCGAAGGTGGCGGCAGAGCTACCCGTCGTTTGAGCAATGGTGACATCAGGAAACGGAACGCGGGAAAGCGCTTTCGACAGGGCGAGGACTGTTCGTCCCCAGGCAACGCCGACAGTTTCGTGCCCGACGAGTTTGCGCTCCAGAACCCGCGCGCCGAGCGTGCCCAACTGCTCGAACAGCGAGGCATCCGGCCGGGCGGGCAGGACAAAACACTCGGCCAGTCCGGTGAGTTCGCTGACTTCCAGAGCCAGATCTATACGCGACATGCGCGTGGGATCGAGCGCGATCCGCACGACTCCGTCCTCGCGAGCCTTTTGAAGGAGGTTGAAGACGCTGGCGCGGGAAATCCCCAGCCTGTCAGCCACTTCATCCTGCTTCAGTCCCTGTTCGTAGTAGAGCCACGCAGCCCAAAGGACGTCGTCCATCCCGAACTGGGACGGCACTTCACGTCGCCCTCCGCTCCCCTTCGAATTCGTCATCGCCCCCCCCGCCGTCTGCGTCCGTCAAGGACTTCCTCTAAATGACTTCTCCAAAAAAATACAGAGGCCGCCAGGGCATTTCGGCATATGCCAGTACCTTTTGAAAAAGGTCATTGACATATGTCACATAATATTGGCATATTTCAATACATCGAAGGTTTGCCCTTGGGAGGAGCGCGTGAACTTGCCGAAAATGACAGCCATTGCGCCATCAGCGGATTGGAATTCGCTGATCAATGATGTGGCCGACGGACGGTGGCGCGATCCTGATACAGGCCGGTCCGTCGACGTCCCGTTTCATCACATCCGCCTGGGAGATGGGCTGGCCGACATTGCGGAAGACCTGCTTCACGAGATCATGCCAGCCAGCAGTTATGCTGTCGTGTGTGATGCCGACACGGCCGACGCGATGGGCGCGGCGATCGCTCGCCGCCTCGATGGGAAGGCGCGGGTGATCGTGCTCGATCATCCCCATGCCGACGAAGCGCAGGTTGAGGCCTTGCAGCGCGACACGGCGGGAGCGGAGGCGCTCGTCGCGGTCGGTTCCGGAACGATCAACGACCTGTGCAAATACGCGACCTTCCTCGACGGTCGCCCTTACAGCGTCTTCGGCACGGCGCCGTCGATGAACGGTTACACGTCCTCGACCGCCTCGATCACCCTGCGCTCCGGCCTTAAGACCACGCGCAAGGCGCATGCAGCCAAGGGTGTCTTCATCGATATCGATGTCTCGGCCGCCGCGCCGCAGTATCTCATCGGTGCTGGCCTCGGCGACAGTCTCTGCCGGCCCACCGCGCAGATCGACTGGTACTTCTCGCATGTCATGTTCGGTACGCGCTATGCGACGTCGCCCTATGTTCTTCAGGCCGAGGATGAGCGGGAGACGCTCGAGCGCTCCGCCGGTCTCGGCACCGGCGATCACGACGCCATCGGATATCTGCAGCGGCTTCTGACGCTGGCGGGTCTCGGCATTGCCGTGGTTGGCCTCAGCCATCCCGGATCGATGGGCGAGCATCAGATCTCGCACTGGATCGACAGTTTTGCCGGCGACCGCCATCCCGGAACGGTTCACGGCCAGCAGGTCGGTGTCGCCTCGATCACCATGGCCCGGTTGCAGAAGCATATCCTGTCCATGGAGAACGCGCCGCGCATCCGCCCCTACATCCCCGACGAGATGGCCATCCGCGCCCGGTATCCCGCAGCCGCAGTCGACGATTGCCTGGCGGCCTCGCGCGCCAAGGCCGTGAATGCCGAAGCGGCGGAAGTGTTCAATGCGAAGCTCGCAGCCCTCTGGCCCGAATTGCGCAGGACGCTGAGCGCCATGGCCATCGATCCCGACGAAATGGCGGCTCATCTGCGTGCCGCCGGAGGCGGGGCGACCTATGCCCAGATCGGCATGGATCGGGAGCTTTATGTCGAAGCGCTGCGGCGCTGCCCTGAAATGCGGGATCGATATTCAATGCTCGATCTGGCGATCGGCATGGGCATTCTCGACGAATTCATTGAGGAGTACGTCTGATGCGTGCGTTGCAGGAACTCGATCTTGAGACGCTGTCACGCTGCGTCGCCGTCTTTACCGACATCGACGACACGTTGACCACCGACGGGCAGCTGCCGGCTGCGGCCTATGCCGCGCTGGAAAGGCTTGCCGAAGCAGGCCTTGAGGTCGTTCCCATCACGGGCCGGCCGGCGGGCTGGTGCGATATGATCGCCCGCTTGTGGCCGGTGGCCGGCATCGTTGGCGAGAACGGCGCGTTTTACTTCTCCTACGACCGGCAGGCGCGGGTCATGCGCCAGCGCTTTTTCGCGACCGACGAGGAACGGCGCAGCAATCGCGCGCGCCTCAATACACTGCGCGAGCGCATTCTGCGTGAGGTGCCGGGCGCCGGAATCGCGTCCGACCAGCTTTACCGCGAAGCCGATCTTGCGATCGATTTCTGCGAGGACGTGAAGCCGCTTCCGCCGTCTGATGTGGACCGGATTCTCGCGCTGTTCGCCGAAGCCGGTGCGGTTGCGAAAGTCTCCTCCATTCATGTGAATGGCTGGTTCGGTGACTATGACAAGCTTTCGATGACCCGGATTTTCGCACGCGACGTCTTGGGGCTCGATATCGATGCCATGCGTGATCGCGTCATCTTCGTCGGCGACAGCCCGAATGACGGGCCGATGTTCGGTTTCTTCCCGAATTCCTGCGGTGTGGCCAATGTGCGTGCATTCGCTCCCGGAAGTTTCAACCCGCCGGCCTTCGTGGCGGAGGCGGAGGGCGGCGAGGGTTTCGTCGAGGTGGCGGATCGCATTCTACAGGCTCAATCGGGTGCCGACCGGCGGAAGGTGGCCCATGGTTGAGACAGTCTACGACCTCGCCATTATCGGCGGCGGCATCAACGGTTGCGGGATTGCCCGCGACGCGGTCGGGCGCGGATATTCCGTCTATCTTTGCGAAAAGGGCGATCTGGGCGGGGCAACGTCCTCCGCCTCGACGAAATTGCTCCATGGGGGGCTCCGCTATCTCGAACACTACGAGTTCCGGCTGGTGAAGGAGGCGTTGATCGAGCGTGAGACGCTGTGGGGCATTGCCCCGCATATCGTCCGGCCGCTGCGCTTCATTCTGCCCTACAGCAAGGGTTTGCGGCCCGTCTGGATGCTGCGACTCGGTCTCTTCATCTACGACCATCTCGGCGGCCGCAAGCTGCTCCCCGGAACGTTGCGCGTGAAGCTCGACCGCGGGGTTTATGCGCAGGGACTGCGCAAGGGGTTGGCGCTTGGCTTCGAATATTCCGATTGCTGGGTGGAAGACAATCGTCTGGTCATCCTCAATGCGATCGACGCCCAGGATCGCGGTGCCGTCATTGCCGCCCGGACGAAATGCATCTCTGCGAAACCGCATGGCGAGGGCGGCTGGACGGTGACGACCGAGGAGGTGGAAACCGGGCTGCGGCGCACGATCCGCGCGCGCATGCTGATCAATGCCGGTGGCCCCTGGGCAAGCAGTATTGTCAGCGACATCGCCGGGCGCGCGCCGCGCGGGCGGGTGCGTCAGGTGCAGGGTTCCCACATCGTGGTGCCGAAGCTCTACGATCACGACCGTTGCTTCATTTTCCAGAATGCCGATGGGCGAATCGTCTTCACGATCCCCTATGAAGGCCAGTACACGCTGATCGGGACGACGGACCGCGACTATCCGGGCGATCCGGCCTCGGTGAAGGCCTCTGCCGAGGAGATCGAATATCTTTGCGCGCTGGCCAGCAGCTATTTCGACAAGCCGGTGGCGCCGGCAGACGTCGTGTGGACCTATAGCGGTGTGCGTCCGCTCTATGACGACGGGGCCTCTGCCGCGCAGTCCGCCACGCGCGACTACGTGCTCGAACTGGATGAAAGCGCGAATGCGCCGATCCTTTCCATTTTCGGCGGCAAGATCACGACCTACCGGCGTCTTGCAGAATCGGCGCTGGAGCTGATCGAGCAGAAGCTTGGAGCATCATCCCGCCGCACCGGCCTCGCCAAGGGCTGGACGGGACACGCGAGCCTGCCCGGCGGTGACTTCAAGCCGGGTGAGTTCGGCCAGCAGGTGGCGCGGCTGAGGCGAGACCATCCGTTTCTGTCCGAGGATCTGGCGACCCGCCTGGTCCGTCAATACGGGACGCGCGCCTGGCTGCTTCTGGCCGGCAAGCGCGAAAGCAGCGATCTCGGTGAAGTTTTCGGTGCAGATCTGACACAGGCGGAAGTCGACTTCCAGTGCCGGTACGAGTGGGCCCGCACGGTCGATGATATCGTCTTCCGCCGCAGCAAGCTGGGCTTGCGCATGAGCGAGGCCGAGATCGACCGGCTGGAAGACTATCTGCGCGGCGGCATCGAGGAACTGAAAAGTGCATGACATGAACTGACGGGTTGTTGCCAAGGGGAAGAGGAGCCTCAAGGCAGCTGGAAGACCCAGACGAAAGGATCGGGAGGAGAAGCATGTATCTGGGAATCGATCTTGGAACATCGGGTGTCAAATCCGTGCTGATCGACGACGGCCAAAGGCTGATCGGAGAGGCATCGTCACGGCCGCTCGATGTGGAACGCGCTCGGCCCGGCTGGTCCGAACAGGACCCCTCGTTATGGTGGGAGGCCGTCTGCGAGAGCCTGGACCTGCTTCACCGGAACCATCCGCACGAGATGTCGGCTGTGGAGGGCATCGGTCTCTCGGGCCAGATGTATGGCGCAACGGTGCTGGATGACGAAGACCGTCCGATCCGCCCGGCGATCCTGTGGAACGACACACGAAGCACTGCGGAATGCGCCGATCTGGAAAGGCGCGTACCCGGCCTGCGCGACATTGTCGGCCGCAGACCGACGCCGGGCGTGACTGCGACCAAGCTGATCTGGCTGAAAAAGAACGAGCCGGAGCCTTTTTCGAGGGTGCGGACTGTCCTGCTTCCCAAAGACTATGTTCGCCTGTTGCTGAGCGGGGAAAAGGTCTCGGACCTCGCCGATGCCAGCGGCACTATGTGGGTCGATCTGAGTGGTAGGCGCTGGTCCGAGCCGATGTTGTCGGCAACCGACCTTGGCGAGGAGCACATGCCGGCGCTGTGCGAAGGCACCAGCGTTTCGGGCCGCCTTCGTCAGGAACTCGCGCAGCGCTGGGGTATGGGCAGGCGGCCGGTCATTGCCGGCGGCGGTGGTGACAACGCCTGCGGAGCCTGAGGAACCGGGGTGATCGAAGACGGCGAGGGCACGGTGTCGCTTGGTACGTCCGGCGTCCTGTTCGTGGCCAACAATGCCCCACGTCACGCCGGCGACGTTGCCATCGAGACACTGTGCCATGCCGTCCCGGATCGCTGGCACCAGATGTCGGTGGTACTCTCTGCAACATCCTGCCTGACCTGGCTGTCGAAGCGCCTGAAGCGGACCCCCGAGGAGCTGATCCGCAGCCTGGGAGAAAGCCCGCGACCTGCAACGGAACTGCTGTTCGCGCCCTTCCTCGATGGCTCGTGGTCTCCGCGCAACGATGCGGGTATCCGTGGCGGCTTCCATCGGCTCGCGCATCAGCATGACGATGACGCCATGACGCAGGCGGTGCTTCAGGGCGTGGCCTACGCCATTGCCGAATGCGCCGGCGCTTTTCGAGATAGCGGCACAGAACTGCGCAACCTAATGGCGATCGGTGGCGGTTCGCGCTCAAAGCTGTGGCTTTCGATCCTGGCCACCGTGCTCGATGTCGAGCTGCAGGTTCCGGATGCCAGCGCGCTTGGCGCGGCATTCGGCGCCGCGCGGCTGGCCATGCTGGCGGCAAGCGGGGCGGCGCCGGCTGAAGTCTTACGCAAACCCGTCATTCTGGATGTCGTGCGGCCCGCAGAGGCTTTTGCCGGCAGCTACACCGAGAGTTTCCAGTCCTGGAAGACGTTTGCCCAGGCCTGCTGATGACATTCGCCTGCCGTCACCGGCCGGCGCGTCGCAACCGCCCCATCGGGGAAGGTCAACTGAGGAGGAGAAGAACGTGACAGAAGAAGCATCAGTCAATAGCGGTATCGGTCGCCGCGCATTCATGGCGGGAACCATGGCGCTCGCCGGCGCAGCCGCGCTTTGGCCGAAGGATATGCGGGCCGCGGCCGCGAACCGCAATTTCGCAGCCGCACTCGGCTGGACCACATACGATTCCGGCCGCCACCTTCAGGACGGTTTCAAGGCGGCTGTCGGGGAGCTGGGAGGCAACCTGAACATGACGGACGCCGGTTTCGATGCACGCGTCCAGTCCGACCAGATCGACTCTCTCGTCGCCTCGAAGCCCGATGCGCTCTTCATCACGCCAGCTGACGCCGTTGCCATTGCGCCCGCCGTGCTGCGCGCGATCAAGGCCGGCATTCCCGTCTTCTGCGCCGACAGTGCCGTGCCGGGCGCAACGGTTACCACTACCTCCATGTCCAACAACTTCGGCATGGGTCAGTATTCCTGCGAATTCATCTGCCAGCAGCTGAAGGGTAAGGGCAAGATCGCCCGCGTGATGCTGCCGCAGAACGAAAGCTGGGATCAGCGTACGCTCGGCATGGAATGGACGCTGCGCCGCTATCCCGATGTGAAGGTGGTTGCCGAGTGGGCCTTTGCGCTCGCCGGCAACGTGACCCCGCGCCAGGCCGTCGACAACATTCTGACCTCCAATCCGGATGTCGATGCGATCTGGTGCGCCTGGGATGGGGCTGCCGTGGAGGGCACGCTGGCCGCCCGCGCCGCCAATCGCGGCAACCTCATCCTCACGGGGATCGATGGCGGTTCGCAGGCCTTCAACTACATCGCCGGCGACACGCCGCTGAAGCTCTCCATGGCGCAGAGCTTCTACGAAATGGCCTATTCGAGCGTGTTCTACGCCCATGAGCAGCTGGCTGGCCGCAAGGCACCGCGGCTCGTGATCACGCCGACCTACGCAGTGGTCAAGGACATGCTGCAAAAGGGCATTCCCGACGATTACGACGTGCCTGGTCACGCCGCCCAGCTGGGCTGGACGCGCGCGCTCTGACGCCTTCTGCCGGCCGCGAAACCGTTTCGTGGCCGCGCAATCTCCAGCGAGGAACAAAGCCCGTGAGGAACAAGGCATGACTGAACCCATTTTGACCGCCAGCGGCGTCAGCAAACGCTTTGGCCCCGTGCTCGCCCTGAACGACGTCGCCTTTCACGTCGAGCGCGGCGAAGTCCATGCGTTGCTCGGCATCAATGGTGCGGGCAAATCGACCTTCATCAAGATACTTTCGGGCCTGATCCAGAAAGACACCGGCTCGATCCGGATTGCGGGCCGGGAGGTGGACTTCAAGGCGCCCGAGGACGCGATCCATGCCGGGATCGCCACGGTGCAACAGCATCCCGAACTTGTGTTCGACATGAGCGGCCTGGATAATATCTTCCTCGGTCGCGAATGTGCCGGTCGCGGACTTTTCGGTCGCGTAGACAGACGCGCGATGGAAATGCGCGCCGACGCGCTTCTCGCCCGCTTCTCCGTTCCGCTCGACCTGTCTCGCGAGGTTGGCAGCATGTCGGCCGTGCAGCGCGAGGCGGTGGCGATCCTGCAGGCGCTGGCCGCAGACGATATCAAGGTTCTGATCCTGGATGAGCCGACCTCGACGCTGACCGAAATCGAGCGCGAGGATCTCTTTGCTCTGATGAACCAGCTGCGGTCGCAAGGGATTTCCATCATCTACATCACCCACCAGCTCGAGGAAGTCTTCGCCATTGCCGACAGTTTCTCGGTGTTCCGGGGCGGCACCTGTATCGCGCGGATGAGCGTTGCGGATGCGCGGCGGGAGAATGTTTCGCTGGCCGCTCTGATGCTGGGTGAATCCATTGGCGATATCTTCCCGCCCAAGGGCGCTGCCGAAAAGCTTGGCGATGTCGTGCTGAAGGTCGAGACGCTGACCCGTGCAGGGGAGTTTTCCAGCATTAGCTTCGAGGCGCGAAAGGGCGAAATTCTCGGCATCTTCGGTCTCGTCGGCTCGGGTTGCGACGAACTGGCCAAGGCGATCTTCGGTGTCACGCCGGCGGATACCGGCCGCATTTTCGTGAACGGGGCGGAGATCCAGCCGAAGAAGCCGCGCCATGCGCTCGATGCGGGCATATTCCTCGTGCCCGGCGACCGTCGGACCGAAGGTCTGGCGCTGGACCGGCCTGCGCTTTTCAACGTGCCGCTCGCCAACCTCCGCCGCGCCGCAAAGGGCGGCTGGTCGCTCAAGGGACGGCAAATCCGCGTCGATGCAAAACTGCTGACAGATCAGGTCGCTCTTTCGCCGCCCAGTCTGACCACGCCCGCAAGCGGATTTTCCGGCGGCAACCAGCAGAAGATCGTGCTCGCCAAGGGCCTTTATACCGAGGCTGACGTCTACATCTTCGTCGAGCCGACGGTGGGCGTGGACATCGGCGCGCGCGCCAAAATCTATGCGCTCATGCGCAAACTTTCGGAAAGTGCGGCCGTGATCGTGATTTCAAGCGACTGCGATGAGGTCTTTGGCGTCGCCGACAGAACCATTGCCATGCACAAGGGCAGACAGGCGGAAGCACAAGGCGGTTTCTTCGACAGGGACGGTCTGCTGCTGGCCGGCATTATGGGAGGATCCATGCAATGAAAAGGCTCCGTTTGCTTTCAAGCGCCTACGGGCGGGGGATGGCCTTCATTCTCCTCGTCCTCATCGTGGCGGCCGGCTTTGCGACGGCGGAGCCGCGCTTTCTCACGCAGGCAAGCCTGAGCGGCATTGCCCGTCACATGGCCGCAAACGGTCTGGCGGCACTTGGCCTCACCTTCGTGGTCATCGTGCGCAAGTTCGACCTCTCGCTGGCAGGTGTTGCGGCCTTTTCGGCCATGTCCATGGGTGCGGTCATCGCGGCAGGCTTCCCGCTGCCACTGGCCATTGCGGCCGGTCTGCTGATCGGCCTGATCATCGGCGGCATCTCGGGGTTTGCGATCAGCAGGGCAGGGTTCCCTGACATCGTCACCACCATCGCGGTCGGTTCGATCTGCTCCGGCCTTGCCTTCCTCTACACGGGCGGCCGCTCCATCTTCCAGAATTTCTTCCAGAGCGGCATCACCAATCTGAACGACGCACGTTTCCTGGGTGTCGGCGTCTCGCTCTGGTTCCTTGTCGCCGCCTATGCCCTAGCCTGGCTCGTCATGCACAAGACCCGGACCGGGCTTGCCTTCTACGCGACGGGCGAAAACCCGAATGCCGCATCCTTCTCAGGCATTTCGACGAGCCGGTATGTGGCGCTTGCCTATATGCTTTGTGCGGCCTTCACGGTTCTCGCCGTCCTTCTGATCCTGGCGGAATCAGGCAATGCGGAGACGAACAAGGGCGCCAATCTGATGATGCCGGCCTATGCGGGTGTCTTCCTCGGCGCTGCGATCATGGGCGGAACATCCGTCATCTCCACCTTTGCCGGCATCCTTCTGATCACCATGCTGCTTGACGGTTTCTCGCTGATGGGCGTGCCCTACTATTACAGCGACGGCGTGGTCAGCCTGATCCTTCTTCTGGGCGTCGTGGCCTTTTCGGATATCGCCCGAACCTGGATCGGCGGTCTCGGTGTGCTGTTTGGACAATCCGGCAAGGCCGGCCGGGCTTCGGGAGGCCGGGTATGACAATGACCTATACTGAAAACTCACCCGCACGGGCCACTTCCGGCATGGGCGCGTCGCGTCTTGCCAAACTGACGATCGATCTGTGGCTTGCCGTCGCGCTAGTCGTGATCACGATAGCCATCGGCAGCGTGAAGCCGCAATTGCTGGACGCCTCCAACATCGCCGCCATGCTGAAGACCTTTTCCATCATGACCATGATGGTTCTGGGCCTGACCTGGGTGATCGCGGCCGGGAAGATCGATGTCAGCTTCATGCAGATTGCGGCCTTGTCAAACATGATCTGCGCCTCCTGCGTCGGCTATGGCTGGGGATGGGCCATCGTTGCGGGCCTGGCGACCGGGCTCTTCGTCGGGCTCGTGAACGGATGGCTGGTTGCGGCCCTGCGCCTTCCGCCGTTGATCGTCACGATCTCCACGGCGGGAATCTGCGCATCGGCTGCCGCAGCACTCGGCAAGGGAACCGTCATCCGCATTCCCGATCCCGGTCCGGTGGGCACGCTGCTGAACACGATGCTGTGGGGCGCGGTTCCTGTCATCGTCATTCCGGTTCTCGTGATCGGCGCGCTCGCCTGGTTCATGCAGGAGCGGTTGGCGATCGGGCGTTACATCTACGCAATGGCCCAGAACGAGGCGGCGGTCCGCGGCGTGGGTGTTCCCGTCGGCAAGCTCATCATCTTGCTCTTCGGCCTATCCGGCCTGAGCTCCAGCATCGCGGGGATCATGCTGGCAGCCAGCCTCTCCTCCGGCCAGCCGATGATCGGCGGACCCTATCTGATCAATGGTCTGACTGTCGTTCTGCTGGGCGGCATGATGGTCCGGATCGGCAAGCCGAATATCCTGGGCACCATGACCGCCACGCTCTTCCTCGGCGTTCTCTTCAGTGGCGCAGCGCTTCTCGGGCTGCCCGACTATCAGCGGCAGATCATCCAGGGCGTCCTGCTGGCGTTCGGGCTTGCTGTTGCCACCGTCGCCTCCCGCCACCAGCGCGGCAAGAAGAAGGGTCACTGAGATGGCATCCACGTCCCATGAGGTGACGATCGGTCTCGATTGCGGGACCGGTGGAGCACGAGCGATGGTCTGCGACCTGAAAGGCCGTGTCATCGCCACTGCGACCAGTCCTTACGATACGCTCTACCCGAAACCGGGCTGGGCCACGCAGAAGCCTGCCGACTGGTGGGACGCATCCTGCAAGGCCGTTCGCGAGGCCATGAGGGCAGGGCGCATTGCCGCCGAACAGGTGGTTGCCATCTGCGCGGACGGGACGTCCAGCACGCTGGTCATGCTCGACGATGAAGAAAAGCCGATCGGCGATGCGATCCTGTGGATGGACAACCGCGCCTCTGCCCAGGCGCGCAAGATCGAGGCGAGCGGGCATCCGGCGCTGCGCCGCAGCCGCGCGGGCGTCAGTGCAGAGACGGCGATACCGAAAATTCTCTGGTTGAAAGAGACGGCGCCTGAAATCTTTGCTTCCACGCGCTGGTTTGTCGAGCTGGCCGATTTCATCGCGCTTCGGCTGTCCGGTGAGCTCACGCTGGGGCTCAATCAGACGATCAACCGCTGGTTCCACGATCCGCGGCGCGGCGGCTGGCCGGAGGATTTCTTCGCGACCGTGGGCCTGGAGGACATTACGAAGCGCTTTCCAATGGACATGCCTGCGCTTGGCGCCCTGATCGGGCCTCTTTGTGCGCAGGCAGCTTCCGACATGGGGCTGACGACACGGACAAAAGTCGTTGCCGGCGGCACGGACGCCTATGTCGCGACCGTGGGGCTCAATACGCTGTCTCCCGGCCAGACGGCGCTGATCACCGGTACATCGCATCTCGTGCTGCCGACGATTGCGACCGACACCGAAATCACCGGCCTTTTCGGCCCGCATCCGGATTGCGTGGCGCCGGGGCGTTTCGTCATGGAGGGCGGTCAGGTGTCATCAGGGGCGGTCTTGCGCTGGTGGCACGAAATCCTGGCGGGCGCCGGGCAGGACGGGATCGACAAGACGCTCGACGCCGCGCAATGCGTACCTCTCGGTGCGCATGGCCTCGTAGCGCTGGATTTCTGGCAGGGGAACCGCAATCCCTATACCGATTACGAACTGCAAGGCGCGTTATGGGGCATGACCCTGAAACACGGACGGGCGGATATTACCCGGGCGCTGATGGAGTCCGTATGCCTGGGAACCGCGAATATCCTGCGCTGCATGTCGGAGCAGGGGCTTCCCGTCGCGTCCATGACAGTGGCCGGTGCCGCCTTGCGGTCCCGCTTCTGGTTGCAGATGCATGCCGATACGGCGGGCGTAACCTTGCAGGTTCCGGAGGTGGGCGAGGCGACCGTTTACGGTGCCGCCATCTCGGCCAGCGTCGGAGCCGGGGCGTATGCGAGCCTTGACGATGCGGCCGGCGCGATGGTCCGGATCCGGGAAGAAATTGCGCCCGACGCAGAGCGGCATGCGCAATATGTCGAGCTTCTCGACTTTTACCTCGAGACGCATGCGGCGCTGAAACCGCTCATGCACAGAATGGCGCAACGCAATCGATCGGCCGCCGCATGACGCTTTAGCCACTCGATCAAACCTTCCTCCCCATGTCCGGACTGCCGGCCGCACCGATGCGCGGCAACGGGCGAATTTTGCCAATCGAAAGGACCATGAAATGGCACATATAGGAGATCTCATCGCGGAAATGCTCGCGCAATATGGTGTGGAATACGTGTTCGGCATGCCCGGCGGACAGACCACGGCCCTACACGACGGGATTTCGCGCCGCACTGACCGTATTCGGCATATTCTCATGCGCGACGAGCGGAACGCAGCCTATGCGGCCGACGCCTATGCACGGCTGACGGGCAAGCCCGGCATCTGTGACGTCACCGTCGGGCCCGGCGCCAATCTTCTGCCGGCCGGCTTTCTGGAGGCCCTGAACGCCTCGATTCCGATGATCGGCATCATTGGCGAATTGCCGCTCGACTGGCTGCCGCTGAAGGAAAAGGGAATTGCCAGCCAGGGCTTCGACCAGCTCAGCTTCTTCAAGACCTGCAGCAAGGAGGCCTATCTCGTACCTTCGATCACGGCCGTGCCGGAACTCATCCGCACGGCGTTCCGGGTGGCGACGGCCCCGCGTCCAGGTCCGGTGGCGCTCATCATCCCGCATGACATTTTCGATGCCGAATGGGATGAAAACGTTCTGAAGATCGCCGTCGACGATCGCGCCCGTCAGATCCCCTATCTGCGCAGTTGTGCGCCGGCAAACGAAATCGCCGCCGCTGCCGATCTGATCCGCAAGGCCAAGCGTCCTGCCCTCGTCTGCGGCGGCGGTGTGCATGGGTCCGAGGCGGCCGAGGTGGTGACGGCATTTGCCGATCGTCTCCAGGGCCTCGTGGTCACCAGCCTGTCCGGCAAGGGTTCTGTTCCGGAGACGCGCGACTATGCCGCGGGTGTTCTCAATCCGCTCGGCTCCAAGGCGGCCATCGATCTGATCAAGGAGGCGGATCTTGTCATCTGGTGCGGTTCCAAGGTCAGCCAGAACACCGGCATGAACTGGACGCTGCCGCTCGCCGAACAGGCAACGATCACTATTGATTTCGACCCGCTGGAACATGGACGGACTTTCCGCCCGACGGTCGCTCTGATGGGCGACGTCCGCGAAACCGTCGTTGCTCTCGACGCAGCGCTGAAGAAGATCCCAGCAAGGCCGAAATGGTTGGCGCGGATTGCCGAAGTCAAGGCCGCCTGCGACGCCGACAAGGCCGTGGAAATTGCGTCCGAACGGCTGCCCATCCAGCCGCCGCGCGTGATGCACGAAATTGCCAAGCGGCTTGGCGGCAACGATATCGTGGTCTCGGATGCCTCGTTCTCGGCAGGCTGGATATCGGGCTACATTCCCGCCAAGAAGGCCAGCCGGCAGTTCCTTTTCGCGCGCGGGCAGGGCGGCCTCGGCTACTCCGTGCCGGGCGCGATCGGCGCGGCAGCCGTGGCACCCGATGCCACGATCGTGACGGTTGCGGGCGACGGGGCATTCTCCTACACGATCGGCGAACTGGCGACCCAGGCGCAATATGGCCAGAAGGTCGTCAACGTCGTCATCAACAACGGCAAGCTCGGCTGGATTCAGTTGTGGCAGGAATTGTATTTCAACAATGTCCAATCCGCGGTTCTGGAGACCCAGAGCGTGAAGCCAGGCTATGCGGGTGCCGCGCAGGCGCTCGGGCTGCTGGGCATCTACGTGGAAAATCCGGAAGACATCGGTCCCGCCCTCGACCGCGCATTCGCCCATGACGGCCCCTCGGTCGTGGAGGTTCGCATCGATGACCGTGCGACCCCGATCCATTCTTTCAAGCGCCGTCTCCGCGAAAAGTCAGATACGCCGTTCGCGCGGCCCGGTACTGTTTACAAGCTGCGCGACTGGAAAAAGTCTCCTGATATGACGTGATGCCGCCAGTGCCCGCCGAGATGTCGGCGGGCACTCGCTTCAAGGCCTTTGTCTACGTTAGAGAACGGGCTGTGCTCCGGAAGTTCATGCCTTGGGCATGCCTTCCGGCCTCAGGGCCTTCTTCAGTGCGGATATCCGGAAGATCGCGTTGGCTGCCCCATAGCCCTCATAACCGCGGCGCTCGACAATCTCGAAAAAGAAGCCTTCGCCAAAAGTCCTGCTGTAAAGCTGGAAATACTCTCCGTGGTCGTCGCGGTCATAGAGGATGTTGTGCGACTTCAGCCGTTCCCCCAACTCGGGATCAAGCCCGAACCGGGCTTCGAGATCGTCGTAGTAGTTCGGCGAGATCTCAAGTGGCGTGAAGCCGTTATGGTACAGGCTTTGGGCGCAAGCGAAGATGTCACGGGTGTGAAAGGCCAGATGCTGGACGCCGGAGCCAAACCGTTCCGCTATGAAATGGCCTGCCAGCGTGCGGCGGTTTTCGGCGCCGTTGAGCGTGATCCGCAACGCGCCGTTGTCGCTTTCCACCACCTGACTTCTGATGATGCCTGCGGGATCGATGATATCGACCATCGGCGTTTTACGCATCGCAAAAATGGACGTGTAGAAGAGGAGCCATGTCAGCATCTCGTCGTAGGCGACTGTCTGCGCGATGTGATCGACATGATCGAGATGAACCGGAACGATATCCATATCCTCCTCGACCGGCAGGAAGTCTATCTCGGCAAATCTTCCAAGATCGCTCCTGTCATCGATCAGGTAGATCAAGCCTCCCCCGACGCCCCGGATAGCAGGGATGTGGACTTCTCCCTCGGGCACGTCCTGTTCGAACCGGTCGGCCCCGAGTGCAACAGCCCTCTCCAGAGCGACCTGGGCATCCGGAACTACGAGCGCGACCGCATAGGCCGAGGTTCCATGGACTGCATAGGAGGCACTGGCAAAGCCGGCGTCGTCGGTATTGACGATCAGCCGGATATCTCCCTGGGTGTAAAGGCTGACCTTCTTGCTGCGGTGGCGGGCTGTCTTGCGGAAACCAAGCGTTTTCAGGATTTCGACGAGATCCACGGCCTCTCTTTCACCGGTGGAAAATTCGATGAAACCAACCCCCTTGACGGGCGCACGGTCCGGCATTTGCGGCAACGTCAGACCCGGGACGTTTTGGCTGCGGCGTACCTGGTCGCCGAGGTAGATCATCGAACGATGCCCGTCGGCGGCAATGGATCGTGCGGAGCCGCCGCGGAACTGGTCGTTGAATATCTCCAGCGAGAAGTAGCCGTCGTAACCGGTTTCGGCGACGGCGGTGGTGAATGCGGCGACCGGCAGATCGCCTTCGCCGGGCATATTGCGGAAATGGCGCGACCAATAAAGCAGGTCCATGTCGATGAGCGGCGCATCGGCAAGCTGAACGATAAAGATCTTTTCCTTCGGAATGGAGCGGATCGAGTTGATGTCGATCTTTCGCGACAGCGTGTGAAAGCTGTCAAGGATGAGGCCGATGCTGGGATGATCCGCGCGACGGACGATTTCCCAGGCATCGCGGTGATCGTGAATATGCCGGCCCCAGGCCAGCGCCTCATAGCCGACCCTCAACCCGCGTCTGGCCGCGCGCTCGCCCAGTTCATGAAAGTCCGCGGCTGCCCGGTCGATCCCGCCAAGCGAAACGTTCGACACGTTCGAGCAGACGAGGACGAGATCGGTTCCCAGTTCCTGCATGACGTCAAATTTGCGCTCGGCGCGGTCGAAGGTGCGCTGACGATGCGATGCCGGCATGCCTTCGAAGTCGCGGAACGGCTGAAACAGGGTGATCTCCAGCCCGTGATCGCGGGCCATGCGACCTACCTCGCGCGGGCTTCCGTCAAAAGCGAGGAAGTCATTCTCGAAGATCTCGACACCGTCGAAACCGGCCCCTGCAATTGCCTCGAGCTTTTCGGGCAGCTCGCCGCTGATGGATACTGTGGCGATCGAGGTTTTCATGAGCCGAGCTCCCGATACGGTTCTTACTTGTGTTCCGTCCAGCCGAAACGGTCGTCGAGCGCGTCGTAATCCGCAAGGCCCGTCACGGCGCTGAACTCGGCATAGGTGACCATATGGTCGGCGCGGCTTTTCGGCGTGCCTTCCGCCTTCAGCACCTCCAGCGTATCGCGCACGGCCTTGACCGCCGAAAAGAGAGCGGAGAGCGCATAGAAGGCGACATTGAAGCCCAAGTCCTCAAGGTCCTTCGCCGTCAAGGCCGTCGTTTCGTTGCCATCGACAATGCTGACGACCTTGGGTCCGGCAACGCCTTTCGACACGGCCTCCACCTCTGCGATCTTCTTGATCCCGTCGACAAAGACCAGATCCGCGCCGGCATCCTGATAGAGTTTTGCGCGGTGGATGGCCTCATCGACCCCCTCGCTCTGGATCGCATCCGTCCGGGCGATGACCATCAGGGGATGAGCGCCCCGCGCCGCGATGGCGCAGCGCAGACGACGGACGTTTTCCTCCGCCGAAATCACCCGCACCCCGGCGCGCTGCCCGCAGCGCTTCGGCAATTGCTGGTCTTCGAGATGGATGGCGGCGACGCCGGCCTGGACGTATTCCTCGACCGTGCGGCGGAGATTGGCCGGACCGCCATAGCCGGTATCGGCGTCCGCAATCACCGGAATATCGACGGCGCGCACCATGTCGCGGCCATGCGTCGTCATCTCAGTCTGGCTGAGCAGGCCGATGTCGGGGAGACCAAGGCGCGAAGCGGTCGCACCAAAGCCGGTCATGTAGACCGCCGGGAAACCGGCCATCTCAACAAGGCGGGCCGTCAGCGCGTCCGGCGCACCCGGGGCCTGAAGCAGTCTGCCGGTCTGGATTTCGGCGCGCAGTCGTTCGGCGGCATTCTTCAAGAGATCACTCCTTGCGCAAACCCGTGTTGCTCTTGTCGCGGTCGGGGCGACCGGGTCAGGCCGCCTCTGTTGCGGCCTGATTTTCAAACGTGATATGAAACACCCGGCCCTCGAAGAGCGACTTCAGGCGCTCCGTTGGAATGCGGGTCTGTTCGCGGATATCCGAGGCGAGCGCCTGATCCAGCGTCGCCTGATCGGGGTAGGTCGTGGCCAGCACCAGGGCGTAGCCCGGCGCATCCGTGTCCGGTGCCTTCGGCCGCAGGAGCTGAACGCCGAGATTGCCGGGAAACTGCCGCCAGAGCGGCAGGAGAACGTTGCCGAGAATATCCTCGAATCCCGCCTCGCATCCCGGCTTCACGGAGCCTTCGAAAAAGGCCGTCCTGACGATCATTGGCTCACTCCCGTATAGCGGGGAAGCCAGAGCGAGATTTCCGGGAAGATCGACAGAACGACCAGGGAGATCGCAATCACGGCCATGTATTTCATCATCGGCCGGGCGACATTGTGCATCTTCGTGCCGGTCATCGCATTGGTGACGAAGAGACCGACGCCGATCGGCGGCGCGAACAGGCCGAAGCCCATGGCAACCACCATGACGATGCCGAATTGCAGCGGATCGATGCCGAACTGCGTGGCGATCGGCGTCAGCAAGGGCCCGAAGAGGATCATCGCCGGTGCGCCTTCCAGCACCATGCCGAAGAAGATCATGATGCCGACGCAGATCATCATGAGCGACAGCGCGCCATAGTGATGGCCGAAATCGATCATGACGGAGGAAATCTGGTCCGGAATGCGTTCGATGGTCAACGCATAAGACAGGCTCGAGGCGGCAGCTACGATAAAGAGGATGCTGCCCGTCATGGCGGCGGCCCGCATGAACAGCGCGATGGTCGCTCGCCAGGTGAGTTCGCGGAAGAAGACCGCGCCGATGACAAAGGCATAGACCACGGCAAAGGCCGAGATTTCCGTTGATGTCGCAATCCCGGTGGCAACACCGCGGCCGATCATGATGATCATGGCCAGCGTCAGGCCTGCGCCCACAATGAGCGCCGGCAGCGGACGCCGTGGCGAATCCGCCGTGAACACCTTTTCGAGATTGACCTTCTTGCCCGCATAGATCGCCACGACCAGCAGCCCGATCGTCATGACGATCGCCGGCACGATCCCGGCCATGAAAAGCCCGCCGATCGAAATGTTGGAAACAAAGCCGAAAATGATGAGGTTGACGCAAGGCGGAATGGCTTCCGCCATCACGGCCGTGCAGGCGAGAAGCCCCGCCGTCTCGTTCTCATCGCCTTCGGTCTTGCGAACGGCCGGCATGATGACGCCGCCCACGGCTGCGATGTCCGCGAATTTCGAACCGGAAACGCCGGAGAAGAGCGCCGTTGCGAGGATGACGATGATGTTCAACCCGCCGCGCACATGACCGAAGCAGCGCAGAAGCAGCTCGATCAGGCGCGAGGACATGCCGTTCACTTCCATCGTGAGCCCGGCGAGCACGAAGAAGGGGATGGCAAGGAGAACGAAATGCTCGGCGCCCGAGGTGACCTGCTGGGCCCAGACGAAGACCGGCAGAGATGGGTCGAGCAGGAAGTAAATCAGGGCTCCGAAAGCCAGCGCAAACGCGATCGGCGTGCCCAGCAGAATGCCGACAATCGCGCCGGCCGCCAGCATGCCGAGCGGCGATAGTCCGTTTTCCAGCGTCGTATTGAGATAATAGCCGACAGCAGCAACGACGACGCAGACCAGAAAGGCGGAGAATGTCGGCCGGGCAGGGCCGCGCAGCGCATGCAGGATCGCCAGCAACGCCATGAAGACCGTGCCAACGAACACCGGCACGGTAAACCACCAGCGCGGCAGGCCGGTCGACGTCGTCTGCCCCTGCGTGTCGAGAAGCAGCACATAGACGCCATAGCAGAGCGCGACGGAAATGATCGTCGTCAGCCAGGAGCCGAGCGCATCAAGGAAGCTCCGCCAGCGTCTGGGAAACAGCGCCACGACGATGTCGATGCCGATATGGTTGGAGCGCCCGATGGCGGACGCCGCACCCAGAAAGATCATTGTCGACATCAGGCCGCTGGCGACTTCTTCCGCCCAGTCGAAAGGTTCATGAAAGAAGTAGCGCGCGACGACCGAGGCAAAGACGATCGCCACATCGAGCGCGAGGAGCGCCCCACCCAGATATTCGATCAGCGCCAGGACGCGTTCGTTCAGCTTTTCGGCTGCGACCGGAGGCTTGAACGACCCCGCTTCGGCAGTTGAGAGAATTTCCATGGCACACCTCGCGCGATGAGCGGCGCTTTTACTGCGCAGCAGCCAGATCCTTGATCGTCTTGAACATCGGTTCGGTGGACGGGTATTGTTTCAGGAACGCCGGGTAGAGTTCGCTCGCCATCCGCTTGCGCAGATCCTCAAGCTCGGCTTTGGGGACTTCGGTATATTCGAGACCCTTTGCCTTGAGCTTGTCCATGGCTTCCGCCTCGACCTTGGGCGCTTCGGCGCGAATGGAGGCGGTTGCAAAGGCAGCAGCGTCCATGAAATCCTTCTTATGCTCGTCCGGGATCTTCGAAAGTCCGGTCTTGCCGATATACGACAGAAGCGGCGTGTAGATGTGGCGCGTGAGGAGGCCGTATTTCACAACTTCGTCCCACTTGTAGGCCAGAACCGTGCCCGGATCATGCTCCATGCCATCGACGACACCGGTCTGGGCGGCGGTGTAGCATTCGTTGATCGGGATCGGGGTCGGCGTGGCGCCGATGATGTTGAACGTGTCGATGAAGGCCTTGGTCGGCAGAACGCGCAGCTTCACGCCATGCAGTTCGGCAACGGAGGTGATCTTCTTCTTGGTGTAGATGCTACGCGAACCGGCCTGGAAGCCCCAGCCGAGAACGCTGACGCCCGTGCGTTCCTGCAGCATCTTGTCGTAGGCCGCGCCGACGCCGGCATCCAGCGCCTTGGCGCAATGGTCGTAGCTCTGGAAGAGGAAACCGAGGTCCAGCAGGCCGAATTCAGGCACGAGATTGGCCCAGATCGAGGTGCCGGTCAGGATCATGTCAACCGAGCCGGCGCGAACCTGGTTGACCACATCGGCCTCCTTGCCGAGCTGCCCGTTGGGGAAATATTCGAGCACGATCTTGTCGCCGACGCGGCGCTGCAATTCATCCTGGAACGGCTTGAACCAGAGATAATGCGAGCCGAAACGCTCCGGCGGGGCAGACGACGAGACGCGCAGCTTGATCGCGCGCGCGGCGCGTGCTGGGGCAGCCAACGTGGTCGCGCCGAGCGTTGCAGCCGCAACGCCCGTCATGAAAGTGCGGCGGGAAATCAAAAGACGTTCAGACATTGGTTCCTCCCGGTTGTCTGTGTTGATAGTTCAGGCGCTCTGCCTGACAATGGTTTTATTGGGCGTCCGGAATGATTTTGCCCGGATTGAGAATGCCCTGCGGGTCAAGCGCGGCCTTGATGGCTCGCATCACATCGACGCCAGCGCCATGCTCCAGATCCATGAACTTGATCTTGCCCGTGCCGACGCCGTGCTCACCGGTTGATGTGCCGCCGAAGGCGATGGCGCGCCGGATGAGGCGATCGTTCAGCGCATTGGCTTCGGCAAGCTCGGCGGGGCTCGAGGGATCGATGACCAGACCCAGATGGAAATTGCCGTCGCCGACATGGCCAACCGTCGAGATGAAGAAGGAGGCCGCCTCGACATCCTTCTGCGTCTCGGCGATGCAGGGGCCGAGCGCCGAAATCGGCACGCAGACATCCGTGCTCCAGACCCGACCGTTCGGGCGCATCGCCTGAACCGCATAATGCACGTCGTGGCGCGCCTTCCACAGACGGCTCCGCGTGTCGGCGTCATCGGCGCTTTCGAAGGCCAGCGCGCCGTTCTGCTCCGCCATGTCGCGGGCGAAAGCCACCTGCTCGGCAACGCTCGCAGCAGACCCGTGGAATTCCATGAACAGCGTCGGCGTTTCCTGGTAGGAGAGACCGGAATACCGATTGCTGGCCTGAATGGTGCGCGTATCCATCAGTTCGACGCGAGCGATCGGAACGCCGCACTGGATGATGCCGACCACCGTCGCCACTGCTTCATCGATCGTGTTGAACGGGCAGATGGCGGCCGACACCGTTTCCGGAATGCCGTAGAGCCGCACCGTCAATTCGGTGATGATGCCAAGCGTGCCTTCCGAGCCGACGAAAAGGCGGGTCAGGTCGTAACCTGCGGATGATTTGCGCGCACGGCTGCCCGAGCGGATCACACGCCCGTCGGCCAGAACGACCGTCAGTGAAACGACATTCTCGCGCATCGTGCCGTAGCGCACCGCGTTGGTGCCCGAGGCCCGCGTCGCCGCCATGCCGCCCAGCGTGCTTTCGCCGCCGGGATCGACGGGGAAGAACAGGCCCGTATCGCGCAGATAGCCATTGAGCTGGTGGCGCGTCACGCCGGCCTCGACGGTGACGTCCAGATCTTCCGGACGGACGGCGATGATCTGCGTCATCCGGCTGAGATCGAGGCTCACGCCGCCCCTGACGGCGCTCACATGACCTTCGAGCGACGTGCCCGCACCGAACGGAATGACTGGGACGCCAGCAGCGGCGCAGATCTTCACGATCTCGGAAACTTCCTCCGTGCTCTGTGCGAAGCAGACGGCATCGGGAGCCTGGACAGCGTGATAGCTTTCGCCGCGGCCGTGATGCTCCCGGTCAGCCTGCTTCACGGAAAAGCGCGAGCCGAGCAGCGCAGCCAGGCGCTCAGAAGCGCTGCCGGGAATTCCCGAATGGAACGATTGTTGTCTCGAGCTTGGCGTTGCGCCGGCCGCCTTCTGTCCCATCGTCTGTCTCCTCCCGGACCCTGCTTTGGCCCGTCCGTGGATTTGACCTAACACCGTTCTTGGCCTTAATCAAGAGTACTGTGCCTTGGATACAATATACGAAATCCATAGATTCGTTGCGGCTGCCGAAAACTTCTGCAATATGCATCTCGCGCTTCAGCCATCAGCCGCGTCGAGCGCACATGCGAAAGGCCTTTCCAGATGCTGCCAAAACTAGAAATCGATTTGCCGAAGTCGCTTTCCGCCATTGTTGAGGAGCGGATTCGCGACGCGATCGTCAACGCGGAACTGGCATTTGGGCAGCCTCTGCCCGAGGATGGAGTGGGCTTGTCCATGGGCGTGAGCCGCACCCCGATGCGCGAGGCTCTCACGCGACTGCAGATGCAGGGGCTTGTCGTCATCGTTCCCAAGAAGGGAACATTCGTCTTCAAGCCTACGCTGGCGGATGCCGAACAGCTGGCTTCTTTTCGTCTTGTTCTCGAGGCGGAAGCCGTTCGTCGGAGTCTGACATTCGCACCAGAGGCCACATTGGAGAGCCTGCGGGCCGCCGCTGACAATATGCGCACTGCGCGTGCCGCCGAAGACGGCAAAGCCTATGCGCGGGCAGATACACGGTTTCACGAAGCCTTCTTCTCGAACTGCAACAACGTCTATCTCGCAAACGCCTATCACTCGATTTCCGGACGTGTCGCGGCCCTCAGGGCGCATCTGTCGGCCTCGCAAACCAGTGAGCAGGTCACCTCGTTCCAGGAGCATCTTCAAATCATCGAAAGCTTTGAAGCCGGCAACGTGGAGCGGATTGTCGCAACCTTGAGCGACCACATACTGCGCGCTGCCACGGCTTATGAGACTGCGTTGCGCCGGCTGGGAATTGACGAGACCTAGAGCAATTCCAGCGAAAGTTGAAACCGGTTTCGCGTCCGGAATTGCGCAAAAACAAAGAGATAGATCGTTTCAGCGTTTCCATGAAACACTGAAACGATCTAAGCCAACCTCAGGCCATCCGCAAATCGCGTGACCGTATCCAGGTTCGGCAGACAGCACATGCGGTTTTCGAACCGAAATCCCATCAGGATATGGCCTTTCAGCATTTTCACGTTACGCGGAGGCGCATTCACGCGGGATCGGCTAACCGCCACTGACGGACACTGTAACGTTGGTCGCTATTGCCCGCTTATTTTCGCAGAGGTTCAGGTCTTTCGGCAGGCGACGCCCGCCATTATTGCAGGTGTGTTCAACGCGTCAGCAGGCTATGGGCGCCCTGTCGATACAGACGCGGCGAAACGGCCGTATGGTTGCGGAAGAAGCGGCTGAAATGGGCGATGTCGGAGAAACCCAGTCGACTGGCTGCGGTGCTCAGAGACTCTTCCGAGACGACGGTCAGCCGGATGGCATGTTCGAGGCGCACCACATTCTGAAACAGGCCCGGCGACATGCCCGTGCACGCCTTGAACTGCCGGAAGAAGTTGGCGCGGCTCATGCCGATATCGGCGACGATGTCATCGATAAGGTCGAATTCGCCATCGTTCTGCTGCATGTATTTGACCGCTCGCCTGATCCGCCAGTCGACGAATTGCGGGCGTGGCTGCCGCTGGAGGCTGGAGCCGGCACCGTTCACGATCGTGGAGAGGACCAGCCTGCTCAACAGAAATTCCATGTCTGTGCTGGAAGGGGAGATGCCGTTGAGGCAGTGGAGTACATCCATGAGGATGCGGTGTGTCTCCCTCGAAACACGGCCTGCGCTTGTCTTGAAGAAGTCGAGCGGGTTGAATTCACCCAGATCGGCGCTGAGCGTCGCCAGCCAGTCGGAGTCTATGTAGAGTGCGATGATCTGTGTCGGCGGTTGTCCAGGTCGGAAGACGAATTCATGCGGACGCCAGGCATCCACCAGCACCGCGCAGTCGTCGGTCAGCGGTACGTGAGTATCGTCGACGATGAATGCGGAATCGGCACCGCCGACCTTGAAGAGCATGTGGCAGTAAGGATGTGCGTGACGCACGAGGCAATGTTCCAGCTCGACTTGCGCGACCCGGCCAAAAGCCCCCAACATGACACGAACACCTGTCGTCATGACCTCACTATATGGGTTTTCCTATGCTTTAAGAGAGCAGAACCAGAATGGGCTTGCAAGTGGGCAATTGACTTGCCGGCGGCGGAACGCAATACGATACCGGCCGGTGCGGAATCGAGAGGAGCAGCCAGTTGGACGAAGACGGGACCCTTCGGCAGAAACTGGTGCCTGCGGTCGAACGCGCATCGATCATCCTCGACCTCGTGGCCGAGGCCAAGCGCTATCCCACCGTTTCCGATCTCGCGCGCGAAACCGGCTTGCCCAAGAGCACGGTTCATGGTCTTTGCACGACGCTTACGCATCTCGGCCTGCTGATGCGCAGATCCGACCAGACCTATGTGCTGGGGCCACATCTGCTGAAATGGTCCAACGCTTTTGATCGTCAGACGGATCTCGCGGCAGAATTTGCGGCGTTGTGGGACCAGGCGCAAGTGGTCGATGACGCCATCGTTTCGCTCTGTATCCTCGACGAGATGGATGTCGTCTTCATTGCCGCGCGGCAGCGGAGCGCGCTGGAGCGCTTTGCCGTCAGGCCAGGAATGCGCCTGCCGGCCGCCTTCTGCGCTGCTGGAAAGGCGATCCTCGCGCGCTGGCCCGATCACGACATACAGCGAGCCTACAAATCCTTTCCAGCGCCGCTCACCGAGCGGTCGGTCGCCGATCTCGGCGGCCTTCTCGAAGAGGTTCGCCAGATCCGCAGCGATGGTGTGGCTGTCGAGATCGGCCAATGTCATCGCGGCGTGACGAATTTTGGTGCGCCGGTGTTGAACTCCCTGAACAGGACTGTGGCTGCCGTACTGGTCAGCATTGACACCGAGGATGCGCCGGAGCCTGCGAAACGGAATCTCGCCGCGCATGCGTCGGGTCTCGCGAGCCGGCTCTCCCGTAGGCTCGGAGCGGAAGCGAGCGCGTGAGCGGACGCCCGCCATCAGATCGCTCCGCGACGCTGTCTATGCTTGCCTGCGATCTCTGACTCAGCTTCTTCCAAGTGGCTGCAGATCATGTCGATCACGACGTCCGGATTGTCATGCTGCGGAAAATGTCCGTCATGGCGCAGCATGACCCATTTCATCGGTCCGTGAACCCGGTCTGACAGCGCTTCCATCTGGCGCTGTGCGCCATATTCGTCCTTCAGGCCCTGAATCAGCAGCAGCGGCGCAGTCAGCGCGCCGACACGGTCGAGAACCATGCAAGGGTCTGCGGACAGGGCGTCGTATTGGGCGGCCCGGCAGCGGGTCGCTGCCTTCAAGTCCGCGTGGTCGGCGCAAAGTTTCTCGATCTCGCCCAGGCCATCGGTCTGGCATGCGCCTTCGCCCGCATGAACCTGCGGGCTTATCGCCACCATGCGGCCGACCATCCAGGGATGGGCACAGGCAAACAGCATGGCCACCGCCACGCCGTCACTATGGGCGACGATGTCCACACTGGTGAGGCCCAGCGCGCGCGCCAGGGCGGGCAGGACGGCATGCGCCTCGTGCGACAGAATGTTTGCGGTTGTCCTTCCTTCCGGCTCAGGGCTTGCCCCGCGACCGGGCCGCGAATAGCAAAGGATGCGGCGACCCGGAAAGCGGGCGTTCAGGCCCTCCGCAATCTCCTCCATCGAGTGGACCGATCCCAGGCCGTGGGTCACGAGAAGGATTGCCCGGTCCTGCTGCGGCCCGATGTCCAGCGTTTCGATCTGCCCGGCGTCGGTATCGACGATCTGACGACGCCACATCGTCATCTTGACGACGCGCGCAGTTTTCAAGCTCTCGTCCTGTGTGAAATGAAGCATGCGCCCCTCCCAAGGCAAATGTTCGAGCTGCAGGCTTGTCCGCCATTTCAGCATCGAACGCTCTGGATCATGACATCATAGGACTGGACCCGTAAGCCCGCGACCGCGCCGGAACTTGCCTAAAAATCTCATTTTTGCATCTGGAAGGCCCGCCCGCGGCCGTGATTTGGCTGCATCACGAAATGTCTGCACCCATGCGGTGTGAGAGCCTGGCTGCCATCTGCTTCACGTTGTCGATGACGGTATTGCGGTCGTTCATGGCCTCTGCATCCAGTGTCAGGCTCACGGCGACCCCGGCGATGGGGTGGTTCTGGGCGTCCAGCACGGTCGCGCCGAAACACACCATGCCCTCGGCCACCTGCTCCTCGTCGCAGCTATACCCCTGGTGCCTGACGGTCCTGAGTTCGGCCAGAAGCTCGTCGAGCGAGCGAACGCTGCGGCTCGTGCGCGCCTCGGGCAATCCCTGCGCATAGAGCCGCCGGATTTCGTGGTCGGGCATGTGGCTGAGAAACGCCTTGCCCGTTGCGGTGAAGGCGGCCGGAAGCCGCATGCCGACGCGGAACTCCAGCGACGAGCGGCTGCGGGCGGCGTTGCGCGCAGCGATGTAGACAACTTCGGCGCCGTCCTGGACGGTCAACGTGATCGTCGCGCCGGGCAGGCCGGTTTCCTGATCCCAGATGGCGGCGAATTCGGTCGCCACGTCGGACTGGAGCGTGAAGGCGTTGGACCAGCGCATGACATGCGGGCCGAGCTGAAAGGTCTGGTCGCTTCGGCGAATCAGAAGCTCAAGATTGACCAGCGTCTGGCAAAGCGAGTGGACGCTGGAGCGGGCGATATTCAGTTCGCGCGACAGATCGGAAAGGCTCATGAACGTCTTGGAGCGCGCGACGACATCGAGAATGCGGGCACCGCGTTCCAGCGCCGGCGACTGCTGCGTCTTGGTTTCCCTCACGTCCATGAAACGATCGCACCCTCGATGAACAACCCTCTTCCCGCCATTCGGTATAGCCTATTGACAATTGTTCCGTCCAGAGAATAGTGTTCAGCATATTGAACGATCATCGAAATGGCGAATGTGAGCCGGGTCGGTCCGGCGAACAAGGGTGGGAGGTTTCAGGCATGGTCATGAGCGTGCGCGACTGGGCTGTCCGTTTCGGAGAGGCCTCGGACCGTAATCCGACGATCGGGGCCATGGCGAGGTATTTCACCTGCCGCTATCTCTGGGACATGGGCCCGGCCAAGGTCATCGTCGAGATGCGCGACGGCCGCGTCCACAGCATCAACACCGATCCGCAGCCGCTCGACCCATACGATTTCGCGCTGCGGGCGAGTGCGGCCACCTGGCGCGAATTCGCCAAGCCCGTGCCGGAGCCGATGTATCACGGCATCTGGTCGGCCAGCTTCCGGCGCGACCTGAAGATCGAGGGCAACATCCTCGTCATGATGCAGAACCTGCGCAATTTCACGGTCCAGTTCGAGCTGCTCCGCAAGGTCGGCGTGCCGGTCTGAAGACGTTCCCCTAAGCCACAGGAATAACCGGAATGGCCAAGCACTCTCCCGTCGTCGGTCGCTACGTCACCATCGAGGTGGACGGCTTCGAATACAAGGTCTTCTACCTGCGCAACGGCAGCGGCATTCCGCTGGTCTGCCAGCACACGGCCGGCTGCCATAACCATCAGTGGCGCGGGCTGCTCGAGGATGAGACGATCACATCGCACTATGACGTGATCGCCTACGATCTGGCGCGTCACGGCAAGTCCGACCCGCCGCTCAACAAGGAGTGGTGGAAGGAAGAATATGTGCTCACCGCCCAGCACTACATGAACTTCATTGTCACGCTCTGCGATGCGCTGGAGCTCGACCGGCCGATCTTCATGGGCTCGAGCTTCGGCGGCAATGTCGCGCTGCAG
Source organism: Ensifer adhaerens (assembly GCA_900215285.1). NCBI lineage: Bacteria > Pseudomonadati > Pseudomonadota > Alphaproteobacteria > Hyphomicrobiales > Rhizobiaceae > Ensifer > Ensifer adhaerens. The sequence goes on from OCMG01000004.1 coordinate 1,440,713, forward strand.
CTTGCCTTGCATCATCCGGACAAGTTCCGCGCCGTCATTCCGGTCGAGGCGGCAGAACATGCGCCGGGCTTCTATCTCGACTGGTGGCGACATCCGCATGCCAATGCGGCGCAGGTTTGCGCGAGCGGCGTTTGGGATCTCATGGCGCCGCAAAGCCCGGACATGGATCGCTGGCTCACATGGCACTACTACACGCAAGGCTCCGAAGCCTTCAAGGGCGACCTGTTCTTCTATTCGATCGATCACGACCTGCGCGGCAAGCTCGGCAATATCGATACGCGGCGCTGCCCGGTGATCATGATGACCGGCACCTACGACTATCTGACGCCGCCCGAAGCGACCGAGAACACGGCGCGCCAGATCCCCGGCGGCATCTATATCGAGATGGAGGATATCGGCCATTTCCCGATGTCGGAGAATTACCCGCTGTTCGCGGTCTATCTGAAAGAGGCGCTTCGCCTGATCGAAGCGCGGACCTGAAACCGTCCCCGAGAGCGGATAAAGAGCCATGAAAATCATCGAATTCGACGACAAGGGCCAGCGCATCGAGAGCGATGCATCTGCACCGGCGCGATCCGGCAACGCCTCGTCGCTCGCCCCGCGCCCGAATTTCTCCCCGGCCCCGAAGGACGCGCCGCGTACGAGGCGCAAGTCTTCGGGGATCGAATTGCACATGTTCCAGACCGGAACTTTGAGGACGAAGACGAAATATATCAAGATGAACCAGGGCGAGGACGATTTCGAAATCCCCGTGCCGTGGTTCCTGATCAAGCATCCGCAGGGCAATGTCGTCATCGACGGCGGCAATGCAGTGGAAACGGCCATCGACAAGCGCGGCCATTGGGGCGCGGTGGTCGAAGCCTACGATCCGGTCATGTCGGTCTCGGAAAACTGCGTCGATCAGCTGAAGATGGTGGGCGTCAGCGTACAGGATGTGCGCTATGTCGTGCAGTCGCATCTGCATCTCGACCATACCGGCGCCATCGGCCGGTTTCCCAAGGCGCAGCATATCGTTCAGCGCAGCGAATACGAATATGCCTTCAAGCCGCACTGGTTTTCCGCTGGCGCCTATATCCGCGCCGATTTCGACCGGCCGGGCCTGAACTGGAAGTTTCTGGGCGGCGAGTTCACCGACAATTTTGACCTCTTTGGCGACGGCACGGTGCGGATGATCTTCACGCCCGGCCACTCGCCGGGACATCAGTCCTTCCTGATCACGCTGCCGGAAAGCGGGCCGATCCTGCTCACCATCGATGCCGCCTATACGGTCGATCACTGGGAAAACCGGGCGCTGCCGGGTCTCGTCACGTCTTCGACGCAGGCGGCCGATTCCGTCGCCAAGCTCAGGCGCATCGCGAAGGACACGAATGCCATGGTCGTGACCGGCCATGACCCGGTGACATGGCCGGGCTTCCGCAAATCCCCGCAGGATTTTTATGACTGATCGCTGGACCGGATGACCGGCCCACAACTAGGAGGAGAGTTGGAATGTTACGCAAACTGATATGCGCAGCGGCCTTCGTGGCCGTCTCCGCAAGCGCCGTGTTCGCCGCCGGCGTGGACGAAATCAACCCGGATGTCGCCAAGCGGCTGTACAACAAGGACATGATCGACCCGATGCAGCCTATCGGGCCGAGCAAGTGGCGCGATTTCAAGCCCAAGAAGGGCCCACCATGGAAGATCGGCTATGCTTCGTCCTACGCCGGTAATACCTGGCGCGCTGCCGCCATGGACGAGCTGCAGAAGGTCATCGTGCCGGAATGGAAGAAGCTCGGCCTGATTTCCGACGTTGTCGTCACCCAGTCGAACCTCAACGATTCCACGCAGATACAGCAGATCCGCCAGCTCGTTGATCAGGGCGCGGATGCCATCATTCTCTGCTGCTCCAACCCGACGGCCCTCAACGCCTCGGTGAAATATGCGGCCGACAAGGGCGTTCCCGTCTTCTCGATGACCGGCTACCTGACCTCGGAATATGCCATCAACTCGTCGGTCAACTATCAGGTCGGCGGCTATGAGATCGGCAAGGCCATGGCCGACCAGCTCGGCGGCAAGGGCAATGTTCTCGTCGTCGAAGGCATTCCTGGCACGTCGGGTTCCGACAGCCAGAACCGCGGCGTTCTCGCAGGCCTGAAGTCCGCGCCGGACATCAAGGTCGTCGGCTCGGTCGCCGGCATGTGGACCGACCAGGTTGCCCAGGGCGAAGTGCAGAAGTGGCTTGCCACCAATCCGGGCAAGCTCGACGGCATCGTCGTCCAGTCGGCGGCTGAAATGGGAGTGCTGCGCGCCGTGCAGCAGGCCGGTCGCGGCGAAATCCCGGTTGCCATCGGCGGTGAACTGGGTGCGCTCTGCTACTGGCGCAAGAACCCCAAATACATCAACGCCTCCTATCAGCTCTGGCCGCCGGCTGACGACATCCAGCTGATGTGGCACATCATGATGCGCACGCTGGAAGGCCAGGGTCCGAAGATCCAGTCCGTCCTCGTTGACCCGGTGAAGCTCACCTATGACGATCTGACCAAGGTCATGGACGAGAACTGCAACCTCAACAGCGCCGAATGGCTGAAGGTCGGTGCAGACCGCTGGGGTTACAACTCGGCCTATCTCGACGACTTCTTCCTGCGCCCGGCCGATCCGCGCGCCTTCAAGAAGTAAGCTTCTCACAGTCAAGGCCGCGCCGGTTGACGGCGCGGCCACCTCGACCGCCGTTGAACCGCCGTTTCTTCGTTTCATCGGTCGCGCCGCGACCAGATGGGTAGTCTCATGACGTCCACAGCTCCAGAGATCGCACAGCCTGCCGGCCGGGAGACCATCCTGGTGCGTGGCGTGAAGAAGTATTTCGGACCGACCCGGGCGCTCGACGGGGCTTCCTTCTCGGCGCGGGCGGGCGAGATCCACGCCATCGTCGGCGGCAACGGTTGCGGCAAGTCCACCATGGCCAAGGTCGTCTCGGGCATCCTGCCGGTCGATAGCGGCACGGTTTCCATTCTGGGCGAAACGCCCTCCACGCCGGCCGAAAGCCGGGCGCTCGGCATTTCCACGGTCTATCAGGAAGTGCTCGTGGCGGATGAAAGCTCTGTCGTTGACAATATCTTCATGGGCTCGGACCGGCTCTTCTCCAAGACGCTGTCGCAGGAGCGCAAGGTGGCGCGTGCCGCCGAGCTGATGGAGGAACTTTCCGGCGAGCCCGTCGATCCGCATGCGTTGGTCGGCACGCTGCCGCTCGGCCTGAAACAGTGGATCACGATTGCCCGCGCCCTTCTCTCCGAACCGCGCATCCTCATCCTCGACGAAAGCTCGGCCGCGCTGGACTTCGATTCCACGGAGCGGCTGTTTGCCCGCATGCGGGCGCTGCGCGACCGCGGCACGACGATCCTGATCGTCACCCATCGCATCGCCGAACTGGTCCGCATTTCCGACCGCGCCACCGTGTTTCGCGACGGTCGCGATGTCGGCGTTCTGGAAAAGGAAGAGATTACGGAGAAGAACCTCCTGCGCCTGATGACGGGCGAGGACCGTTCCGCCGGGCATACGCAGGCGCAAGCGCCGCAGCCACAGACGTCGGAGCGGGCGATGAAGGCGCGAAAGCTCGCGGTCTGGCCAAATTCTAAGCCGTTCGATTTCGATCTGCGCCGGGGCGAAGTGGTCGGCATTGCCGGTCTCGACGGTCAAGGGCAGGATGCCTTTGTCCGCGTTCTCGCCGGCGTCATGGGCGCGTCGCAGGGTTTGGTGCAGGTGGCGACGCGCGACGGCGGCTGGCAGCCGGTGCGCAATCTGCCGGAAGCGGTGGCCAACAAGGTTGCTTATGTTTCCGGCGACCGCAAGCGCGAGGGCATTTTCGCCTCGCTCTCCATTTTCGAAAACATGGTCATGCCGCTTTACCGCGAGAAGAAGCGCGGCGGAATTCTCGGCTTCATCGACCGCGGCACGCTTTCGACGCTGTTCAAGCGGGAGGCCGAAAACCTTCTGATCAAGTTCGGCGTCAAGGAAGACCGCATCACCTCGCTCTCCGGCGGCAACCAGCAGAAGGTGCTGATCGGACGCGGATTTGCCATGCGGCCCGACGTCATCATCCTCAACGACCCGGCCCGCGGGATCGACGTTGGCGCCAAGACCGAGCTCTACCGGCACCTGCGCGCCTATGCCGAAGAGGGCAGGGCGGTGATCTATCTCTCCTCCGAAATCGAGGAGTTCCTGGGTTTTGCCACCCGCGTCATCGTATTTCGCGACGGCGCGCCCTTCGATGCCTTCGACGGGCGTAACCTAGAGCCGAAGCGTGTGCTGGAGGCGATGTTCGGCCAGACGGGCGGCGAAGGGCTGACGGCGGCTTACGGTCTGCGTCCCGGCGCGCCGAAGGCGGTCGGCGCATCCGCCGGAGCCGTCGCTGTGCAAAGCGACGGCCCGCGGGTGCGCGTCGAGGTTCCCGCCGTCGTCAAGCCCAGGCCGGCCTCTGCCGCGCCTGTCGATGCCGGGAGCGTGGCGCACAGGATCTCGGTGGATCAGTTTCCGGCTGACGACTCCGCGTTGCGCGCGAAGCCTGCGCCGGCGGTCAAGCCGATCCGCATCGTCGAATTCGGCGAGAACGGCGCCCGGATCGAAGGAGGGCGGCCATGAGCCTTCCCGCGACAGAGCACCGGACGCAAGGGGCCGACGCGGCGGCAGAAAAGCCTGTCTTGCAGGGCGGGCGCTCCAATCCGTTCCTGCTGATGCCGATCACGCTGTTCTTCGCGTTGCTCTCGATTGCGGTTCTGCGCACGCCGAGCCTGATGACGGCTTCGGGCATCGGCGCAGCCATAATCGTCGTCACGCCGTTGATCCTTGCGACCTACACGCTGATGGCCTCGACCATCGCCGGTCGCGGTACGGTCGATCTCTCCGTCGGCCCGCTGATCGGCTTCATCAACGTGACGATGATCCAGCTGCATGCCGGCGGCGTGCTGGAAAATCCGATCCCCGTCTTTCTCTACTGCATGGCGGTGGGGGCTGCCTATCAATTCATCTTCGCGCTGATCGTCATCTATGTGCGGGTGCAGCCGATCATCGTTTCGCTCTCCGGCTATCTGGCGCTGTCGGGCATCAATCTCGTCATCCTGCCGCGCCCTGGCGGGGTTGCACCGCCCTTCATGGCCGAATGGGGTTATGGCACGTCGATCTTCTCGCCGGTGCTGGTCATTCTGGTGTTGGCAACAATTGCCTGGCTGCTCTTCACCGCCACGGCCTTCTACACCCATCTGCGCCTCATGGGTTCGGACGAGCGCGCGGCCTATACGTCGGGCGTGCCGATCACCATCGTTCGCATCGGCGCGCACCTGATTTCCGGCTGCTTCGCCGGGCTTGCCTCGATCTGCTTCACGGCGCTGATCTCTTCCGGCGATCCCTCGCAGGGCACGACCTATACGCTGATCGCGGTCACCGCTCTGGTTCTGGGCGGCGCGTCGCTCGCCGGTGGCCGGGGCGGCGTCTTCGGCTCGGCGCTCGGCGCGCTGAACCTCTACATGATCACCTTCGTGCTCTCGAGCTTCAATTTCGGAGCCGTGCAGAGCTTCGTGACGAACCTCGCCTATGGCGCGATCCTTGTCATTTCGCTGCTGCTGACACTGCTCATCCCGGTCATCCAGCGCCATATCCGCAACTTCTCGCCGCTGCTCTACTTCGTGTCGCTGGGCGTCATCGTCTTCGGGATCGTGCTGCATGCCACGTTCGACTACACGAGCCTCGGCGAGGCGCCCGCCTATCTGCCCGGTCCGATGGACATGCAGGCTGCGCTGACCAAGCCGCTGGAGGTCGCCACGCTGACGCCCGAGACGCTGGCTCTGAGGGCCGAGGCCATGCCCTTCGTCTTCTTCACCGTCCTTCTCGCCGTCCTTGCCGTCTTCCTGCGGCTGGCTTTTGCACAGGCGAGCCGGCGCAGCCTTGGCCCGGCGGTCGCGGTGGTGGTGACAGCGCTCGTTCTCGGCGGCGCGTGGGTCATGCATGAGGGCGGCCTCGTGCCCGCAACGGAGGCCGTTCGCTGATGGAAAAGCTGCCCCAGATCGGCCTTCCGGCCCGCATTCTCGGCCTCGTCATCGCCATTCTGCTCGCCGGTCTCGGCGCGGGCTTCGGCTTCGCGCAGGGCATGGCGGTACAGGTCGTCATCCTGTCGGCGATTGCAACGCTGGCGCTCACCGTCTGGGCCTGGCGCTATGTCATCGGCCAGTTCGTGGAGACGGAGACAATCGTTGCCGACGGGCCGAGCCCGCTGCGTCAGGCGTGGATGCAATATCGCTGGCCGCTGATCGGGCTGGCGCTGGTGCTTGCCGCATTCCTGCTGCTGTCGCTCTCCATTCCCGGCTTCTTCAACATCTGGAACGTGCTCTCGCTCATCATCCTGCTCGCCATTCTCGTGCTGACGCGCACGCTCGGCCGGCAGTTCCAGCAGAACCGCTCCGCATTCATCGGCATCATGGTTCTGGCCGGCTTGTTCTCCGTCGGCTCGATGAATATCGAGGGTTTTGCCTCGGGCAACAACATCAAGTCGATGCTGCTCTTCGCCTCCTTCCTCGGCATCGCCTCGATCGGCCAGACGCTTGTGGCACTTCTCGGCGGGCTCGATCTCTCCATCCCCTTCATCATCGGCGGGGCGAATGTCGGCCTGCTCTACCTGATCGGCCTCGGCGTGCCGCCATGGCTCGCAACGATCATCGTGCTATTGATCGGGACGATCTTCGGCGTGATCAACGGGTTGCTCAGCTATCGCCTGCAGGGCCAGGCGCTGATCGTGACGCTTGGCACCGGCTTTGCGATTTCGGGCGGCGTGCAGATCGTCACCTCCATCGGTTCGGCCTATTCCGGCAACGTCTTTGGCACCGTGCCGCCGTGGCTCTCCAACATCTCGGCCATGAACGGCACCACGTTCGGCCTGCCGTTCCCGCCGGTCATTCTCGTCTGGGCGGCGATCGCGCTGATCCTGATCGTCGGGCTGCGCACCACGGTCTATGGCCGCTACCTTTATGCGCTCGGCGTCAACCGGACGTCTGCCAGCCGCGTGATGATTTCTGAGATGCGCTACTGGGTCATCATGTATGCGCTCTCCGGCTTCTTTGCCGCGCTGACCGGCGGCCTGCTGCTCGGCTGGTCGGGCGGCGGCTTCATCGGGGTCGGCGATCAATATCTCTTCCTGACGCTGGCGGCCGTCGTGGTGGGCGGAACGTCGCTGCTTGGCGGCGCGGGCGGCTACGGGTTCACGGTCATCGGCGTGCTGGTGCTTCAGGTTCTTTCCAGCTTCCTGGTCGGCATCGGCCTCGATTTCAAATGGCAGCAGTTCATTTTCGGCCTGCTCATCCTTCCCATGGTGGCGCTCTATGCGCGCTCGCCGCATATCCGCACGCAGATCTGAGGTGAACGCAATGCGACACGACCTTTTCCTTCAAGGAGGACAATGACAATGGCGGTCTACCAGACACCCGACCTGACCGCGGCGAGCTTTTCCGCCGACCTGTTCGGCCTTGCCGCAACCACCGTGCTTCTCCTGATCGGGACGGCCTGGGTCAATCGTCCATGGCGGCTTCCGGTCGCGCTTTGCGCCATCGCGGCGCTGGTCGGCGTCGGCTCCGTCCACGAGGCGCGGGAGGCGTGGTTTGCGGGCCAGGGCGTGCCGGTCGTCTACCACTATGTCGGCTGGGCCGTGTCCATGCCGCTGCAGGTGATGGCGCTTTTCTTCCTCGCCGGTACCGCGGGCAAGCTGTCGGCGGGACTTTTCTGGCGGCTGATCGTCGTTTCGGTGCTGATGGTCTTCGTCCGCTATCTGGGCGAGGCGGCCTTCATGCACCCCACGCTCGCCTTCCTGATCGGTCTCGTCTTCTGGCTTTACCTGCTCGGCGAGTTCTATTTCGGCCGCATGGACGATGTGGTGCGGTCCTCGACCGGCGATACGCTGCGGCGCGGCTATTTCTGGCTCCGGCTGATCGTCACCATTGGCTGGGCGATCTATCCGCTCGGCAATTTCCTCACCGCCTTTGCCGGCATGACCGACGATGGCAGCCTCTCGGTTGCCTATAACGTCGCCGATATTCTCAACCGCATGGCCTTCGGCATCGCCGTTCTTTCGACAGCCATCCTCGCTTCAGAGGAGAAGGCTGGTGCCTGAATTCCATCATTTGCCTGAAACCCCTGCTCATTCAGAAGGAATACGTCCATGAAGGGTGCAGACGTCATTGCCATCATCATTCTGGCGGCCATCGTCATTGCTGTCGCTGCCTATCTTCTGCACTGGCTCTATCGCCGCTCCACCAAGGATGTCAGCTTCGTGCGGACCGGCTTCGGCGGCGAGAAGGTCGTCATGGGCGGCGGCGCCCTGGTGCTGCCGATCCTGCATGACCTCACCGAGGTCAACATGAACACGCTGCGTCTCGAAGTGACCCGCGCGCGGGAAAAGTCGCTGATCACCAAGGACCGCATGCGCGTCGAGCTGACCGTCGAGTTCTATGTCCGCGTCGCGCCCAATACGGATGCGGTGGCAACCGCCGCGCGCAGCCTCGGCAACCGCACGATGAACGCCGAGCAGCTGAAGGACCTGATCCAGGGCCGTTTTGTCGACGCCATGGGCGGTGCCGCCGCCAAGATGACGCTGGAGTTCATCCATGAAAACCGCCAGGCCTTCGTCAAGGAAGTGAAGCAGGAAGTGGCCGAAAGCCTCGCGCTCGACGGTCTTGAACTGGAATCCGTGTCGCTCACCTCGCTCGATCAGACCGACATCAAGCTCTTCGATCCGTCGAACACGTTCGACGCCGAGGGCCTGACGCATCTGACCGAGCAGATCGAAAGCCGCAAGAAGAAGCGCAACGATATCGAGAAGGACACGGCCATCGCCATCCGCGCCAAGAACCTGGAAGCGGAAAAGCGCAGCCTCGAAATCGAGCGCGACAGCGAATATGCACGGCTTTCGCACGAGGCGCAGGTCGCCATCGAGCGGGCGTCCAAGAAGTCCGAGATCGCCGCCCAGAACGCCCAGCGTGAACGCGAGATCGAAGCGGTGAAGCTGAAGGAGCGCGAAGCCGTCGAGCGCAGCCGCATCGACATGGAGCGCGAGGTCGAACGGCTGGAAATCCGTCGCCGCGAGACGATCCAGATCGAGGAACAGGCCCGCGAAATTGCCGTCTCCATCAAGTCCAAGGAGCGCTCGGAAGCGCAGGCCGAGGCCGAAAAGGCGCGCGCCGCGATGATCGAGGCACAGGAAAAGGTGATGACGGTTCGCGATACCGAGATCGCCAACCGCCAGAAGGCAATCGAACGCATCGAGGCGGAACGCGCCGCCGAAGCCGAAGCCGCGCGCATCCGCATCCTGGCCGAGGCCGAAAAGGCCGCCGCCAAGGACCGCGCCGATGCCGACCGGATCGCCGTTGCAGCGCTCGAGGAGCGCATGAAGGTCGAGGCCGAAGGCAAGGAGCGGCTCAATGCAGCCGAAAACATGCGCTCCGACGCCAGCCGCCGCTCGGCGCTGCATCGCTCGCTGGTCGAGAACCTGCCCGCGATCATCCGCGAAAGCGTCAAGCCGATGGAGAAGATCGAGGGCATCAAGATCCTGCATGTGGAGGGTCTTCCCGGCCTTGCCGGCGGCGGATCGGGCCAACTGGTTGCGGGCGACGAGGCCGGTGCGCCGCGCGACGGAAACCTTGCCGAACAGGTGGTCAGCTCCGCGCTGCGCTACCGTACGCAGGCGCCTTTCGTGGACACGCTGCTCGGCGAAATCGGCCTGACGTCGGAAACGATCCACCGGCCGCATACGCTGAGCGACCTCTCCAAGGTCGTCTATACCGAGCCGGCCGCGCCGACTCCCGCGACCAAGGACAAGAGCCGGCCGAACTGAACCTTGAATGTCGGCCGGGGATTGCCCGGCCGGCCTCTCCCGCCCGCGTGACAATGCAGGATCCTTTCCATGAGCCAGACCGACGCCCGTATTGAACGCTCCATCCTGATCTTCGCGATCTGGGCCGTGTTTGGGCTTTTCGGCCTTTGCGTCTTCCTGGAGGGCATGAAGGCGGATTGGTGGGCGCTGTCGGCGGCGGGCGTCTTCTCGATCGTCCTCGCCTTCGTCGCCCATATCGTCGTCAACGGCATATTCGATACGGGTTTCACACAGGGCGAGGCGGCGCTGGGGATCGGAGCCTATGGCGTGCTCGGGTTGATCTTCGTCGTCTCCGCGGCAGGCGGGGAGATGACCATGGCCGACTATTATTCCGGCCTGACGCTCTTCGGCGTGCTGGCCGCCGGCTTCCTCGCCTATCTGTTCACGCGCCACGGCCTGCGCGGCGCCTTCTCGCGCTTTCACATCAAGCCGAACGACGGGACGGAGGAGCATACATGATGTGGCTCTCGCTTTTTGCTCTCGTCTATGCCGTGGCCGTTCTCTATTGGGCGCGCCTTGCCGCGCAGGCGAACGGCGACTACCAGACCTTCTTTTCCGCAGCCCACGGGCTTTCGCCGTGGATTTCCGCGCTGGTGATCGCCGGTGCGAGCCTGTCGGGCTGGGCGGCGCTGGCCGGCACGGATGAAATTGCCCGTCACGGTTTCGGACTCGCCGCCAGTCTTCAGGCCGGTGTGGCGCTGGCGTTGCCGGGGGTCGTCTTCTTCAAGCGCATCTGGCTGCTCGGTCAGCGGCTTCGCGTCTCCTCTCTCACCGAATTGCTGCGCGCCTATTGGGGCTCGGAATTCCTGACCGGCTTTTCGGCTGTTGTCGCCGTGCTCTTTGCCGTGGCTTTCGCAGGGTTACAGCTTCATGCCCTGTCTCAGCTTGCTGTCGAATTGAGCGGGGGCATGGTTTCGCCGGAGATGGCCGCCGCACTGCTCGGGCTTGTTCTCTTTGCCTATATCGCCATCGGCGGCATGCGGGCGGCGGGCTATCTCGGCGCGATCCAGACCGTCATGGCCGGCACCGTCATCGTTGCGCTTGCCGGCTTCGCGCTGATCGCCGCCGGCGGTTTCGCGGCCATGAATGCCGGGCTTGGCAAGCTCGCGGCCGATCCTGCGACGGCAACACGCTTCATCGTGGCCGGTGTCGTGCAATTTACCGCAGGTTTGGGCAAGGAGGCGGCTGCGGGCCATGATGGAACGGCGCTCGCCAGCCTTTCCTTCGCCATGGCGCTCATGGGCCTGCAGGCCAGCCCCATGATCATGAAGGTCGTGCTTTCGACCGCCAACCCCCGTGGCTTTGCCGCCGGCCAGACCTGGGTCATGGCGGGCGTTGCCGGCGGGCTCGTCGCTTTCTGTGTCGCCATCATCGGGGCAGGCGCACTGATCGATCCGGCGCGAAACCTTTCGGGACTGCTGGGCAATCTTTCGCCATGGTTTTCGGCCTGGATCTTCCTCGGGCTCGTGGCAGGCGTGCAGGCGATGGCGGCGGTGGCGCTGCTTTCCGCTGGCGAGACGCTGGTGCGCCACATCTACAAGCCGTTCTTCCATGCCAGCCTGACGCGCCGCGATACGGTGACATTGACGCGGGTGGTCGTCGGCCTTCTGGTTCTGGGAAGCGTTCTCATGCAGGTGCTGACGCCGATTGCGCTGACGCTCATGGCCTCGCTGGCGCTGCCGCTCGCCTTCCAGCTGTGGACGCCGCTTCTCGGCATGACCTGGCTCAGCTGGATCACCCGGCCGGCGGTCGTGACAGGCGTCGGTTTCGGCGTGGTCGGCGTGCTGCTGACCGAGCCATTCGGTATTTCGGTCCTGTCCTTCTTCGGGCTCGATCTGCCCTGGGGCCGCAATCCCTGGACCATCCATTCCGCCGCCTGGGGCATGGCCGCCAATATCGCGGTGACATTGCTGATCTCGGCCTTCACGCAGAAGCGGGGCTTCAGCGAGGAAGGGGAGGAGGCGCGGCGCTTCCTCTTCGTCCAGCTTGGCGGCAATCCGCGCGTGCATGCGCTGCGCGCGACCGCATGGTCGGCAACGCTCGCATGGCTTTTTCTCGCAGTCGGCCCCGGACTGGTCTTCGGCAATTATGCCTTTGTGGGTGCGGACGGCCACTGGGTGCTTGGCATGCCGTCGCTCTGGGGCTGGTCGCTGGCCATGTGGGTCGCAGGTCTTGGACTGGTCTGGTTTCTCGCCTACAAGATGGAACTGGCGAGCCCGTCGCTGGTTCACGTCCCGGCCTATGTTCCTCGGCTGCGGCTGAGAAGCGGGCAGGCAGAGGCCGAAATCCGCCGCCGCCGCGCTGCCATCATCGTCATTGCCGTTGCAGTGAGTCTGGTCGTCGTGACCGCACTCGCCTTCGGCCACCGGTAAGATACAGGAATATCAAGGGAAGAGTGACATGAAAGCCAGAATTGCCCTGCTGAGATCCATGGGGACGGCGCGCCCCTATCAGGACACGAAGCCGCTTGAGATCGTCGAGGCGGATCTGGAGGAACCGGGTTTCGGCGAGGTGCGGGTGAAGATGGCGGCGGCAGGGCTGTGCCATTCGGACCTTTCGGTCATCAACGGCGACCGTCCGCGCGACATGCCGGTGGCGCTCGGCCATGAGGCTTCGGGTGTGATCGAGGCAGTCGGGCCGGGTGTCACGCGCTTTTCGCCGGGCGACCATGTCGTTCTCGTCTTTGTGCCCTCCTGCGGGCATTGCGTTCCTTGCGCCTCGGGCCGGCCGGCGCTGTGCGAACCGGGGGCCGTGGCTGCGGGCAAGGGAACGCTGCTCGGCGGCGAGCGGCGGCTGCGCTACAAGGGCGAGGCGCTGAACCATCATCTCGGCGTCTCGGCCTTTTCGACACATGCGGTGATGTCGGAAAATTCGTGCATCAAGATCGACAAGTCGGTGCCGCTGGACCGCGCCGCGCTTCTCGGCTGCGCTGTGCTGACGGGTGTCGGCGCGGTGCTGAACTCGGGCGAGCTGAAGATGGGGCAAAGCTGCGCCATCGTTGGCCTCGGCGGCGTCGGGCTGGCAGGACTTCTCGGTGCCGTGGCGGCGGGCGCGGAAACCATCGTTGCCGTCGACGTGGCCGAGCATAAGCGGGCCTTGGCGCTGGAACTCGGCGCTACACATGCCATCGATCCCACCAGGGAGGGTTCCGTCGCCGAGGTGAAGGTGCTGACGGGCGGTGGTGTCGATCTCGCCGTGGAATTGGCCGGTGCCGCGCCTGCGCTGAAATTCGCCTACGAGATCACCCGGCGCGGCGGTACGACCGTCACCGGCGGCCTGCCAAATCCGAAAGCGGAGTTCACCATTCCCGCCGTCTCGCTGACCGTCGGCGAGCAGACGCTGAAGGGCTCCTATGTGGGCTCCTGCGTGCCGGTGCGCGACATCCCGCGCTTTGCGGCCATGATGCAGGCCGGCAAGCTGCCGATCGAGAAGCTGATGACGCACCGCATCACGCTCGATGAGATCAACGAGGGATTCGAGCGTTTGGCAACCGGGGAGGCGATCCGACAGGTTGTGGTCTTCTGACGGTCTCTGCCGCTCATTTTCGAAAGAGTGCCCTGGAGAAAACGCGGAAGCGCTATGCTCGTCCGGCCGCAAGTTGCGCAGCATGCTCGAGACCTGTCGGCCGTTCGGCTCGATCCGTATCCGTCTGCCTGAAGGCGTCGCCGAGGTTCAGGCGGACATGCCGTCTCTTGTCCCGCTCCACCTCCTGCAAGCCCGTGGGATGATCGCCCTCGGGGTATTGAAAGCTTTGTCGGCAGGCAGGGAAGACAGGAACGGCCTCCAAATTTCCGCTTGATCCTCTAGTCGCTAGAGACTGTAGACAGGAGGAGAAAGAGTGAAGGAGGCCGACATGGCGACGATATCCGGGAAAATGCGCTATCGCGTGGAGGGAATGGATTGCGCGAGTTGCGCCTCCAAGATTGACACGGCTGTTCGCAAGCTGCCCGGGATCGCAGACGTTTCCGTTTCTGCAACCGCAGGAACGATGACGGTGAATTTTGTCGGCGAGGAATATCTGGCAGCGGTGGAGAAAACCGTTGAAAAGCTTGGTTACGGCGTATCGTCTTCGGGTGGCGCGCCAATGAAGGCCGCGGCGCGTCCGGACCAAGGGCACGACCACCATCAAGATCCCGGATGCGATTGTTGCGGTGGCGAGAAAGCGGATCACGCCGGTCACGATCACGCTCGCCATTCTCACGCGTCTGGGCATGACACGCAGGACCGCGAGCCCGGCGCCGAGCTTGGCCTGCATGGCCATGATCATGGTGTTTCCGATGGACCGTGGTGGCGATCGCGAAAGGCGCTCCTGACGATGCTCAGCGGTGTCGCCCTGCTCGTGGCCTATGCCATTGGTCATCTGGCGCCCGCCGTCGAGAGATATGCGTTTGCGATCGCCATGCTGGTCGGCCTCGTTCCCATTGTGCGGCGCGCGTTTGCCGCGGCGCTGGCGGGTATTCCCTTCACGATCGAAACCCTGATGACCATTGCCGCCGTGGGTGCCGTCGCCATCGATGCGAGCGAGGAAGCGGCGGCGGTGGTGTTCCTTTTCCTGGTTGGTGAACTGCTCGAGGGGGTTGCGGCCGGCCGCGCGCGCGCCAGCATCCAGTCGTTGACGACACTCGTTCCGAAGTCGGCGTTGGTGGAAGAGAACGGGTCCGTGCGCGAGGTTGAGGCGGAGGCGCTTGCCATCGGGGCGGTGATAGTCGTTCGGCCAGGCGATCGCATTGCCGCCGACGGTGTCATCGTTGACGGTGCCAGCGCCATCAACGAGGCGCCTGTGACCGGGGAAAGCGTGCCGGTGCGGAAGGAAGCCGGCGCCGATGTCTTTGCCGGAACGATCAACGGCGAAGCTGTCCTCAAGGTGCGCGTGACGGCCGCCGCTGCCGACAACACGATTGCGCGCGTGGTCAAGCTTGTCGAAGAAGCGCAGGAGTCGAAGAGCCCCACCGAACGCTTCATCGACCGCTTTTCGAAATATTATACACCTGGAGTTCTGGTGGTCGGCCTGCTTGTCGCGGTCATTCCGCCGTTGGTCGCGGGCGCGCCTTGGTCCGAATGGATCTACAAGGGGCTTGCCGTGCTTCTGATCGGTTGCCCTTGCGCACTTGTCATCTCTACGCCGGCAGCCATTGCCGCCGCACTTTCGGCAGGTGCGCGCCGCGGGCTGCTGATGAAAGGCGGGGCGGTGCTGGAAGGCCTTGGAAAGATCACGGCAGTGACCCTCGACAAGACGGGAACGCTGACGGAAGGCAGGCCGAAGGTGACTGACATCCTTGCGATCGAAGGCAGCGAAGCGGAGATACTGAGCCTTGCTGCAGCGGTTGAAAACGGCTCCAGCCATCCGCTTGCGCTCGCGATTCTGGCCAAGGCGGAAGAATGCGGTGTGCAGGTACCTGCCGCTACGCAGGCGCAAGCCTTGGGTGGAAAGGGCGTGAAGGCGATTGTCGGAGCACGCGAAGTGTTCCTCGGTTCTGCGCAGGCAACTGAAGAGTGGGCAGTCGTTTCTACCGACCTCCAGCAGCGCATCCGCGCTTTCAATGATGAAGGAAAGACCGTGTCGGTCCTCCTGGTGGATGCCCGCGTCGCCGGTGTGTTCGCCATGCGTGACGAGCCCAGGGCTGATGCCCGCGCAGGCCTGCAGGCGCTCAAGGGCCAGGGCATCGCTACCGTCATGCTGACCGGCGACAATGGCCGGACGGCAAAGGCGATCGGCCTTATGCTGGGGATGGAGGATGTGCGCGCCGAACTCCTGCCGCAGGACAAGCAGAGGATCGTCGCCGAACTGAAATCGAGAGGCCAGGTTGTCGGCAAGGTTGGCGACGGCATCAATGACGCGCCGGCGCTTGCCGCGGCCGATATCGGGATCGCCATGGGTGGTGGGAGTGACGTTGCGCTGGAAACGGCCGATGCGGCCGTTCTGCATGGCCGTGTCGGTGACATTGCCCGGATGATCCAGCTTTCAAAACTCACCATGCGCAATATCGCGCAAAACATCACCATCGCGCTCGGTCTCAAGGCGGTTTTCCTGGTGACGACCGTCATCGGAATCACGGGGCTCTGGCCGGCCATTCTTGCGGACACCGGCGCGACAGTGCTGGTGACCATGAATGCCCTGCGCCTGTTGTCGCCGCCACTGGATGGGGAGACAAAGCCAACGGCCTGAGATGCTGGTCCGGAAACCTCTCAATCTGCCCGGGTCCAGATGAAACGGGCACCCGGCTGGTTGTCCTCGATCCTGGCCGTCAGTTCGTGAAGAGCGGCGACCGCCCTGACCATGCTCAGGCCAAGACCGTGAGCAGCAGCGAAGCTGCGGCTGCCGCCGGAAAGATCTTTTGCCTGCCACATTTCACCACCACCGCCTGTCCGGAGCCATGCAAGTTCGTGAGGTTCCGAGAGAACCGTATGAGGCCGTCATTTAGATGAGACTCATCCACACCTGCGCTTGCGGCTGTAGTTAAAATAGCGTTAACTTGATCTCATTCCTGAACCCGGGCGAGGCGGTTTCTGCATCTTTTGTGGGTAAGGTCGGCGGTGGCCATGATGGCCATGGCGTATGAGGGGTGGGGGCCGTTAGTGTGGCCCCATACCAGTCAAGTTTTGCGTAGGACGAGTGGCGTTATGAAGACGTTGACGATCGATATCAGGCGAGCAGACCCTGAGGATGCGCGCGCAATTTCCGACGCGCATCGCCAGTCATGGAAACATACCTATGCGGGGCTCATTCCCCACAAGCCTCTGATCAAGATGATCGAGCGTCGCGGCGAGCGATGGTGGCGGATCGCTTCGCGCGGACCGGCAACGCTGCTGGTTGCCGACGTTGCCGGCGAGATCGCCGGTTATGCGACCGTGGGCCAGAACCGTGCACGCGGGCTCTCCCAAGAGGGTGAAATATACGAACTTTACCTGAAACCGGAATATCAGGGCATCGGGCTGGGATCGCGTCTTTTTTCGGAAGGACGTTCGCTGCTGTCGTCTCTGGGCTATCGCGGGCTGGTTGCCTGGTGCCTGGAGGACTGCGACCTCACCATCCGCTTCTTCCGCAACCATGGCGGCGTGGATGCCGTTGAAGGCACGGAAGACTTTGGCGGCGCGGAGCTCAAGAAGCTCGGCTTCCTGTGGAACTGATCATTCCGGCTTAAGGCGGTCCGGTAGATGGTTGCTGGGCGTTCCGGCCTTCGCTCCCCTCGCGCCGGCCCATATCGGCTCGGATGCGCCGCAGGCGAAGTCGCCCGCATTTTCGTCGGCCAGCGTGCGCGCGAGATCGTTGGCATTCGGGTTTGCCAGCGCGTCGACATAACCGACAACGCAGGACAGACCGTCCGCGGGCTGGGCGACGCGTGAAATCACCAGAACCTGGCCTGCATTCTTCGGTGATGATGCGCCCGTGTTCGGATCGGGATTGTCGGTGAACCAGCGCTGGATCGCGGCGACCGGCTTGCCGCTATCGTCCAGTCGCCATTCGACGGTCAGGTTGACATTGTTGAATTGCGAGAAGGATTCGAAGCTTTCCTCGATCAAATCCTTCGCAGCCGGCCCGTAACGCAGGCTCTGGCGCAGGTCATCCTCGGAGAAATAGACGGGATAGGTCTTGTAGTCCGCGCATTTCATCCGGACGCCGGCCTCATGGGCCGACAATTTCTTGCATCGGTCGAGGTCGAGCTTCGTATAGGTGCTCGAATTGGCTGCTGCCGGTGCGGCTGCAAGTGTCGTCAAGACGAAGAGCGCATGTCCCCAACGCATATATTTCCCCCGGTCGTCGGTCCCCTTGGGAGAGCTTACCGAAGCGTTTACTGTTGCGCCAGTCGTCGAGAAGGGCGATCCCGCGTTAAACATAGCCCATCGGCCATGTTGCGTTGCAGCGCATTTGCCTTTATCGACACTGCCACACCTAATCGTCGCCAAAAGGGATGGATGAATGCGTATCGATGCAATTTCTATCGGCAAGAACCCGCCGGAAGATGTCAATGTGATCGTGGAAGTGCCGGTTGGCGGCCACCCGATCAAGTACGAGATGGACAAGGAAGCCGGCGCGCTCATCGTCGACCGCTTCCTGTACACGCCGATGACCTATCCGGGCAATTACGGCTTCGTGCCGCACACGCTGTCCGAAGATGGCGATCCGGTCGACGTTCTCATCTGCAATACCCGTCCGCTGGTTCCCGGCTGCGTGATCAATGTGCGCCCGATCGGCGTCATGGTCATGGAAGACGACGGCGGCAAGGACGAGAAGATCCTGGCTGTTCCGGTTCCGAAGCTGACGCAGCGCTATGACAAGGTCAACAATTATACGGACCTGCCGGAAATCACGCTGAAGCAGATCGAGCATTTCTTCGAGCACTACAAGGATCTGGAGCCCGGCAAGTGGGTGAAGATCGGCGGCTGGCAGGATGTTGATGTTGCCAAGAAGCTCATCGTCGAGGCGATCGAGCGGTACAAGGCCAGCAAGTAATCCTCAGGCGCCCAGAAGCGTCTGGAGTTTCTGAACGATATCCTCCGTATCGCCCTCGATGCGGAGGATTTTTTTGCGCGCCGTGTCGCCTGAGATAACCGAGATCGAGGATTTCGGAAGCTTCATTGATTTCGCGAGAATCTCGATCAGCGCCTTGTTGGCCTTGCCCTTCTCGGGCACGGCCGTCACACGCGCTTTGAGCATGCTTTCGCCATCCGCTCCGGTCTCTGCGCCATCAATGCCATCACGTCCGGCATTCGGCGTCAGCTTGACCGAAAGCCGGACGTGATCCGCATTCACCTGATAGGGCAGTTGCTCGGCCATCAACGGCTGAGCAGGGCGCTGGCGATCGTGGTGTTCAGCAATTGCTGCAGGAAGAAGAGAATGACCAGCACGACGAGTGGCGAAAGATCGAGGCCGCCCATGTTCGGCAGAATGCGGCGAATCGGCCGGTAGATCGGTTCTGTCACCTGGTAGAGCGAACGGCCGATCATGTTGATGGCTTCGTTGCGCGTGTTGATCACGTTGAAAGCGTAGAGCCAGGAAAAAATCGCCGATGCAATGACTAGGAACCAGATGATATTGATGATGAAATTCAGGGTCGCGATAACCGCCAGCATAATCCGCTCCAATCTTTCGATTGACAGTTATGTAGTCTTTGGCGACTAAACGGGCAAGGGCGGGTCTTCTCTCCTCGCCAACATGCTTAATGGCGGCGTCCTGCCGCAAGGAACCATCCCATGTCCGACACCGTCACGCCCGTGAAACGGTTCGCTGCATTCCGTCACCGTTCCTATTCACTCTTCTTCGTCTCGCGATTCCTCACGGCCTTCGCGACCCAGATCGTGAGCGTTTCGGTCGGCTGGCAGATGTATGATGCGACGAAGAACCCCTTCTATCTCGGGCTGATAGGACTTTTCCAGTTTCTGCCCTCGCTGGCGCTGGTTCTGGTGACCGGTTCGATCGCCGACCGCCACAACCGCCGGGTGATCGTGGCAGCCTGCATGTTCGTCGCCTCCATCTCCACCGGATTGCTGCTGGTGATGACCATGACGGGTACGTTTGCTCCGCTGCCGGTTTTCGGGATCATGCTGCTTTTCGGCCTGGAGCGCGCCTTCATGTCGCCAGCCGTGCAATCGCTGGCGCCGAACCTCATCCCGCCGGAGGATCTTCCCAATGCGGTTGCCTGGAATTCCTCGTCCTGGCAGGCGGCAACCATCATCGGTCCGGTGGCTGGTGGCCTGCTCTATGGACTCGGTGCGGATATTGCCTATGCAGTAGCACTGGCGCTGCTGCTCGTAAGTTCGGTCCTCGTCATCATGATCCCGAAGCCGGCACAGCGGATGTCGCGCGAGAAGCCGACGTGGACTTCATTGCTGGCCGGCTTCAGCTTCATCAAGTCGGAAAAGATCGTTCTGGGCGCGATCTCTCTCGACCTTTTTGCCGTGCTTCTCGGCGGCGCCACGGCGCTGATGCCGATCTTCGCACGCGATGTGCTGACAGTAGGTCCGTGGGGGCTTGGCCTTCTGCGCTCCGCGCCGGGCGTGGGTGCAATTCTGACCGCATTGATCCTTGCAAGCTTTCCGATAAGGCACCGGGCAGGCATGCTGATGTTCATCGGGGTCGCCATTTTTGGTGCCGCAACAGTCGTTTTCGGCCTGTCGACGTCTGTCTGGCTTTCCGTTTCCGCACTTGCGGTGATGGGTGCGGCCGACATGATCTCCGTTTACGTACGCGAAACCTTGATCGCGCTCTGGACGCCCGATGAGGTGCGCGGGCGGGTGAGCGCGGTCAACATGGTGTTCGTCGGGGCTTCCAACGAGCTTGGCGAGTTCCGCGCGGGGACGATGGCGTCGCTGATCGGTGCCGTGCCGGCCGTGGTTGTCGGCGGCTTCGGGACGCTGGCCGTCGCCGTCATCTGGGCGGTCTCATTTCCGAAGCTTCGCAAGATTGACAGTCTGGACCTGCCGGTCGAGGAGCATTGAGCCCATTCAGCCGTCGAGATTGCGCCGTTCGCGTGCGCGCCTCTCGGCGGCGATCCGCTGCTCGACACGTTCGCGTCCATCGACGCCGAGAAGGTCGGCAATGCGCCAGATCACATGATCCTCGACCTCCGTCTTCTCGCCATCAGCGTAGACGATGTCCCAGAGCAGGCCGACAAAGGAAACCCGTCGCTCGATGGGGAGTTCGCGCTTCAGCACGGACGTGAAGTGGAAGAAGTCGACCGCGTCCTTCTCAGCCCGTTCGCCAGCTTCCAGCAGTGCATTGAGGCGCGCGCCTTCAAGCCCGAAACGGGTTTTGAACACCTCTGTTACCACGGCGCGTTCTTCGGCTGTAACCTTGCCGTCGGCTGCCATGACCTGGTTGCAAAGCGCCACCGCGGCCACGCGCGCTTCGGTAACATCGTCGTCGGCGCGGTCCGCGCCGCCGACAATGTCCTGGAGAAATGAGACGATCGTTTCGAACACCGGCGACCTCAGGATCAGAACAGCTTCAGGCGCGTCTTGGCATCATCGGCCGGCGCGGCGACCGGCTTGACGCCCGGATCGTCCGGCGGACGGCCGAAAAAGGGTTCCACCGCCGCCCAGGCCTTCTTTTCATCGTCCTCCTGAACAGGCTTTGCGGCTCTGGTAACCGGAGTTCCCGCCGCTGGGCCGCTTGTTTCCCTGGCGATCGGCTTTGGCGCAGCTGCCGGGACCGCTGCGGCGGGCATTGGGCTCGCATCGACCACGTTGCGAACTTCTTCCGGTGCCTGTGCCGGCGTCGAGGGGCGCGGCACATTGACTGGCGGCAGCGACAGGAAGGCGACTTCGGCCGTCAACGGCTCATGCTCGATCGTTGTGCCGGCCTGACGCTCCAGCTTTCTCCATTCGAAGGCATCGATACGCCCCGTGATCGGTGACAGCGGCAGCCAGACCTGCGAGACAAAACCGTCCGCAATCCAGGCCGGGTCCTGCGGTGCGCGGCGCGCCATCGACATCCAGTGGCGGACGCGGGCCTGATCACCGGTTTCCTCCTCTTCGATGTCGGCCAACAACAGAAACACGCTCTCTCGCATGTCGAGTTTCGCTGCGGCTTCGGCCTTTTCGCGGGCGGTCCGGAAATCACGGATATCGAAAGCAGCGGCAGCAACCGCGTAAAGCGCCTCATAAGCCTCGGGTTGCGCCGTTTCGAGCTTGATGGCGCGGCGCAGGCGTTCGTCCGAGGTAAGGGCGCCCTGTGCGTGGATGTAGCTTGCAGCGATATCCGGATGCGGCGCGGCCTTCCAGAGGCGTTCGAGAACGGCGGAGGCCTTGCGAAGGTTGCCTTCGCGATAAAGCGCCTTTGCTGCCACGACACCCGCCGGGATGAGCGAGGGCTCAAGACGGAGCGCATGCTGCGCGTCATCGCCTGCCGTCTTCGGATTGCTCTCCAGGGCAGCGGCGGCCCTTGCTGTCAGCAGAACGGCTTTCTTGCGATTGGCCTCGTTCTTGCCGAGCGCGCCGGACAGGCGATACTGCTCGAGCAGTTTCAACGCCTCGTCGAAAAGGCCGACGCGCATCTTTGCCTCGAGGGTTGCCTCGGCGGCCCATGGCAGATGCGGCGCCTTTTCAACCGCACGTTCGGCATATTGATTGGCGGCTTCGTCCGCGCCCAGGCGCTTGGCCTCGAGATAGAGGCCGCGCAGGCCCAGTTCGCGCGTCTCCGGATCTTCCGCCATCTGCTCGAACTTGCGGCGCGCTTCGTCGTTGCGGCCTTCGATGAGGTTGGCCTGTGCTTCCAGCAGGTGGATCAGCGGCTCCTGATCGGCACTCAGCAGCCCCTTGGCGCGGGCATTCATCTTGCGGGCGGTTGCGGCATCGCCGGCGCTTGCAGCGATGAGGCCGGTGGAAAGCGCCTGGTAGCCGCGGTCGCGCTTGCGGGCGCGGAAATAGCGATTGATCGAGCGCGGCGAGGTCCAGATCGTGCGGATGAGCCACCAGATGAACATGATCACCGCAATGAGCAGGACGATCAGCGTCACGGCGACCATCACGCTCATTTCGATCTGCTGGCCCTGCCATAGGATGGTGATGTCGCCAGGACGGTCAGCCAGCCAGGCAAAGCCCCAGGCGAGGGCGAGGACGAGGAGTACGAAACCGAGTAACTTGAGCATCTTCGTCACTTATCCCTGCTTGCCGGTCGTCTTGACTGCATGTTCGAGCGCCTGCGCAACCAGCGCCTCGACCTTCACACGTGCCTCGAGGGCCGCGTGGTAGTCCTGGCCTGCAGCCTTGAGATTATCGGGCAGCGTATCCCATTCCTTGAGCGCACCCTGGAGGTCGCTCCCCTGCAGCTTGTCGCCGATGCGGGCAATGATGGCTTCGGGGTTTGTTCCCTCGACGTTGCCAACCGGGCGGACCTTGATGACGGAGAAGGCACTCTTGAACAGCCGATCGCTGAGGCTCTGGCCGGCAACAGGCTTGTTGAGGACAGCAAGCATCTGGTCGGCTGCTTCCGGGTAGCGCTTGATGAGATCCGCGCGGGATGGCACGCCCTTTGTGGCGAAGGCCTGGAGGGCGGCGACGGCATCGTCGTTCGGCGCCACGCTTGCCAGCGTTTGCAGTTCCGCCTGGAACGGGCCACCACGATCGATGGCGGCCTTCAGACCGGCAGAGGCGATGGCGCGGGCGACGTCGACATCGTCGCGTGGTGCATTCACCTTGGCTTCCGTCTGCTGGAGACGATTGGCGACGGAGGCCATCTGCGTCTCGATCTTGTCGACCTTGCCTGCCGTTTCGTCGACTTTTCCCTTGATGGCGAGCACGTCGGTCAGGTCCGCGACCGGCAGTTTCGACATGGCCGTTTCGATGTTCTTGAGGCGATCCTCGACAGGGGCGAGATTGGTGACCGGTGGATTGGCGGCCTTTTTCTCGACATCGGCAAGCTTCTGCTGGAGGCTGGCAATCTGGCCTGAATAGTCGGGCAGCTGGACTTTCTGGCTGGGCCCAAGATTGGGAATGAAGCCGGCATATTGGGCGGCTCCGGCACCGACGAGCACGATCAGGCCGCCGACAATGCCGGCTGCGATCAGGCCTGCGCCCCCGCCGTTGCCGCCGCGCTGTGCGGGCGGGGGCGTGGCTTCGGTTGTGGACGCAGTCGGCGAGACGGGGTCAGCCGCCGGCTCCGATGTCGCTGCGGTTTCGGCGACCGTTTCCGGGCCCATTACGACTGCGTCTGCCGGCGCTTCCGTTTTCGCGGCGTCATCCGCTGGCGTTGCGACGCGTTCAGCCTCAAGGTCGATCGTCTGCGGTTCGTCCGATTTGCGGGAGCGGCGCGGCGGGTTTCCGTTGGACATGGCGACCTCTTCGATTGTCTTCTCTGGCAAAGTTAATCAGGCTTTCTCGTTCAGAAAACCCCTTCGCGGGTATTTGATGGCGAGTCTGCTACAAAAGTTCAAACAAGCTCGTTTCGTCGGGGCGTACGGCGCATCGTGTTCGGCTTTGCAAAGCAAGCGGTACAGCTTCAGCAATGGCCGGACTCAGACAGAAGAATTGAATATCCTGATTACCCTTAACGAATGATTCAGCCGCCTCGAAAAAGCGTCGGGCAGCCGCTGTTGAATAAAGAAGAACGGCGTCGGGCTGTTGTTGAAAGGCGGCCTGCAAAATGTCCCCCGCAAGATTGACCGGCCTCATCCTGTAGCAGACGACGACCTTCAGCGGGAAACGCGCAGCCGCCAGTTCCTGTTCCAGCCGCGGAGAGCGAGGTTCGCCCGCGAGATAGAGAAGCTCCGGCTTCGTTTTGCTCGGGAAGCGGTTCAAAAGCATTTCAGCCAGCGCCGCTCCATCGCCATTTGCGGTTTCGACATTCGAAAATCCGGTGTCCCTGGCGGCCTTTGCTGTCGTTTTCCCGACTGCAAAGAGGGGCTTGTCCGCGAGTTTGCCGGCGGAGCCCAGAGCGCGTGTCGCCTCCGCGCTTGTGACCAGAATCGCGGCGATGTCCGTGCAGGCTTGCGCCTGCTTGATGGCGCCCGCGTCGTGCTCGGCTGCAAAGAGCGACAGGAAGATCGGCTCGTGCCCCAGCGCCCTCAATCGCTCCCCCGTACGCACGGCGCTGTGTTCCGGCCGTGTTACGAGGACGCGCATGTCAGCTCCAGTCGGAGAAGAAGCCGGGCCCGGCCTTGTCGCGGATTTCTTCGCCGGCGCGGCGGCCTATTGCCGCGGCTTCGCTCGCCTTGCCCTCGGCGCGGATTTCGTGGAAGCGCGAGCCGTCCGGTGTCAGGATCATGCCGTGAAAGGCCATGTAATCGCCCTCGACTCTGGCAAGGCCCGCAATCGGGGTGCGACAGGACCCGTCGAGCGTCGCAAGGAAGCCTCGTTCGCAGCCGACGGAGGTCCAGGTCGTCGGGTCATTGATCGCGGCAATCAGGTCATCGGTCCGCTTGTCTCCGACACGGCTCTCGATGCAGATCGCGCCTTGTGCCGGGGCGGGCGGGAAATGTTCGGGATCGAGCACTTCGGTCGCGACATCCGCCTTGCCGAGACGGTTCAGTCCCGCCATGGCCAGCAGCGTCGCATCCGCCTCACCATCGGCGAGCTTGCGCAGGCGGGTGTCGACCTGGCCGCGGAAGATTGTCACGTTGAGATCGGGACGGAGTCTTTTGATAAGTGCCTGTCGGCGTAGCGATGCGGAGCCGACGAGCGCACCGGAGGGCAGGTCCATGAGCTTCGCGGCGGCCTTGCCGACGAAGGCGTCGCGGACATCCTCGCGCGGCAGGAAGGCGGAGATGTAGAGGCCCTGCGGCAGAAGCGTCGGCATGTCCTTGGAGGAATGCACGGCGAGATCGAGACGACCGTCAGCCAACTGCTCTTCAAGCTCTGCCGTGAAGAGGCCCTTGCCGCCGATGGCGGCGAGCGCGCGGTCCTGGATCCGGTCGCCCTGCGTCGAAAGGATGACGATCTCGAACATCTCTTCCGGCAGACTGTGCGCCTCCATCAGGCGTCTGCGGGTCTCGTAAGCCTGTGCAAGCGCCAGCGGGCTGCCACGCGTGCCGATCCTGAAAGGTTTCGTTTGCATTCCGAATTGTCCGTTGTTACCGGGATGCTAGCTAGAGCGTTTCCGGCAAAAAAGAAATTGCCCGAAGCGCTCAATCTCTTTGTTTTCGCGCAATTCCGGACGAAAAACCGCTTCGCACTTTTTCTGGACTTGCTCTAAACAGGTTTGACGCAGCCCGCAATGAACGAAGTCAAATTGTCCCGACCGCTGACCATTCTCGGCCTTGAAACGAGTTGCGACGAAACCGCAGCTTCTGTGGTTGTGCGGCATCCGGACGGGCGCGGCGAGATTGTCGCCGATGTGGTGCTGAGCCAGCTCGACGAACACTCGGCCTATGGCGGCGTGGTGCCGGAAATTGCTGCCCGCGCGCATGTCGAGGCGCTGGATACGCTGATCGAGGAGGCGCTGACCCGTTCGGGCAAGAGCCTGAAGGACATGGACGCCATTGCCGCGACCTCCGGGCCGGGGCTGATTGGCGGGCTGATTGTCGGGCTGATGACCGGCAAGGCGATTGCCTATGCCTCGGGCAAGCCGCTTTATGCGGTCAACCATCTGGAGGGTCATGCGCTGACCGCGCGGCTGACGGATGGCGTCGCGTTTCCCTATCTCATGCTGCTGGTGTCCGGCGGGCATACACAGCTCGTGCTGGTCAAGGGCGTCGGCGACTATGAGCGCTGGGGCACGACCATCGACGATGCGCTCGGCGAGGCCTTCGACAAGACGGCGAAGCTGCTCGGTCTGCCTTATCCGGGCGGCCCCGCGGTGGAGAAGGCGGCGAAGGCCGGCGATCCCAAGCGTTTTGCCTTTCCGCGACCGCTGGTCGGGGAGGCGCGCCTGGATTTTTCCTTTTCCGGGCTGAAGACCGCTGTGCGCATGGCGGCGGAAGAGATTGCACCGGTCAGCGAGCAGGATATTGCCGATATCTGTGCCTCTTTCCAGCATGCCGTTGCCCGCACGCTGAAGGAGCGCATCGGGCGCGGGTTGAAGCGGTTTCGCGAAGAATTCCCTGGTGTTGCCGAGCCGGCGCTGGTCGTGGCCGGGGGCGTTGCGGCCAATACGGTGCTGCGCGACATGTTAACCTCCCTTTGCGCCGAAAACCGCTTCCGCTTCATCGCGCCGCCGCATCGGCTCTGCACCGACAATGCGGCGATGATCGCCTGGGCGGGGCTGGAGCGCATGGCGGCAGGCTTTGACGCCGATGGACTCGATGTCGCGCCGCGCTCGCGCTGGCCGCTGGATCAGAATGCGGCCGTCGCGCTGGGTTCGGGCAAACGGGGCGCCAAGGCATGAGCGCGCTTGCGAAAGTCGCCGTGATCGGGGCAGGGGCGTTTGGCACGGCGCTGGCGACGGTGATTGCCGAGGCAGGCCGGGCGGAGGTGACGCTGATCGCCCGCAACGAGCCGATGGCGGAGCGGCTGGCTGCGACCTTGACGCATGATACGGCGCTGCCTGGAATTTCGCTCTCTCCGAAGATCGCCTTCGCGGCTGATCCCGATGTTCTTAGGGATGCGGATGTCGTCCTCTTCGCCATGCCGTCGCAGGCGCATCGCGAGGCGGCGCGGCACTATGGGCCGTCGCTCGCAGCGGGTGCAATCATCGTGACCTGTGCCAAGGGTATCGAGCGCGAGACGGGGGAATTGCTGACGGCGGTTCTGGAGGAGGAATTGCCGGAGCATCCGGTCGCGGTTCTCTCCGGCCCCGGCTTTGCCGCCGACATCGCCTCCGGTCTGCCGACGGCGATGACGATTGCGGCCGCGGATATCGAGACGGCGACTCTGCTTGCCGAAACGCTGTCCGGACGCACTTTCCGGCTTTACGCCTCCGATGACCGGATTGGCGTGCAATTGGGCGGGGCGCTCAAGAATGTGCTCGCCATCGCCTGCGGGATCGTCGAGGGCTCGGCGCTCGGAGATTCCGCGCGGGCAGCGCTGATCTCGCGGGGCCTTGCCGAGATGTCGCGACTGGTCGCAGCACTTGGCGGTTCGGCGGAGACCGTGAGCGGGCTGTCCGGCCTTGGTGATCTGGTCTTGACGGCGACGAGCCATCAATCACGCAACCTTCGCTTTGGTATTGCGCTGGCGCGTGGCGAAGCGGCCCAAGGCGGGCAGTTGGTGGAAGGCGCTTTTGCGGCGTCCGTTGCGGCGCGGTTGGCGCGCGAGCACGGGATCGAAATGCCGATTACGGAAGCCGTTGCCGCCATTATCGATGGAAAACTGGATACGCGGACAGCCATGGAACAGCTCATGACCCGCCCGATCCGCAACGAATAGAGGAGAAGACCATGCTTTATGCGCTCTGGTGCACCGACAAGAAGGACAGCCTTCAACTGCGTCTCGACACGCGCCCGCCCCATGTCGAATGGCTGAACGGCCTCGACGCCGAGGGCAAGCTCAAGATGGCCGGCCCGACGCTCAACGCTGAAGGCAAGCCGATGGGCAGCCTTGTGGTGATCGTCGCCGAGGACCAGGCATCTGCCGAAACGCTGGCCGCTCAGGACCCTTATGCCAAGGCCGGTCTGTTCGAGACGGTCGAAATCCGGCCCTTCAACTGGGTCTTCAACAATCCGGAGGCGTGACCGATGGCGTTTTGGCTGTTCAAGTCGGAGCCCTTCAAGTTTTCCTGGGAAATGCTGAAGGCCAAGGGGGCCCAAGGCGCCGAGTGGGACGGTGTGCGCAACTATCTCGCCCGCAACAACATGCGGGCGATGCAGATCGGCGACAAGGGCTTCTTCTATCACTCCAACGAGGGTCTTGAGGTCGTCGGCATCGCGGAGGTCTGCGCGCTGGCGCATCACGATTCCACCACCGATGATCCGCGCTGGGAATGCGTCGATATCCGCGCGGTGATGGACATGCCGAAGCCGGTAAGCCTGAAGGACGTGAAGGCCAATCCGGCGCTCGAAAAGATGTCGCTCGTCACCTCCATGCGGCTTTCCGTCCAGCCGGTGACGGAAGACGAATGGCTGGAAGTCTGCCGCATGGGCGGGCTCGACACCCCGCCGCGTTAATAAATTGAAGACGGACCCTCGCCAGTTCATCCTCGAAAACACCGGCATCATGGCACCGCCGCATGTGCCGGAGGTGCAGCTTCATCTCGCAGATGAAGCGCATGACCTCTGGCTGAAGACGGAGGAGGAACTGGAAGAGATCGGCTTGCCGCCGCCATTCTGGGCGTTTGCCTGGGCGGGCGGGCAGGGGTTGGCGCGGTATGTTCTCGATCATCCGGAATGCGTGGCCGGGAAGCGGGTCGTGGACTTCGCGTCCGGTTCCGGGCTGGTGGCGATTGCCGCGATGAAGGCGGGCGCCAGTTCGGTCCTGGCCGCCGATATCGATCCGTGGACGGGGACGGCGGTCGGGCTCAATGCCGGGCTGAACGGAGTTGCTTTGGACTATACCCGCGACAATCTCGTCGGAACGGAACTCGAGGCAGACGTGCTGCTGGCCGGCGACGTATTCTACGATCAGGGCTTCGCAGCCGCGCTCATGCCGTGGTTCGAGCGGCTGGCATCAATGGGAATTGCGGTGCTCGTCGGTGATCCTGGTCGCGCCTATCTCCCGAAAGATCGGCTGGAGGCGCTCGCTGTTTATCAGGTGCCGGTGACCCGGGCGCTGGAGGACAGCGAGGTCAAGAAAACGACGGTGTGGCGGTTTGGGTCATGAGCTAAACTCGCCATTCAAATCAGCATTGCAGTAAGCGGCTCACTTCAGCCGGATAACGCAGACGTCGTGTTCCATGGAGCAGAGGCTGTTGTTCTGGCCGTCTGCGCCTTCCGTCACATTCACGATCTTGGCGCGAGGCGCAGGGCCGATGGCCGGCGCCTGGCCAATGCCCGGTGCAATCGCGATATAGACACCGTTGCCGTGGATGCGGGTTGCCGTGATGCCGCCGGCGAATGTGCCGATACCGCGGATATGGACGGGTAGGCCATTGACGCCCGCGGCGCCTTCCTGCCAGCCGTTGCCGTGATGCCGATGGAATTCACCGGCCTGAACGGCGGCGACGCCCGGGACAAGGAAAGCCAGCAGGGAGAAGGAAACAATTTTGCGCGTCATCATGGCTGATCGACGTCCTTAAACGTTTTGGCGGATCGGTTAACAGTCTGTTAACGATTAAGCACGCTTTTGTCGATCAGGGAAAGCACTTTGGGGTGATCCTCCCCGTTTCGAGCCTCGTAATTGAAATATATGGTTAATACAGTCGCTTGGCTGGTCTTTTCGCTAATCGATTAAAAGTACGACTTATCAATCCGCAGGGCTTGCGGGGGCGCAATCGGGGGATTAAAGGTCGCCTTATGACGCAATGCACAAGGAGGAGCGGACCGTCTGGGTTTCCGCGGCTTCCGGACTATCAACGCCTGCAATGGCAACGCCAAAGAGGACACCGATGGCGAACGTGACAAACAACCGGCCCCTGTCGCCACATCTGCAGATCTACAAGCTGATCCCCACCATGGCTATGTCGATCGTGCATCGCATCACTGGCGGCGCTCTCTACTTCGGAACCATCCTTGTGGCATGGTGGCTGATTGCCGCAGCCTCGGGTCCGGACTATTTCGAGTTTGTAAACGGCATTTTCGGCTCGTGGATCGGCCGGCTTATCCTTCTGGGCTATACCTGGGCGCTTATCCATCACCTGCTGGGTGGTCTTCGGCACTTCATGATGGACTTCGGCTATGGGCTCGAGAAGGAGTTGTCGACGCGGCTCGCCAAGGCACAAATCGCTGCGTCAGTCGTCCTGACGATCCTTGTCTGGATCGTTGCCTTCGTGGTTCGTTGAGGAGATCGCCAGATGAACATGCGTACCCCTCTCAAGAAAGTTCGTGGCCTCGGCGCCGCCCGCGAAGGCACCGAGCATTTCTGGCGCCAGCGCGTCACGGCTGCCGCCAACGTTCCGCTCTTCCTGTTCTTCATCGGTTTCCTGATCAAGTATAACGGAAAGCCTTTCCCGGAAGTCGTTGCCGCGCTCCACAACCCGCTCGTGGCAACCATCATGGGCCTCATGGTCGTTTCCGGTATCGTCCACATGAAACTCGGCATGCAGATCATCATCGAGGACTATATCCACGTCGAGTGGAAGAAGGTCTCGCTTCTGATGCTGAACACGTTTTTCTCGTTCCTCCTCGGCGCGCTCTGTCTTTTCGCCGTGCTGAAGATCGGGTTTGCAGGGTAAGAAATCATGGCAACGAACGCATCTTCCGCCGTTAACGGCAAAGCCTATACCTATGTCGACCATTCCTTCGACGTGATTGTCGTTGGCGCTGGCGGCGCGGGTCTGCGCGCCACGCTCGGCATGGCCGAACAGGGCCTCAAGACGGCCTGCATCACCAAGGTCTTCCCGACCCGCTCGCACACGGTCGCAGCGCAGGGCGGTATCGCCGCCTCGCTCACCAACATGACGCCGGACTGCTGGCAGTGGCACCTCTACGACACCGTCAAGGGTTCCGACTGGCTGGGCGACGTGGACGCCATGCAGTATCTCGCCATGGAAGCGCCGAAGGCGGTCTATGAACTGGAACATTACGGCGTTCCCTTCTCGCGTAACGAAGAAGGCAAGATTTACCAGCGTCCGTTCGGCGGCCACATGCAGAATTACGGCGAAGGCCCGCCGGTGCAGCGCACCTGCGCCGCCGCCGACCGCACCGGCCATGCCATCCTGCATACGCTCTACGGCCAGTCGCTCAAGAACAACGCGCAGTTCTTCATCGAGTATTTCGCGCTCGACCTTATCATGGAAGCAGACGGTCGCTGCACGGGTGTCGTTGCCTGGAATCTCGATGACGGCACGATCCATCGCTTTGCCGCCAAGATGGTCGTTCTGGCGACCGGCGGCTACGGTCGCGCCTATTTCTCGGCCACGTCTGCGCATACCTGCACGGGCGACGGCGGTGGCATGATTGCCCGCGCCGGACTGCCGCTGCAGGACATGGAATTCGTGCAGTTCCACCCGACCGGCATTTACGGCGCCGGCTGTCTGATCACGGAAGGCGCACGCGGCGAAGGCGGTTATCTCGTCAACTCCGAAGGCGAGCGCTTCATGGAGCGCTATGCACCGTCGGCCAAGGATCTTGCCTCGCGCGACGTCGTTTCGCGCTGCATGACGATGGAAATCCGCGAAGGCCGCGGCGTCGGCAAGAACAAGGACCACATCTATCTGCATCTCGACCATCTCGATCCGGCCGTTCTGCACGAGCGCCTGCCGGGCATTTCCGAGAGCGCCAAGATCTTCGCCGGCGTCGATGTGACGCGCGAGCCGATCCCGGTTCTGCCGACCGTTCATTACAACATGGGTGGCATTCCGACGAACTATTGGGGCGAAGTGCTCAATGCCGATGCCTCCAACCCGGAACGCATCGCGCCCGGCCTGATGGCTGTGGGTGAAGCTGGTTGCGCCTCGGTGCACGGCGCCAACCGACTCGGTTCCAACTCGCTGATCGACCTTGTGGTCTTCGGCCGCGCCGCCGCGATCCGCGCCGGTCAGGTCATCAACAAGAGCGAGCCGATCCCGGCCCTGAACACGGCTGCCTGCGACAAGATCATGGAACGCTTCGACCGCATCCGCTTCGCCTCCGGCTCGACGCCGACGGCTGTTGCGCGTGACAAGATGCAGCGCGCCATGCAGGAAGACGCCGCCGTGTTCCGCACACAGGAAGCGCTGGAAAGCGGTTGCCGCCGCATTTCGGCGATCTGGAAGGGCGAGCTTCAGGACATCAAGGTCACCGACCGTTCGCTGATCTGGAACTCCGATCTCGTCGAGACGCTGGAGCTGCAGAACCTGATGGCCAACGCCATCACGACGGTTTACGGCGCGGAAGCCCGTAAGGAAAGCCGCGGATCGCATGCCCGCGAAGACTACACGTCCGGCCCGTTTGCCGGCCGCGACGACGTCAACTGGCGCAAGCACACGCTCGCCTGGGTGAACGAGGCGGGCGACGTGAAGCTCGACTATCGCCCGGTTCATACCGACCTGATCGCCGATGGCATCGATCCGCACAAAATCGAGCCCAAGGCTCGCGTGTATTGAGGAGACAGGACCATGGTTGAACTCACTCTCCCCAAGAATTCCGTCGTTCAGGAAGGCAAGACCTGGCCGAAGCCGGCGGGCGCGAAGAACCTGCGCGAATATCGCATCTATCGCTGGTCGCCAGACGAGGGCAAGAACCCCTCGATCGACACCTATTACATCGACGCCGACGATTGCGGCCCGATGGTGCTCGATGGTCTGATCTACATCAAGAACAAGATCGACCCGACGCTGACCTTCCGCCGTTCCTGCCGTGAAGGCATCTGCGGTTCGTGCGCGATGAATATCGACGGCACGAATACGCTCGCCTGCACCAAGGGCATGGAAGATGTCGACGGCACGATCAAGATCTACCCGCTGCCGCATATGCCGGTGGTGAAGGACCTGATCCCGGACCTGAACAACTTCTACGCCCAGCACCGCTCGATCGAGCCCTGGCTGAAGACGGTTTCGCCGGAGCCGGCGAAGGAATGGCTGCAGAGCCATGACGATCGCCTGAAGCTCGACGGTCTCTACGAGTGCATTCTCTGCGCCTGCTGCTCGACATCCTGTCCGAGCTACTGGTGGAACGGCGACCGTTACCTCGGCCCGGCAGTTCTGCTGCAGGCCTATCGCTGGCTGATTGACAGCCGCGACGAGGCGACCGGCGAGCGTCTGGACAACCTGGAAGATCCGTTCCGGCTCTATCGCTGCCACACGATCATGAACTGTGCCCAGACCTGTCCGAAAGGGCTCAATCCGGCAAAGGCCATTGCCGAAATCAAGAAGATGATGGTCGAGCGCCGCACCTGATCGATCTTTCTGCAACGGGCGGGGGGAGTTTGTATGCTACCTCCGCCGGTTGCCATGATTTATTCTTGATTAACCATAATCTCTTACGGTAACGCGATTTCTATCACGCTCTCGGGTAATTTGCCTGATGGTGTCTGAGGCACAAGGAGTTCGTCATGCGCGTCGTTCACGCCGTTACCGGTATCGCTCTTCTGGCGGCTCTCGCAGGGTGCGACCGCACCTCCGATGCGTATCAGCAGCAGCCATCCGCCACGTTTACACCCGCTCCGGTTAATCCGCAGCCGGTCGAAGGCGTGCAGTCGAGCGGCCTTTCCGATCCCACCGGCCAGCAGCCGATGACGCCCGGCCAATTCCCTGCGCCGCCGCAATCGCCTGCGCAGACGCAAGTTGCATCTGCGGGTGCTGCCGGCACGCCGCCGGCCAATGCCATGGACATCAAGAAGGACCAGATGGTCGGTGGCTGGAAGGTTTCCGCAGCCGGCACAAGCTGCAACATGTTCCTCACGCTGACCAAGTTCGGCAATGCGTCGCGCGGAGGCACGAGCAGATGCGTCGGCGAGCTGACGACCATGCGGGCCTGGGATGTTTCCGGCAAGCAGGTCACGCTGATGGATTCCACCGGCAACCAGATCGGCAAGCTCTTCAAGACCTCGGATAATCAGTATTCGGGCTCCACCAACAGCGGCACCCAGATCAGCATCACCCGCTAAGGCTCTCCGTGGAACGGAATTCTCCCAAGGCGGTTTAGGAACGGCATGGAACAGATTCCGGATTACGCCCATAGCGTCGGCGAGCGCCTCAACCTTCTGGTCGAGGCGGGAAAGCTGCAGGCAGACAACGCCCAGATGGCTGTTGCCGATGCGCTCGACGCGATCCTCACCGATCTGCGCACCCTTCATGTATCGAACAAGTCGAGTGCGCTCGGCTGGCTGTTCGCCAAGAAGCGCAAGCCCGAAAACAAGGTCAAGGGCCTTTATGTCTACGGGCAGGTGGGGCGCGGCAAGACCATGCTCATGGACATGTTCTTCGAGCTTGCGCCTATCCAAAAGAAGCGGCGGGCGCATTTTCATGAATTCATGGCCGATGTACATGAGCGTATCTTCAAGCATCGGCAGAAGCTGAAGAACGGCGAGACGAAGCAGGCCGATCCCGTTCCGCCGGTGGCGCAGGCGCTGCGCGACGAGGCGATGCTGCTCTGCTTCGACGAATTCACCGTCACCGACATTGCCGATGCAATGATCCTGTCGCGCCTCTTCACCGAGCTGTTCAGCCTCGGTTGCGTGTTGGTCGCGACGTCGAATGTCGAACCCGACAATTTGTATCCCGATGGCCTGAATCGCGGACTCTTCGTGCCGTTCATCGGTCTTCTGAAAGAGAATGTCGCGGTCATGTCGCTGGACGCACGCACAGACTATCGTCTGGAAAAGACGCGTCGTCTGCCGGTCTTCTGCCAGCCGCTCAGTCCACAGGCCGACGCGGCGATCGAGGAGGCCTGGACAGCTGTCACCGAGGGCAAGCAGGCGAAGGTCGAGGAAATACCGATGAAGGGCCGTTCGATCCACGTGCCGGCGGCAGCTGCCGGAGCGGCGCGCTTCACCTTCTCCGATCTGTGTGAAAAGCCGCTGGGCGCTTCCGACTTCCTGGCGATCGCCGAGCGCTACGACACGGTCTTTGTTGAACATATCCCCTTCATGGGTCCACAGAACCGCAACGAGACGAAGCGCTTCATCATTCTGATCGACGCGCTTTACGACCACGGCGTGCGACTTTTTGCCTCCGCTGCCGCCGAGCCTGAAAAACTTCTGACGGAAAAACGTGGGACGGAAGGCTTCGAGTTCGATCGCACAGCATCGCGGCTGTTTGAGATGCAGAGCCAGGATTATCTCAGCCAGAACTTGCGGAAAACTGCCTGAATCGGATCATATCGTTTTAGAATATCTTACGTTTACGTAAGAATTTTAGTATCTAAACGATTGAAAAATCTATACACAAATTTTTCATTTGCCAATTTGCGCGGTTAGCGTTAATCGAGACACCCGAAAAGGTGGTCGTAACTCGCGCCTGCCTTGAAGGATTAGTTCTCTCGAAGGAAGCTTATTCATGGCACGCAAGAAGATTGCACTTATCGGTTCGGGCATGATCGGCGGTACGCTCGCGCACCTCGCCAGCCTCAAGGAACTCGGCGACATCGTTCTGTTCGACATCGCTGATGGCGTTCCGCAGGGCAAGGGTCTCGACATCGCCCAGTCCGGTCCGGTCGAAGGCTTCAATGCCTCGCTCTCCGGCGCATCTGATTACGCTGCCATCGAAGGCGCAGACGTCTGCATCGTCACCGCCGGCGTCGCCCGCAAGCCGGGCATGAGCCGTGACGATCTTCTCGGCATCAACCTCAAGGTCATGGAACAGGTCGGCGCTGGCATCAAGAAGTATGCACCGAACGCCTTCGTCATCTGCATCACCAACCCGCTCGACGCGATGGTCTGGGCGCTGCAGAAGTTCTCCGGCCTGCCGAAGAACAAGGTTGTCGGCATGGCCGGCGTGCTTGACTCGTCGCGTTTCCGTACCTTCCTCGCGATGGAATTCAACGTTTCCGTCCAGGACGTCACCGCTTTCGTTCTCGGCGGTCACGGCGACACGATGGTGCCGCTCGCCCGTTACTCGACGATCGCCGGCATTCCGCTGACCGACCTTGTCAAGATGGGTTGGGTCACCAAGGAGCGCCTCGAAGAAATCATCCAGCGCACCCGTGACGGCGGTGCTGAAATCGTCGGCCTGCTGAAGACCGGTTCGGCCTTCTATGCGCCGGCTGCTTCGGCCATCGAGATGGCTGAATCCTACCTCAAGGACAAGAAGCGCGTTCTGCCCTGCGCCGCCCACCTCTCGGGCCAGTATGGGGTCAAGGACATGTATGTCGGCGTGCCGGTCGTGATCGGTGAAGGCGGCGTCGAGCGCGTCATCGAAATCGAACTGAACGGCGAAGAAAAGGCTGCCTTCGACAAGTCTGTCGGCGCGGTTGCCGGTCTCTGCGAGGCCTGCATCAACATCGCCCCGGCTCTCAAGTAAGCCGCTCGGCTCCATCAATTACAGGATATTCCCATGAACATTCATGAATATCAGGCCAAGGCCCTGCTCAAGGGCTTTGGAGCTCCGGTTGCCGAGGGCGTTCCGGTTCTGAAGATCGAAGACGTCGAAGCGGCTGCCAAGTCGCTTCCGGGCCCGCTCTACGTGGTCAAGAGCCAGATCCATGCCGGTGGCCGCGGCAAGGGCAAGTTCAAGGAACTCGGTCCCGACGCCAAGGGCGGCGTTCGCCTTGCCAAGTCGATCGACGAAGTCGTCGCCTTTGCCAAGGAAATGCTCGGCAATACGCTGGTAACGGCGCAGACGGGTCCGGCCGGCAAGCAGGTCAACCGCCTCTACATCGAAGATGGCGCCGACATCGACCGCGAGCTTTACTGCTCGCTGCTCGTCGATCGCTCGGTCGGCCGCGTTGCCTTCGTCGTTTCGACGGAAGGCGGCATGGACATCGAGGCTGTCGCGCACGATACGCCTGAGAAGATTCACACGATCGCAATCGACCCGGCAACGGGCGTGACGGCAGACGACGTTGCCAAGATCTCCAAGGCTCTGGCGCTCACGGGTGCCGCCGCGGAAGACGCGAAGTCGCTCTTCCCGATCCTCTACAAGGCCTTCTCAGAAAAGGACATGGCGCTTCTCGAAATCAACCCGCTCATCGTCATGAAGGATGGCCACCTGCGCGTTCTCGACGCCAAGGTTTCCTTCGACGGCAACGCGCTGTTCCGCCATGACGATGTCAAGGCCCTGCGCGACGAGACGGAAGAAGACAAGAAGGAAATCGAAGCCTCCAAGTGGGACCTCGCTTATGTGGCGCTCGATGGCAACATCGGCTGCATGGTCAACGGTGCAGGCCTTGCCATGGCAACGATGGACATCATCAAGCTTTACGGCAAGGAGCCGGCAAACTTCTGCGACGTCGGCGGTGGCGCCGGCAAGGAGAAGGTCGCGGCTGCCTTCAAGATCATCACGGCTGACCCGAAGGTCGAGGGGATCCTCGTCAACATCTTCGGCGGCATCATGAAGTGCGACGTCATCGCCGAAGGCGTTGTCGCTGCCGTTCAGGAAGTGGGCTTGAAGGTTCCGCTCGTCGTTCGTCTCGAAGGCACCAATGTCGAGCTCGGCAAGAAGATCCTCAACGAGTCGGGTCTGGCGATCACGGCTGCTGACGATCTCGATGACGCCGCCAAGAAGATCGTCGCGGCGATCAAGGGCTAAGAAGGACCTGAACCTATGTCTATCATTGTCAACAAAGACACCAAGGTCCTCGTTCAGGGCCTGACCGGCAAGACCGGCTCCTTCCACACCGAACAGGCGCTTGCCTATTACGGCACCAAGATGGTTGGTGGTATCCACCCGGCCAAGGGCGGCACCAACTGGACCGGCTCCAAGGGTGAGACGCTGCCGATCTTCGCGTCCGTTGCCGAAGGTAAGGAAAAGACCGGTGCTGACGCATCCGTGATCTACGTTCCGCCGGCAGGCGCTGCGGACGCGATCATCGAGGCGATCGACGCCGAGATCCCGTTCATCACCTGCATCACCGAGGGTATCCCGGTCATGGACATGGTGCGCGTCAAGGCGAAGCTGGAAAAGTCCAGGTCGCGCCTTCTCGGCCCCAACTGCCCGGGCATCCTGACGCCGGAAGAATGCAAGATCGGCATCATGCCGGGCTCCATCTTCCGCAAGGGTTCGGTCGGCATTGTTTCGCGCTCCGGTACGCTTACATATGAAGCTGTGTTCCAGACGTCGAACGAAGGCCTCGGCCAGACGACGGCTGTCGGCATCGGCGGCGACCCGGTCAAGGGCACCGAGTTCATCGACGTGCTCGAGATGTTCCTGGCCGATCCGGCCACGACTTCGATCATCATGATCGGTGAAATCGGCGGCTCGGCTGAAGAAGATGCGGCGCAGTTCCTCATCGACGAAGCCAAGAAGGGCCGCAAGAAGCCTATGGCTGGCTTCATCGCAGGCCGCACCGCTCCGAAGGGCCGCACCATGGGTCACGCCGGCGCTGTCGTTTCCGGCGGCAAGGGCGATGCCGAATCGAAGATCGCAGCGATGGAGGCCGCGGGCATCCGCGT
The DNA here is from genome assembly GCA_900215285.1 of Ensifer adhaerens. Classification (NCBI taxonomy): domain Bacteria; kingdom Pseudomonadati; phylum Pseudomonadota; class Alphaproteobacteria; order Hyphomicrobiales; family Rhizobiaceae; genus Ensifer; species Ensifer adhaerens. The sequence continues at coordinate 1,479,030 of OCMG01000004.1, forward strand.
TTCGCCTTCGCCTGCGCGCCTCGGCAAGACGCTGGTCGAGGTTCTCAAGGGTTGATCCCTTCGCGCCGCAAAAGCGGCGCATCATTGGTTAAGATCCGTCCCCGGCCTGGCCTTTCCAGCGCCGGGGACGGGCGTCAGTCCGGACGACCGAAGGCGGACATTTGAATTCTATCAAGTCGGGAGGCGGACAAGCGTCCGCATGACACCATGGCAAGGCAAGACGCCAACGAGCAGTTTCAGTTGACCTCGTTCCTCGACGGTCAGAATGCGGCGTATATCGAACAGCTTTATGCGAAGTACGAGACGGACCCGGCCTCCGTTCCGGCCGAGTGGCGCGAGTTCTTCGCTGCCCTTGGCGAGAATGCCGCGGATGTGAAGAAGGCTGCCGAGGGCGCCTCCTGGAAGAAGAAGAACTGGCCGATTGCTGCCAATGGCGAGATCGTCAATGCGCTCGATGGCGACTGGGCCATCGTCGAAAAGGCCGTCTCGAAGAAGATCGAGGCCAAGGCTGCTGCCGAAGGCAAGCCGGCTTCCACCGCCGACGTGCTGCAATCCACCCGCGACAGCGTGCGCGCCATCATGATGATCCGCGCCTATCGCATGCGCGGCCATCTCCATGCCAAGCTCGATCCGCTCGGCATTGCAGCTCCCGTTGACGACTTCAACGAACTTTCGCCGGAGAACTACGGTTTCACGGCTGCCGATTACGATCGCAAGATCTTCATCGATAACGTTCTCGGTCTCGAATACGCGACCATCCGCGAAATGCTGGACATTCTCCAGCGCACCTATTGCTCGACGCTTGGCGTCGAGTTCATGCATATCTCCGATCCGGAAGCCAAGGCCTGGATCCAGGAGCGCATCGAAGGTCCGGACAAGGGTGTCGAGTTCACACCGAACGGCAAGAAGGCGATCCTGTCGAAGCTGATCGAAGCTGAAGGCTACGAGCAGTTCCTCGACGTCCGCTTCAAGGGCACGAAGCGCTTCGGCCTCGACGGCGGCGAAAGCCTGATCCCGGCGCTTGAGCAGATCATCAAGCGCGGCGGTAATCTCGGCCTCAAGGAAGTCGTACTTGGCATGGCCCACCGCGGCCGTCTGAACGTCCTGACCAACGTGATGGGCAAGCCGCATCGCGCCGTGTTCCATGAGTTCAAAGGCGGCTCCTACGCGCCGGACGATGTCGAAGGTTCGGGCGACGTGAAGTATCACCTCGGTGCCTCTTCCGATCGCGAGTTCGACAACAACAAGGTTCACCTGTCGCTGACGGCCAACCCGTCGCACCTCGAAATCGTCAACCCGGTTGTCATGGGCAAGGCTCGCGCCAAGCAGGACCAGATTGCGCAGGTCTGGGATGGCGATATCATCCCGTTGTCCGAGCGCGCCAAGGTTCTGCCGCTGCTGCTGCATGGCGACGCCGCCTTCGCGGGCCAGGGTGTCACGGCCGAAATTCTCGGCCTGTCCGGTCTGCGCGGCCACCGCGTTGCCGGCACGATGCATTTCATCATCAACAACCAGATCGGCTTCACCACGAACCCGGCCTATTCGCGCTCGTCGCCCTATCCGTCCGACGTCGCCAAGATGATCGAAGCGCCCATCTTCCACGTCAACGGTGACGATCCGGAAGCGGTTGTCTACGCTGCCAAGATCGCAACCGAATTCCGGATGAAGTTCCACAAGCCGGTCGTGATCGACATGTTCTGCTATCGCCGCTTCGGCCATAACGAAGGCGACGAGCCGAGCTTCACGCAGCCGAAGATGTACAAGGAAATCCGCGCCCACAAGACGGTGGTGCAGGTCTATGCCGACCGGCTGATCGCGGAAGGTCTCATCACAGAGGGCGACCTCGAGAAGATGAAGGCCGACTGGCGCGCCCATCTGGAGCAGGAATTCGAGGCCGGCCAGGCCTACAAGCCGAACAAGGCCGACTGGCTGGACGGCGTATGGTCCGGCCTGCGCGCTGCCGACAATGCCGACGAACAGCGTCGCGGCAAGACGGGCGTTCCGATGAAGCAGCTGAAGGAAATCGGCAAGAAGATTTCCGAAATCCCGGCCGGCTTCAACGCCCACAAGACGATCCAGCGCTTCATGGAAAACCGTTCGAAGATGATCGAGACGGGCGAGGGGATTGACTGGGCGATGGCGGAAGCGCTCGCCTTCGGTTCGCTTTGCCTCGACGGCCACAAGATCCGCCTCTCGGGCCAGGATTGCGAGCGCGGCACCTTCTCGCAGCGTCATTCGGTTCTCTACGATCAGGAAACCGAGGAGCGCTACGTTCCGCTCGCCAACCTGTCGCCGACGCAGGCCCGCTATGAGGTCATCAACTCGATGCTCTCCGAAGAAGCCGTGCTCGGTTTCGAATATGGCTACTCGCTGGCGCGTCCGAATGCGCTCACCCTCTGGGAAGCCCAGTTCGGCGACTTCGCCAACGGCGCACAGGTCGTGTTCGACCAGTTCATCTCGTCGGGCGAACGCAAGTGGCTGCGCATGTCCGGTCTCGTCTGCCTTCTGCCGCACGGCTTCGAAGGCCAGGGTCCGGAACATTCGTCCGCCCGTCTGGAGCGCTGGCTGCAGATGTGCGCCGAAGACAACATGCAGGTTGCCAACTGCACGACGCCGGCTAACTATTTCCACATCCTGCGCCGCCAGATGAAGCGCGACTTCCGCAAGCCGCTCATCCTGATGACGCCGAAGTCGCTGCTGCGTCACAAGCGCGCGGTCTCCCAGCTTTCGGAAATGGCGGGCGACAGCTCGTTCCACCGCCTGCTGTGGGACGATGCGGAAGTCGTCAAGGACGGCCCGATCAAGCTCCAGAAGGATGCCAAGATCCGCCGCGTCGTCATGTGCTCGGGCAAGGTCTATTACGATCTGCTCGAAGAGCGCGAGAAGCGCGGCATCGACGACATCTACCTGCTGCGCCTGGAACAGCTCTATCCGTTCCCGGCCAAGGCGCTGATCAACGAGCTTTCGCGCTTCCGCAATGCCGAGATGGTCTGGTGCCAGGAAGAGCCAAAGAACATGGGTTCGTGGTCGTTCATCGACCCCTATCTGGAATGGGTGCTCGCCCATATCGACGCCAAGTACCAGCGCGTGCGCTACACCGGCCGTCCGGCCGCTGCATCGCCGGCAACGGGCCTGATGTCGAAGCACCTCGCGCAGCTTGAAGCCTTCCTGGAAGACGCGTTGGGCGGTTGATCCGCCCAACTCTCGCCCTCACTCGATTGAAGACAAACGGAACTGAAGACAATGGCCACTGAAATCCGCGTTCCCACTCTCGGCGAATCCGTTGCCGAAGCCACCGTCGGCACCTGGTTCAAGAAGGCCGGTGACACGGTCGCCGCCGACGAAATCCTCTGCGAGCTTGAAACCGACAAGGTGACGGTCGAAGTTCCTTCGCCGGCCGCCGGCGTGCTCTCCGAAATCGTGGCCAAGGCCGGCGATACGGTCGAGCCGGGCGGTCTGCTTGGCCAGATCGCGGAAGGTGCTGCAGGCGCTGCCGCTGCCAAGCCTGCGGCTGCTCCGGCGCCTGCCGCCGCTCCGGCCGCCGCACCGACCCCGGCTGCTGCGCCCGCCGCGGCTCCTGCTGCCGCAACCTCCATGCCGGCTGCTCCGGCTGCCGCCAAGCTGATGGCAGAAAACAACGTCTCTGCCGATCAGGTCGATGGTTCGGGCAAGCGTGGCCAGGTTCTCAAGGGTGACGTTCTGGCCGCGATTGCCAAGGGCACTTCCACTCCGGCCCCGGCTGCTGTTCCGGCCGCTGCCCGTCCGGCTTCCAACGAGGCCGATGGCGTCCGTGAGGAGCGCGTGAAGATGACGCGCCTGCGCCAGACGATCGCCCGCCGCCTGAAGGATGCACAGAACACGGCTGCCATGCTGACGACCTATAACGAGGTCGACATGAAGGCGGTCATGGACCTGCGCAACAAGTACAAGGACATCTTTGAAAAGAAGCATGGCGTGAAGCTCGGCTTCATGGGCTTCTTCACCAAGGCCGTCACGCATGCGCTGAAGGAAATCCCGGCCGTCAACGCCGAGATCGACGGCACGGACATCATCTACAAGAACTACGCACATATCGGCGTCGCCGTCGGCACCGACAAGGGCCTCGTCGTTCCGATCGTGCGTGATGCCGACCAGATGTCGATTGCCGAAATCGAAAAGGAAATCGGCCGCCTCGGCAAGGCAGCCCGCGATGGCCAGCTTTCCATGGCCGACATGCAGGGCGGCACGTTCACCATCTCCAATGGTGGCGTCTACGGTTCGCTGATGTCCTCGCCGATCCTGAACGCCCCGCAGTCGGGCATTCTCGGCATGCACAAGATCCAGGAGCGCCCGGTCGCCATCGGCGGTCAGGTCGTCATCCGTCCGATGATGTATCTGGCGCTCTCCTATGACCACCGCATCGTCGACGGCAAGGAAGCCGTGACCTTCCTCGTCCGCGTCAAGGAAAGCCTTGAGGATCCGGAACGTCTGGTTCTCGACCTCTGATCTCAAATGGCCGCCGGCATGACCGGCGGCCAATCCGTCTCAAGGTTTCGGGAGCCTCGCATGAGTGTTGAATTGACCTGCCTCTTGTGGAGCGCTGCTCTCGGCTTCGTCTATCTCATGACGCAGGCCGCTTTTGCCAACACCGACAATGTCGGCGGCATCGAGCCGAACCGCGACCGCGAGCCGGAATTCGGTTTGCGGGCCCAGCGCGCTGGCAGGGCGCTCAGGAATTTCCTTGAAACCTATCCGCTATTCATCGCGCTGGTCGTCGTTTCGGAAATCGCGAACCGTCACGGGATGCTGACCCAATGGGGCGCGATCTTCTATCTGCTGGGCCGTCTCGTCTATCTGCCGCTCTATATCGTAGGTGGCGGCATCATCCGATCGGCCGTGTGGAGTGTTGCGCTGCTGGGCCTCGTGTTGATGTTCATCGGAATTCTCATCTGAAGGCGGAGCGGCCATGACGCATCAATATCTCATTGAACTAGCCTCCCTGATGGCAATTTTTTCCTTTGCCATTGTGGTGCCGGGCGCGGATACCGCCATGGTGATGCGGCAGGCGATCGTGCATGGGCGCAAGGCCGCGATCCTGACGAGCTTCGGCATCGGCACCTCGCTGATGTTTCATGTCACCTACACGATCCTGGGTCTCGGCCTCGTCATCTCCAAGTCCATCATGCTCTTCAACGTGATCAAATGGGCGGGCGTCGCCTATCTGATCTATATCGGCATCCAGTCGCTGCGCGCCGGTTCCGCCGATCTCGATACGGGTGCGGTGTCGGCCGCCGAAAAGGGCACGCCGCAGTCCGCGCTCAAGGGCTTCGGTCTCGGCTTCATGGCCAATGCGTTGAACCCCAAGCCGGTGTTCTTCTTCCTGTCGATCTTCTCAACGGTGGTCTCGCATGACACGCCGGCGGCGGTGAAGTTCGGCTATGGCCTTGTCATGGCAAGCTGCCTGATCGCCTGGTTCGTTGCCGTCTCCTTCTTCCTGACGACGCCGGCCATGCGCGCGGCCTTCGAGAAGGCATCCAAGTGGATCAACCGCGCGAGCGGTGCGGTCTTTATCGCTTTCGGCCTGAAGCTTGCGACCGAAAAGGCGGGCTGATGTCATGCGGCGGGTTGGAATTGCAGCATTGGGGATCGTGGCGGGGCTCGTGCCCGTGTTCGCCCACGCTGCTGCCTGCCGCCAAGAAAAGGCCGTCTATCGCGACCGCGACAATGCCTATGAGCTGGCGTTCTCACCGGTCAATCTCGATGCTGAATCCAATACGCATCGCTTCAAGCTGAGCGTGCCGGGCACCAAGCTTTGGATGGCGGGCTATGTCCAAGGCTCGACTCCCGTCAACACGTCGAACGGCATCATCTTCCATCATTGCCCCGATGGCGACGTCACCGACAGCGACATCATGAAGTGCACGGTCTGGCAGGGCTTCCTCTATGGCCAGTCCGCTGGCCGGATCGACATCCTGCCCGCGCAGGGCAAGGAGGCGGCCGACCAGATCCTGATTGCTGGACTTGGTCTCGCAATCGATCAGTTCGAAGGCTTCGGCATGGACAAGCCGAAGCTCGCGCCGTGGGATGTGATGGACTTCAAGGAGTGCGCGAAATGACGGAGCAGCCTGTTCTTCTCGTCACCGGCGGCAGCCGCGGGATTGGCGCGAGCGTTGCGCTCAAGGCTGCCGAAAAGGGCTGGGCCGTTGTCGTCAACTATGCGCGCGACCGCGAGGCGGCCGAGGCCATAGCCAACATCATCAACGAGACCGGCGGTTCGGCGGTGGCTGTCCAGGGCGATGTCTCGCGCGAAGAGGATATCGCGGCGATTTTCTCCGTCATCGACACAGCCTTCGGGCGGCTTGACGGCCTCGTCAACAATGCCGGCGTCGTCGATGTCGTTGCGCGCGTGGACGAGATGAGCCGGGAGCGGCTGGAGCGCATGTTCGCCATCAATTGCATCGGGGCGATCCGCATTGCGTCGGAATCGGTCAAGCGCATGTCGACGCGCCATGGCGGCAAGGGCGGTGCGATCGTCAACATTTCCTCGATGGCAGCCGTACTTGGATCGCCCAATCAATATGTCGATTATGCCGCCTCCAAGGGGGCGATCGACACGCTGACCGTCGGTCTGGCGCGTGAAGTGGCGGATGAGGGCATTCGCGTCAATGCGGTGCGGCCCGGAATCATCGATACCGATATTCACGCTTCCGGCGGCACGCCGGACCGCGTGCGCGACATGGCAAGCTCTCTGCCGATGAAGCGCGCCGGCGAGCCCGACGAAGTGGCGGACGCCATTCTCTATCTCCTGTCTCCCGAAGCGTCCTACGTGACGGGGGCGATACTCAATGTCTCCGGCGGCAGATAAAGCCCCCGGACGGAAGGAAGGAAATCGAAATGTCCTATGATGTGATCGTGATCGGCACCGGCCCCGGCGGCTATGTTTGCGCAATCAAGGCTGCCCAGCTCGGCCTCAAGACCGCCGTCATCGAAAAGCGCGCCACCTATGGTGGCACCTGCCTCAACATCGGCTGCATCCCGTCCAAGGCGCTGCTGCATGCGTCGGAAGTGTTTGCGCATACGGCCCATGGCATTGCCGAGTTGGGCGTCGAGGTTTCGGCCCCCAAGCTGAACCTTGAAAAGATGATGGCTCACAAGGACGCGACCGTGAAGTCCAACGTCGATGGCGTGCAGTTCCTGTTCAAGAAGAACAAGATCGACACGTTCCACGGCACCGGCAAGGTTGTTGCAGCCGGCAAGGTCTCCGTCACCAACGACAAGGGCGAAGTCACCGAACTGGAAACGAAGAACATCGTGATTGCCACGGGTTCCGACGTCGCCGGCATTCCGGGTGTCAAGGTCGATATCGACGAGCAGGTTATCGTCTCCTCGACCGGTGGCATCGCGCTTTCCAAGGTTCCGGAAAAGATGGTTGTCGTCGGCGGTGGCGTGATCGGCCTTGAGCTTGGCTCTGTCTGGTCGCGTCTTGGCGCCAAGGTCACGGTTGTCGAATATCTCGACAACATCCTCGGCGGCATGGACGGCGAGGTTTCCAAGCAGTTCCAGCGCATGCTGGCCAAGCAGGGCATGGAATTCCATCTTGGCGCCAAGGTCACGGGCGTGGAGAAGGCCGGCAAGGGTGCCAAGGTGACGTTCGAGCCGGTCAAGGGCGGTGACAAGACCGTTCTCGACGCCGATGTCGTGCTGGTGGCCACGGGCCGCAAGCCCTATACGGAAGGCCTGGGTCTGGCGGAAGCCGGCGTCGTTCTGGACAATCGCGGCCGCGTCGAAATCGATCATCACTACCGCACCAATGTCGCCGGCATCTTTGCCATCGGCGACGTGGTCAAGGGGCCGATGCTCGCCCACAAGGCGGAAGACGAGGGCGTGGCTCTGGCCGAAATCCTCGCAGGGCAGGCCGGTCACGTGAACTATGACGTCATTCCGGGCGTCGTCTACACGCAGCCGGAAGTCGCCTCCGTCGGGAAGACCGAAGAGGAACTGAAGGCTGCGGGTGTTGCCTACAAGGTCGGCAAGTTTCCCTTCACCGCCAACGGCCGCGCCCGCGCGATGCTCGCGACGGACGGTTTCGTCAAGGTTCTGGCGGACAAGGAGACGGATCGCGTTCTCGGCGTTCACATCATCGGCCTTGGCGCTGGCGAGATGATCCACGAGGCAGCGGTTCTCATGGAATTCGGCGGCTCGTCGGAAGATCTCGGCCGCACCTGCCATGCGCATCCGACCATGTCGGAAGCCGTGAAGGAAGCCGCGCTCGCGACCTTCTTCAAGCCGATCCATATGTAATTTCAGCCCGATCTGGCCTTCGTCAAATCCGGGTATGAAGTTTTTATAATCATTCTAGAAAGCGCCTTGCGACGCAGGGCGCTTTCTGTTTTTGTCTTTAGCGTGGGCTTATAATCATTTGCGAAAAGGCAAGACAATGAAACCCTTGAATTATTCCGTCCCGCAGCGCGCGCTGCATTGGGGCATGGCGTTGCTCATCTTCTTCAACCTGATCTTCACCGACGGCATGGAGACCTGGAACCGGGCTGTGCGGAAGGGCGAAGCGATTACGCCCGAGATGATTTCCTCGGCTAATATCCACGCCTATGTCGGTATTGCGATCCTCGTTCTGGTCATCATTCGTCTCGGCCTTCGTTTCGTTCAGGGCGTGCCGGATCTGCCGTCCGATGAACCGCCAGTGCTGAAGCTTATCGCAACGGCGACGCATGGCCTGCTCTATCTCCTGATGATCGCGCTGCCGCTGACCGGCATGGCCAAATATTATTTCGGCCAGAATACCGCAGGCGACATTCATGCCGATGTCCTCAAGGTGATCCTCTGGGCCTTCATCGTCCTGCATGTGGCAGGCGCGCTGGTGCAGAAATTCTATTTCAAGACCGATGTTCTGGACCGCATGACCAAGGGCGTGAAGGCTTGAGCGGCATAGCCGCTCCGCTTTCTCAAGACACTGATCTTCCCGGCGCTGACTGGGTGGATCGCCAGACGGTCTCGGTGAGACGAAGCGACGTGAGGCCTGCGGATGCAGCGCGCGTCGCGCTTGGCGGTGAATTGCCGGGCTGGGTCAAAGGCCTTATGCGGCTCAGGAATTTCATCGTCGGCTTTGTCGGTCTGAAGGGTGCAGGGCCGGGAGAAGGCGCGGATGGCGCTCAGAGCATCGGCGGTTTTCCCATTGTCAGCGAAACGCCGGAAAAACTCATCCTTGGCTTCAATGACTGGCATCTCGATTTTCGCATCGTGGTCGAGGCGGTGCCGCAGCCGGCGGGGACCGGGATTTCGCTGACGACGCTGGTCAGGCGCAAGCGCTGGTTCGGACGGCTCTATATTGCTGTCATCACGCCGTTTCACGTCCTGATCGTGCGACAGAGCCTGAAAGCGATTGCGGCGGCGTTCAGTTGACGGCGACCGTCACCGGCGTCACCGTGAAGCCCTTCTGCTGAAGCAGGGAGACCAGACCTTCATCGCCCGGCAGGTGCAGCGCGCCAACGGCCATGAAGGCATTGCCCTTGTCGAGGGTTGCTTCGGCGCGGTCGGCCATGTGGTGGTTGCGAACCGTGATCATCTTCTTCTCGAATTCAGCCATATCGGCAGAGTCGGCATCAAGCTTGCCGACATATTCGCCCAAGGGGCCGATCATCGCTGGCTTGCCCGATGCATAAAGCTCGATCATCGTCTCCATCAGATCCTTGGTGCGCTGCGGGTCCTTCAGGACGCCGATCAGGCCGGAGACATGCGTCTTCATGGAGACGGAGGCCATGGCTTCGAGCTGCTCGGTCAGCGTTTCCAGCCCGACAACCTTCTTGCCGGCGGCAATCGCATCCTTGGTCAGCTTCTCATCCAGAAAGTCCGCGCCGGCACCCTTGCGGGCAAGCTCGCAGGTCGGCAGCGCCACGAAGGTGGAGAGCACCCAGGGCTTCATCTTGATGACGGCAGCCAGCGGAATGCCGCGTTCGGCCAACTGCTTTTCCAGCATCGCCTTCTGGTCGGCGTTGAGATAGTCGTTGATCGTATGATTGTCGGTGAACATCGACAGATCGGGGCGCGCCAGAAGCTTCATGCTGGCGGCATTCTTGTCGGCGATCTCGTCGGATTCGACGATGACGGCCTGTGCCGTCTTGAAGTCCTGTGCGGCCGCGGCAGGCAGGTTGATGACGCGCGGGTCGGAGAGGTGGATCGTGCCGAGGAGGTAGGAGGGAGCTACGCCCGGCTTTTCGATCTTCCAGAAGATCGACTCGCCATTCTTCAAGTTCGCGGTGTCCTTCTCGACCTCTGCAAAGCCCTTCGGGTCTTCCTTTTTGAGATCGGCCAGGATGTTCTTGCCGCCGCAGCTCAGGTCTTCCGCCGCCTTGGCCGGCGAGATCCAGCCGAGAACGAAGACCAGCGAGAGGGCTGCCAGCGTATGCAGGCCGGCAATCAACCACAGCCCGGCATTTCCGAACGAAAAGCTTCGGCTCTGGGAGGGACGCTGACGGGTCTTCATGCATAGATTCCTGAATTGGTTATCCCGCGACCATAGCCGCGCGACCGCTCAAGAATCCTTAACCGGATTGGTTAATGTCGATGCTTGTCCATAAGCAATGCCGAACGCGAAACCGGCGTCCACTTTCGCTGGAATTGCCCTTACGCTCTCGGATGGGCACGGTCGTAGATGTCGAGCAGCCGGTTCGTGTCGACGGCGGTGTAGACCTGCGTGGTCGAGAGGCTGGAATGGCCGAGCAGTTCCTGGATCGAGCGGAGATCGCCACCGCCTGCCAGAAGATGCGTCGCGAAGGAGTGGCGCAGCGCGTGCGGCGTGGCCGTCTCCGGCAGGCCGAGGGCCGAGCGCATCTTCACCATTTCGCGCTGGATGATCGCCTGTTGCAGCGGACCGCCCTTGGCACCGCGAAAGATCGGCTCGTCCGCCTTCAGATGATAGGGGCAAAGCTTGCGGTAGGCCTCCACCGCTTCCATCGCGGCCGGCAGAAGCGGCACCATGCGCGTCTTGCCGCCCTTGCCGGTGATGCGCAGCGTCTTGGTCCCCGGCAGAAGATCGTTCGGCGTCAGCGACAGGCCTTCGGAAATGCGCAAGCCCGAGCCGTAAAGCAGCGTCAGGACGGCGGCGTTGCGGGCGGCGATCCAGGGCTCCTCGGCAAGTTGTGCATCGGCCTCGATGACCGTCAGTGCCTGGCTGGCTGCCAGCGGTTTCGGCAGCGATTTCGGCTGCTTGGGCGAGCGGACCGCGCGGGCGCCGGTGGCGTTGGCCAGCCCCTGTTTTTCGAGATAGCGCAGGAAGGAGCGGATGCCGGCAAGGCCACGCCCGAGGGTGCGGGCACCCGCGCCATCGTTGCGGCGGTTCGCGAGAAAGCCGCGCAGATCGGCGGGGCGGAGGCTGGCGACATCGGAAAGCTTCGCCGGACCGCCCGCATGGCTTGTGAGAAAGGTGAGGAACTGGCGCGTATCGCGCTCGTAGGCCTCTACCGTCTTTGGCGACAGCCGCCGCTCGCCGGCAATGGAGGCCAGCCAGTCCTGCCTCAGCCTTGTCAATCTGTCGTCGGAAATGATGAGAAGTTCGTTCATGGCCGTTCCATGGTTGAAGCGCTACTCTGCTCGACGCAGCGTTAGCAAATTGTTAATCGGCGGAGTTGCCCACCATCTTCCGGGGGCAGGGGAGGTTCCATGCTGCTGAAATCGATGAGTGCTGCGCAATATCGCTCTCTGCGCGCGATCCGCATGGAACTCGATGGCGTCAATGTCTTCATCGGCGCCAACGGGGTCGGCAAGACCAATCTCTATCGCGGGCTGCAACTGGTGCAGGCGGCCGTGCGCGGCACGTTTGCGCGGGAAATCGCGGCCGAAGGCGGGATGATGCAGGCGCTTTGGGCCGGACCACGCCGCAAGCAAGAAAAGGCGCGGCTGGTTTTTTCGGTCGAGGTGGAGGACGAGGCCAACGGGCTCGGTTTCGGTTACCGGATCGAGGCGGGTTTTCGCCCGCCACCCCCGGCCGCCGGCTTTGCCTATGAGCCGCATATCAAGCTTGAGGAATTCAGCGTCAACATGGGGCGTGGCCCGGTGACGATGATGAAGCGGGAGGGGCCGGGCATCACGCTGCGCGGCGATCGCGGCCGCATGAGCCCGTTTGGCGAAACCGCGATGGTCTCGGAAACCGCTATTTCCATGCTGGCCCATGAGGCGGCCGCGCCAGAAATCGCCACCTTCTGCCGCTTCGTCGAGCAATGGCGTTTCTTCCATGGCTTCCGCACGGATGCGCAATCGCCGCTGCGGCGGCCCTGCCTTGCCGTCACCGCGCCGCTTCTCGATGAGGATGGAAGCAATCTGGCGGCCGTGTTCGCCACGATTTCGGTCAACCGGCAGGAGATGCCGGAGATCGATCAGATTCTTTTCGACGCCTTGGGCGGTGCCGAACTGGTTATTCCCGAGCCTGAAGAAGAAGCTTCCATTGGCCTCAGCCTGCCGGATTTTCCGAAGCGCGTGTTCAGCGCGCGCGAGTTTTCCGACGGGCAATTGCGGTTTCTGGCGCTGACGGGCGCGCTGATGTCCTATCGCTTGCCGCCGCTGATTGCGCTGAACGAACCGGAGGCAAGCCTGCATCCCGACATGCTGGAGCCGCTGGCCGATATGATCGCCAATGCGGCGAAGCGCAGCCAGATCTGGATCGTCACCCATTCGGAACGATTGGCCGAGGCGGTGGCGCAGCGCTGCGGCGTCCGCTTCCGTCACGTCGTCCGGCAGGATGGCAAGACTTGGATCGAGGGCATGCGTCTGACCGGCGAGATCGCCGGCTCAGACGACGGCGATGAGGACTGATCAGGCGGCTGCTGCCGCATTCTTCCGCGTGAAGATCAGCAACAGCCCGGCAGAGGCGACAAAGGCCGCGCCGATCCAGACATTGAGTTCGGGCGACTGGCCGAACCAGACATAGCCGAGCGTCGCTGCCGTGATCAATTCGACATAGGAGAGCGGCGCGAGCGTTGTGGCGTCCGCATGGCGGAAGGCGTTGATGGTCAGCGTGTGGCAGATGAGCGAGATCGCGCCCATGCCGAGCAGCAGAAGCAGATCGTAGCCGGAGGGCGAAGACCATGTGAGGATCGCCTGCGGCAGGAGGAGGATCGTGCCGAAGACATTCTGGAACACCAGTGCCTGCAGTGGCGTGGTTTCGCCGGAGGCGAGCCGCGTGGAGACGAGGTAGAAGCCGTAGCAGACGCCGGCCGCCAAGGCCAGAAGAACGCCGGGTGACATGGCGGCACCGGGCCGAGCGATGACGATCGCGCCGACAAAGCCCAGCGCCAGCGCCGCGAGCTTGACCCTGGTCATTTTCTCTCTCAGCATGAACACGGCAGCAACGCTAGCCACGACCGGGCCGATGAAGAATGCGGCAACGGCGGTTGCCAGATCGATGGTGACGATGGAGACGTAAAACAGCGTCATCGCCAGGACCATGAGGAGCGTGCGCATGATATGCGGCTTCAGCCGATGGCGGGGCGGCAGCGCGCTGCCTTTGTGTTTCATGAAGGCGATGGGCAGCAGCAGAAAGGAGGCGGCGAAATAGCGCCCGGAACTGACCAGCAGGGCGGAATGGTTTTCCGAGAGAACCTTGGCGATGCCGTCGGCGACGGGAATGATCGCCGAACTCGTCGCCATGAACACAATACCCCTGATCTGGCTCGACATGCTTCCCTCGCTTCCCCGCCTTCGCCTATCCTGATCGAGGCTGCGCGTCCATGGCTGCGCTCGAGAATCACGAAAGGCTGTTACTCTCCTCCTGTCTGTTTCCGGTTTTCTTTGGGCAGAGCTTGAGGCATGGTCCGCGCGATGAAAACGGATTCGCCCGCATTGTTCGATCTGCCTGAGCCGCCTGCGCCCAAAGCTGCGCGCGCGGTGCCGGTGCTCGTGCCCATGCCGGCGCCGGGGCCTTATTCCTATACGGTGCCGGAGAACGCGCATGTCGTGCCGGGCTCCATCGTCGTGGTGCCGCTCGGGCCGCGCAAGGTGATCGGCGTTGTCTGGGACGATCGGGGCGAGGGCGGATCAGTCGATCCGAAGAAGCTCAGGCCCATCGAGCATGTCTTCGATTGCCCGCCGCTGGCGGACGATATGCGGACATTCCTCGACTGGGTTGCGACCTACACGCTGACACCGCCGGGCTATGTCGCGCGCATGGCATTGCGTGCGCCGACCGCCTTCGATCCGGAGCCGATGGTCGAAGGACTTCGACTGGTAAAAAGCGAGCTGGAGCGGATGACGCCGGCCCGCGCACGGGTGATGGAACTGGCCTCCGATGGCTTTGCCTGGACGCGGATGGGGTTGGTCCATGCGGCTGGCGTCTCGGCGAGCGTTGTCGACGGAATGATCGCTCAAGGGGTGTTCGAGACCGTTTTCCTGCCGCCGCCGCCCGTCGTCGCGCCGCCTGATCCGGATTACGTCGCCGACCGGCTGGAGGGCGTGCAGAAGGATGCGGCAAGGGTTCTGGTCAAGACGGTAGACAAGGGCCGTTTCTCAGTCTCGCTGATCGATGGCGTGACCGGCTCGGGCAAGACGGAGGTCTATTTCGAGGCCGTGGCGGAGGCGCTGAAGCGCGGCAAGCAGGTGCTGATCCTGCTGCCGGAAATCGCACTGACCGCCAGCTTTCTCGAACGTTTTCAGGATCGTTTTGGTTCGAAGCCCGCCGAGTGGCATTCCGATCTCGCGCCGCGCACCCGCGAAAAGGTCTGGCGGCAGGTGGTGACGGGTGAGGTCCGCGTTGTTGCCGGCGCGCGTTCGGCGCTCTTCCTGCCCTTTGCCGAGCTTGGCCTGATCGTCGTGGATGAAGAACACGATCCCGCCTACAAGCAGGAGGATCGCGTCTTTTACAATGCGCGCGACATGGCCGTCGTGCGGGCGCGGATCGGGGATTTCCCGGCGGTGCTTGTCTCGGCCACGCCGTCCGTCGAAAGCCAGGTCAATGCGATGCAGGGGCGCTATCAGGCGATCCACCTGCCGACGCGTTTTGGCGATGCCGCCATGCCGGATCTGCGGCTTGTCGACATGCGCAAGCATGCGCCGGCCAAGGGCGGTTTTCTGTCGCCCGTCATGCTGCGCGGCATCGACGCGACGCTGAAGAAGGGCGAACAGTCGCTGCTCTTCCTCAATCGACGCGGCTATGCGCCGCTGACGCTCTGCCGGGTCTGCGGCCATCGGTTCCAGTGCCCGCAATGTTCGAGTTGGCTTGTGGAGCATCGCTTCCGCGGCGTCATCCAGTGCCATCAATGCGGCTATCAGGAAAAGACGCCGGAAGCCTGCCCCGAATGTGGCACGCTTGACCATCTCGTCGCCTGCGGGCCGGGGGTGGAGCGTATTGCCGAAGAGGTGGTCAGCCATTTTCCGGACGCGCGGACCATCGTGCTGTCGTCCGACATGGCGGGCGGCGTGAAACGGCTGCGGCTGGAGCTCGATGCGATAGCCAAGGGCGAGGCGGATATCGTGATCGGCACACAGCTGGTGGCAAAGGGACATAACTTCCCGCTGATGACGCTGGTCGGCATTGTCGATGCCGACCTTGGCCTGGCGAACGGCGATCCGCGCGCGGCCGAGCGGACCTTCCAGCTGCTGCATCAGGTGACGGGCCGCGCGGGGCGAACGGGTCTCAAAAGCCATGGTCTCATCCAGACCTATCAGCCGGGCCATCCGGTGATGCAGGCAATCGTTTCCGGCGATGCGGAAGCCTTCTACGATCGCGAAATCTCGGAACGCGAAAAGGCAAACCTGCCGCCTTTCGGCCGGCTTGCCTCGATCATCATTTCGGCCGACGACCGGCATTCGGCCGAAGCGCATGGGCGGGCGCTGCGCAATGCGGCGCCGCAAGCTCCGGGCATCACGGTGCTGGGGCCGGCGGAAGCGCCGCTGGCGCTGGTGCGTGGGCGCTACCGTTTCCGGCTGCTGGTGCACGGTCAGCGGGCATCCGACATGCAGGGCTTCCTCAAGGCCACGCTGGCGGCGGGGCCGAAGGAGCGCGGGTCAATCCATGTTCAGGTCGATATCGACCCGCAGAGCTTTCTCTGACAGGCAGATGTTCCCGCATTGCGGCAATTTCCTGTGCGCAAACACGTACACGGTGATTTCGGGCCTCAAAAGCTTGTGCCATAAGGGCCGCTCGATTTTGTGAATGCCTTCCGTGTGATGGCGGAATGATCGAGGGACGGACCCATGGAACTGACAATCCCACCTATTCCCAGCGCGCCGGGTGCGCAGGCGGCCATGCTGTCGGCGGTCCTCACGCTGCTGCTCGGTCTGGCGCTCATGGTGCTGGCGCGACAGATTGGCGCATGGTGGGGCTTCGCCGCGCGCGAAGGCCGTGAAGGCGCTGTCGGCGAGTTGCGTCCGATCGGCGCGTTTCTGGCCGGTTTGGGTCTTGCCGGCTTTCTGTTCGACCAGCCCGTCATCTATGTCATGATCGGTTCGGCGTGGGCGCTTGCCGCATTCGGTCGGCTGCTCTCCATGATGTCCGCGTCGGACAGGTCCAACGGGCTTTTCAATTTCCTCTTCCTGCTCCTGCAGGCAGCGCTCGCCGCGGCCGGTCTTTACTGGCTTTTCGATGTCTGGACCGGCGATGTCGGCTTCCAGATGCCGGAAGATCGCTCGGGCTACATCGTCTTCGTTGCGGCGGCCGTCACTGCCGGGCTCGGCGCGGTTTGCATGTTCGGGCCGGGCCTCATGATGATGCTGGCCGGGCTTTCGATCGGCGAGGGGCGCAGCCGCGTGATTGCGTCCGTGCGGGCGCTGGGCGGCATGCTGATCGGGGCAGGTGGTGTCGCGCTGCTTGCGGCAAATCCGATGTGCGAGCTTGCGCTCGGCTCGGCGCTGGCGCTGTCGATCTTCGGACGTATACTTTCGTTGATCTTCGAGCCCGGAAGATACGTGTTCCAGGTCATCGCGCTCCTGGTGACCATTGCTGGCGCGGCGATCTTCTTGGGGCATGTTTTCGGTTATTTCTGATAATTTCACGCTGCTTTACAGAGTGGCGCAGAAATTTGCCGAATCATGTCTTTATCTGTCCTTTCCCTCCCAAAGGCGTGTTGCGAGTCCTGACATCCTATGCTACAGCGACGGCGAAATTCAGGGGGAATTGGGTCTTTGACCCGCGAAATCTGAGTCAATTGGCAATAGTTTCACGGGGTTAGCCGAGGCGTGAGCTTGGGTTCAATCTCGGGGATCAATGAAGAGAAGTTTGTGCCCGTGGCAGACACATCCCAAACTGTTTCCGGTGTAGCGGAAAGATACGCCTCTTCGCTTTACGAGCTGGCCTCGGAGGCCGGTTCCGTCGATCAGATCGGCGCCGAGCTTGCCGGCTTCCAGACCTTGATCAACGAAAGCGCCGACATGAAGCGTTTCATCGAGAGCCCGGTGTTCTCGGCTGAAGACCAGCTGCGCGCGGTTGCTGCAGTTCTCGAAAAGGCCGGCATTTCGGGTCTTTCGGCGAACTTCATCAAGGTGGCCGCGGCGAACCGCCGGCTCTTCGCAATCCCCGGCATGATCAAGTCTTATTTCCAGATCGTCGCGCGCAATCGCGGCGAGATTTCTGCAGACGTCACGAGCGCCCATGCGCTGACGTCGGCGCAGGAAAACGAATTGAAGGCGACGCTGAAGGGCGTCACCGGCAAAGACGTGGCAATCAATGTCACCGTCGATCCTTCTATCCTTGGTGGGCTGATTGTGAAGGTCGGATCGCGTCAGATCGACACTTCCCTTCGCACCAAACTTTCTACTCTTAAGCTTGCACTGAAAGAGGTTGGCTGATGGACATCCGCGCCGCGGAAATTTCCGCAATTCTGAAAGATCAAATCAAAAATTTCGGCAAGGAAGCTGAAGTTTCCGAAGTTGGTCAGGTTCTCTCCGTCGGTGACGGTATCGCCCGCGTTTACGGCCTCGACAATGTTCAGGCCGGCGAAATGGTCGAGTTCCCGGGCGGCATCCGCGGCATGGCGCTCAACCTCGAAGCCGACAACGTCGGTGTGGTTATCTTCGGCGCCGACCGCGACATCAAGGAAGGCGACACCGTCAAGCGGACCGGCGCCATCGTGGACGTTCCGGTTGGTCCGGAACTGCTCGGCCGCGTCGTTGACGCGCTCGGCAACCCGATCGACGGCAAGGGCCCGATCAACGCAACGCGTCGTTCGCGCGTTGACGTGAAGGCTCCGGGCATCATTCCGCGCAAGTCGGTTCATGAGCCGATGTCGACCGGCCTCAAGGCCATCGACGCCCTCATCCCGGTTGGCCGTGGCCAGCGCGAGCTCGTCATCGGCGACCGCCAGACCGGCAAGACCGCCATCATTCTCGACACGATCCTCAACCAGAAGGCCATCCACGACAATGGTCCGGACAGCGAAAAGCTCTACTGCGTATACGTCGCAGTCGGCCAGAAGCGTTCGACGGTTGCCCAGTTCGTGAAGGTTCTCGAAGAGCGCGGCGCCCTGCAGTACTCGATCGTTGTGGCCGCTACCGCTTCGGACCCGGCTCCGATGCAGTTCCTGGCGCCGTTCGCTGGCTGCGCCATGGGCGAATACTTCCGCGACAACGGTCAGCACGCCCTCATCGGCTATGACGACCTGTCCAAGCAGGCCGTGTCCTACCGCCAGATGTCCCTGCTGCTGCGCCGCCCGCCGGGCCGCGAAGCCTATCCGGGCGACGTTTTCTATCTCCACTCGCGTCTCCTTGAGCGCGCCGCAAAGCTCTCCGACGAGCGTGGCGCCGGTTCGCTGACGGCTCTGCCGGTCATCGAAACCCAGGGTAACGACGTTTCGGCCTTCATTCCGACCAACGTGATTTCGATCACCGACGGTCAGATCTTCCTTGAAACGGACCTGTTCTTCCAGGGTATCCGCCCGGCCGTGAACGTCGGTCTGTCGGTTTCCCGCGTGGGTTCGTCCGCTCAGATCAAGGCGATGAAGCAGGTCGCCGGCTCGATCAAGGGTGAACTCGCCCAGTATCGCGAAATGGCCGCCTTCGCACAGTTCGGTTCGGACCTTGACGCTGCCACGCAGCGCCTGCTGAACCGCGGTGCACGCCTGACCGAACTCCTGAAGCAGCCGCAGTTCTCGCCGCTGAAAACGGAAGAGCAGGTCGCCGTGATCTTCGCCGGTGTGAACGGTTACCTCGACAAGCTCGCTCTGACGCAGGTCGGCAAGTTCGAGCAGGGCTTCCTGTCGTACCTCCGCTCTGAAGGCAAGGCGATCCTCGACGCGATCCGCACCGAAAAGGCGATCAGCGACGACACGAAGGCCAAGCTGAAGGGGGGCACTCGACTCCTTCTCCAAGTCTTTCGCCTGATCAGGGGTTCCAGTAGTTAGGACGGAAAACGGATGCCTTCACTTAAGGATCTGAAAAACCGGATCGCCACCGTTAAGGCGACGCAGAAGATCACCAAGGCGATGAAAATGGTCGCCGCGGCGAAGCTTCGGCGTGCGCAGGAGGCAGCCGAAGCCGCTCGTCCGTATTCTCAGCGGATGAGCGCGGTGCTTGCCAACATCGCGCAGGCCGGCACGAATGACGCGCCGCGTCTGATGACCGGCACCGGTAGCGACCAGGTTCATCTCCTGGTCGTCTGCACGGCGGAACGCGGCCTTTGCGGCGGCTTCAATTCGCAGATTGCACGTCTCGCTCGTGAACATACGCGCAAGCTCCTGTCGGAAGGCAAGACGGTCAAGATCTACTGCGTTGGCAAGAAGGGTTACGACATCCTTCGCCGCGATTTCGCCTCGCTCATCATCGAGCGGACGGAACTGCGCGAGGTCAAGAAGATCGGCTTTGAAAACGCTGACCAGATCGGCAAGAAGGTCATCGCGCTCTTCAACAAGGGCGAGTTTGACGTCTGCACGTTGTTCTACTCCGAGTTCAAGTCGGTGATCAGCCAGATCCCGACCGCTCAGCAGCTCATTCCCGCTGCTGTTCCGGTTGGCGAACCTGCTGGTGCGAGCGACGCATCCTATGAATACGAGCCGGATGCCGGCGCGATCCTTGCGGACCTCATTCCGCGCAACATTTCGGTCCAGATTTTCCGGGCACTGCTTGAGAACGTCGCCGGCGAAATGGGCGCCAAGATGAGCGCCATGGACAACGCGACGCGCAACGCAGGTGACATGATCAACAAGCTGACGCTCAAGTACAACCGTCAGCGCCAGGCTCAGATCACCAAGGAACTGATTGAAATCATTTCGGGCGCGGAAGCGCTCTAAGGGTTAAGGAAAGAGGGTATCAATATGGCAGCTACCTCGGGCTCTACCGGCAAGGTGACGCAGGTCATCGGCGCTGTTGTCGACGTTTCGTTTGCAGGCGGCAACCTTCCGCCGATCCTGAACGCGCTCGAAACCGAAAACAACGGCTCGCGCCTCGTTCTGGAAGTCGCACAGCACCTCGGTGAAAACGAAGTTCGCACGATCGCCATGGACTCGACCGAAGGTCTCGTCCGCGGCCAGACGGTTGTCGACACGGGTTCGCCGATCTCGGTTCCGGTTGGTGATCACACGCTCGGCCGCATCATGAACGTTATCGGTGAGCCGGTTGACGAAGCTGGTCCGCTCGACCGCACGCATCTGCGCGCCATCCACCAGGAAGC
Organism: Ensifer adhaerens; assembly: GCA_900215285.1. Lineage (NCBI taxonomy): Bacteria > Pseudomonadati > Pseudomonadota > Alphaproteobacteria > Hyphomicrobiales > Rhizobiaceae > Ensifer > Ensifer adhaerens. The sequence goes on from OCMG01000004.1 coordinate 1,499,611, forward strand.
TCCGGCCTATGTCGAACAGTCGACGGAAGCCCAGATCCTGGTCACGGGCATCAAGGTCGTCGATCTGCTCGCTCCTTACGCAAAGGGCGGCAAGATCGGCCTCTTCGGCGGCGCAGGCGTCGGCAAGACCGTTCTCATCATGGAACTGATCAACAACGTCGCCAAGGCGCACGGTGGTTACTCGGTCTTCGCTGGCGTGGGTGAACGTACCCGCGAAGGCAACGACCTTTACCACGAAATGATCGAATCCGGCGTGAACAAGCATGGCGGTGGCGAAGGCTCCAAGGCTGCCCTCGTCTACGGTCAGATGAACGAACCGCCTGGTGCGCGCGCTCGCGTTGCTCTCACCGGTCTGACGATCGCTGAAGACTTCCGCGACAAGGGCCAGGACGTTCTGTTCTTCGTCGACAACATCTTCCGCTTCACGCAGGCAGGTTCGGAAGTGTCCGCTCTGCTCGGCCGTATTCCTTCGGCCGTGGGCTATCAGCCGACACTCGCCACCGACATGGGTCAGATGCAGGAACGCATCACCACGACGACCAAGGGCTCGATTACCTCGGTTCAGGCCATCTACGTTCCCGCCGACGACTTGACCGACCCGGCACCGGCAACCTCGTTCGCCCACTTGGACGCTACGACGGTTCTGTCGCGCTCGATCGCTGAAAAGGGCATCTACCCGGCCGTTGACCCGCTCGACTCCACGTCGCGCATGCTCGACCCGATGGTTGTCGGCGAAGAGCATTACGACGTTGCCCGTAAGGTTCAGGGCACGCTGCAGCGCTACAAGTCGCTGCAGGACATCATCGCCATCCTCGGCATGGACGAACTGTCCGAAGAGGACAAGATGACGGTTGCCCGCGCGCGCAAGATCGAGCGCTTCCTGTCCCAGCCGTTCTTCGTGGCCGAAGTCTTCACCGGTTCGCCGGGCAAGCTGGTTGCTCTCGAAGACACGATCAAGGGCTTCAAGGGTCTCGTCAACGGCGAGTATGACCACCTGCCGGAAGCTGCCTTCTACATGGTCGGCTCCATCGAGGAAGCCATCGAGAAGGCCAAGAAGCTGGCCGCTTGATCCACCATCTGCTGCGGCGCGGGTTTACGAAAACCCTGCGCCGCGCATTTTCTGTTGAAATGGAAAAGTGAAAAGCCATGGCTGAAAGCTTCAATTTCGAACTCGTTTCGCCGGAGCGGCTTCTGGTTTCCGCCGATGTCACGGCGGTTGTCATTCCGGGTACCGATGGCGAGATGACCGTCATGGCGCAGCACGCGCCCGTGATGACGACGGTCAAGGCCGGTGTCGTCAAGCTCTCCAAGGCCGACGGCGTTGAAGACAAGTTTGTTGTTTTCGGCGGGTTTGCCGACATTCTGCCGACGGGCTGCACGCTGCTTGCTGAATCGGCCGTTCACATGGACGAGCTCAATGCTGCGACGCTGGAAGCGCGGATCGAAACCGCCCGCAATGAACTCGCCAGTGCCGAGCACCATGAGCATCGCAGTGCTATCGAAGATTTCATCTTCCAGCTGACCGAGCTTCGCGGCGCCATATCCGGCTGATCTGTCGAGCCGCTCATGACGTTTAATCGCCTCGCTCACTCGTGAGCGGGGCGTTTATTTTTTCCGGAACAATAGCTCGCTTCGCGAGTTTGGCGCATTCATAGACAGGTCAAGACGTGAATATGTGGCTATATGCCGATGCACTAATTTTCAAATCCTTAATTGCTGGCCTAGCAAATTTTGGCCGCTGGAGTTGAATAAAAATAAATAGTGCATATTCTATATGATGATCTGGTGATCATGGTCCGGCATTGCGGTCGGCTGATTGGTGAAAGGGAACGCGATGCCAGTGCTTCAACTGAAACCCGGTTCGTCCAGTGACGAACTTCTGACTTTCGCGGAAAAGGCTTCTCAGGCGAGCGATTTTCTGAAGGCGATCTCGCATGAGGCGCGCCTGATGATCCTTTGCATCCTTTCCGAAGGTGAAAAGTCGGTGACAGAGATCGAGACCATTCTCGGATTGCAGCAGGCGGTTGTGTCGCAGCAACTGGCGCGCCTTCGCCACGAAAATGTTGTCGAGACGCGTCGGGATGGCCGCCAGATCTATTACAGCATCGCGAATCCCGATGTAGCCGGCATTATCGACGCGCTCTACTCCATGTTCTGCAAGCCGGGTGCTTCCATGATCAAGGCGTGATGCGGATCGAGGAGGTCCATTCCTTCCGGCTTGCCTACACGACGGAGCAGCGGCTTCCCGGGCTCCACACCCCACTTCATGAAAAATTCTCACAGACTCGCCCTGCCAGGGGAACGTTCTGCCGTGGCTCGCCGTTTTCGTGCGGATTAAGCGCGCAAACCGTGGCGCTGCCTCAGATGTGACCAGAAGAATGCAGCTCAGCCAAATGTCTCGTCGAGGGTTCTCAATGAACTTGCATCGTATATAGTTCCTTCACGTCCGTTATGGATAACAGAATCGTAACGGACGATCTTTATGGTTTGACGAGCATTTGCTTTTCAGGCCCGAAATTTGGGGTCGGTCTAGTGTTTCTTCACTCGCCCTTGAAGCGATGGAGCCGGAAATGAGTGTAGCGTACCGGCAATGGGGAGCCTTCGCGGTTGCCAGCGTTGCGGCCATTACCCTGGCGGTCCAGCCGCAGGGGGCGCTGGCTTTCGATCTGTTCGGCATTCACCTTTTCGGAGCGGATGAGAAGGATGCGCAGATCGCAGACCCGGTTCGCTATACCGCGACCCTGACGGCCAGCGATGCGGCCATTCAAAAGGATCTCGTTGCACAGTCTGCCTTGATGCAGGACCAGTCGAAGCCGGTGGACGGCGATTTTGGTCTGGTGGTGAAGGCCAAGGATGATCGCGACCGGCTGGTGGCGCTTCTCTATGAGAAGGCACGCTATGGCGGGGTCGTGACCGTCAAGGTCAACGGCGTACCGGTCGATAATCTTCCGGCCCTCCCGAAGTTTCCGCGCTCTTCGCCCGTGCCGGTCAATATTTCAGTGATTGTCGGTCCGGAATTTACACTGGGCAAGGTCGTGCTCAAGGGTGATGCCGGAAAGCTTGATCCAGCAAATTACGGGCTGGTGGCCGGCGGCAACGCTGGTTCTCAGGCCATACTCGACGCGTCTGCCAAGATCGTGCGGGATTTGAAGGCGGAAGGACGGCCGCTGGCCCGCATCAGCGAGCGGACGGTGATTGCCGACCATGCAACGAACCGCGTGGACGTGACACTCGCTGTCGATGCCGGTCCGGTTGCGCCTCTCGGCGAGGTTTCCGTCAATGGTGCCTCGGAGGTCAATCCTGAATTCGTATCCGAATGGTCTGACCTGCAGCCGGGCGAGCCTTATGCGCCGGACAAGCTGACACGCGCCGCCAAGCGCCTGCGCGAACTTGGCACGTTCTCGACGGTTGCGGTGAGCGAGGGCCAGACGCTTGCCCCGAACGGCACCATTCCGATCAAGATCGACGTCACGGAAGGCAAGCAACGCTATTTTGGGGCGGGTGTGCAGTATTCGACGATCGATGGTGCGGGCCTGCAGGGCTACTGGGGGCATCGCAATCTGTTCGGAAATGCCGAATCCCTGAAGATTTCGGGCTCGATCAACAGGCTCGGCCAGACACGCGAATTCAAGAAGCTCGATTATTCGGCGGCCATTGCCTTCGCCAAGCCGGGGGCGTTTGGTCCCGCAACGACATTTACAGCCAATTTTTCGGCCGGCCTCAATCATGCCGTCGCCTATGAGGCCCGGGTCCTCTCTGGCTCGGTCGGGGTCACTTATGACCTGACCGATCACGACAAGCTGAGCGCCGGTCTGGCGCTCGACTGGACGCGCGCCATGGACGTTTATGGCGACAACCGCTACCTGACGGCCTCCGTTCCGCTCAGCTGGGAGCGCGACATGACGGATGACAAGTTTGATCCGACCACAGGCTATAGGGCGTCGCTATCGCTTCGGCCGAGCTTCGGCGTTTACAACAAGACAAGTTTTGTCAGCGCGGAGGGCGCCGTTTCTGCCTATCGGCAGATCGGCGATAACGGTCCGGTTCTTGCCGGCAAGGTGGCGGTCGGAACGCTGGTGGGCGGGCGCAGCCTTGGCGACATCCCGGCGACACGCCGCTTCTATGCCGGCGGCGGCGGCTCGGTGCGCGGTTATGCCTACCAGGGGATATCGCCGCGCGATGCGTCCAATAATGCTCTGGGAGGCCGGTCCTATGTGACGGCGTCGATGGAGGCGCGCTTCAAGGTGACGGACACGATTGGCGTGGTGCCGTTTCTTGATGTCGGCACGGTGTCCTCCAGCAGCGCGCCGAATTTCTCGGATATCCGCGCCGGCGCCGGCCTGGGTCTGCGTTACGCAACACCGTTCGGGCCGATCCGCCTTGACGTCGCAGTGCCGCTCCGGCGTTACCCCGGTGGCAATACATTCGGCATCTACGCTGGCATCGGGCAGGCATTCTGATGCGTGGGAAATGTATATCGCCCGATTGCTGCGGCAATCTCACGATACAGGTTCAATAAAGGCAACCTATATAAGGGTGGCGCGTTACGGGCTGGGGCCGTGCGCGGCTTTGCTCGATTCAGATTTGGCAGGAAGACGATCGGTATGGCGCAGACGGCAAGAGGGCGGAGGTCTTGGGGATCGAGGCTGGGTATCGTTGCGGCGGTGCTCGCTGTTCTCGTCGTCGCTGCCTTTGGTTTTCTCGGTTTCACGCGTGCCGGCAGCTCAATCGTCTTGAATCTCGTCGGCCCTGCGCTCAACAGCGCCGACAGAACCGTTACGATTTCCGGCGTCGGGCCGCTTCTGAGCGGTCATCTTCGTGTCGATCGCGTGACCCTTGCCGACGCGAAGGGCGTTTATGCCGAGGTCGACGGACTGGCCGCCGATTGGTCGCCGCTTGATCTCTTGGCGCTCAAGGCCCGGATCGAATTGCTGACCGCACAACGCATCCGTCTCGACCGCCTTCCGGAAGCCTCGTCGACGACCTCATCCGGAAGCAGTTCATTCTCGCTTCCGGTCGAGGTTGATCTTCAGAAACTCACGCTCCCGCTAATTTCGCTCGGGCCCGCGCTTTCCGGGAAGGAGGAAATGCTGGCTGCGGATGGGCAGGCGGCATTGACGCGTAGTGGCATTTCGGGTCAGGCGAGCCTCCGTGACCTCGGCAATACATCCGCAAGTGCGACGCTGTCTGTCCAGTATGACGCCAATATGCAGTCGCTGGCTTTGGATGCGAATGCGCAAGAGCCGAAGGGCGGGGTCATCGCCGGACTTTTGCGTCTGCCTGACCAGCCCGCGCTTGCGTTTTCGATCAAGGGAAATGGTGCGCTCGCCAATTGGCAGGGCAAGGCGACGGCCTCTGTGGAAGGCGTGCCCGTGGTCAATCTGGATGCCTCGGTCCGCAAGGGGGAGACGGGTCCGATCAATGTCGCGCTGAAGGGCGGTGGCGCCTTCGACGCAATCTCGCCGCCAGTGCTGGAGCCGCTGTTCAAGGGGCGAACCGATATTGATCTTGCCGTTTCCTATGATGTGGGCGGCACGGTGTCGGTCAGTCGCGGCAGAATCGCGACGGGCACGCTTGCCGCCGATCTGGGCGGAACGCTCTCGGCCAAGGGCGCCAACGATTTTCATGCCGAAATCACCCCGGTGGGTGAAAGCGCCGTGTTTTCGCTGCCGATGGGCGGTGACACGCTGGGGCTCGACTTGAAGGCGCTGACAGTTTCCGTCCGGGGATCGCCAGACAAGGCTGCGATCGACGCCGCACTCGACCTCAAGAAACTGACGACCAGCAGCTTCAGTCTTGCGGATATCGCTTTTACCGCTCGCTCGGACGCCTTCAGCCTCAGCGGCCAATCCGGCACGATTGACACGCGTTTGTCCGTCGGCGGGCGCGATTTCAAGTCCGACGCGCTGAACCGGTTGATCCAGGCGCCGATCAATCTGACGGCGCCGGTCACGGTCTCGTCGCAGACTATTCAGGCTGCCTATCAACTCGAAGGTTCGAGCCTCGGCGGCAAGGGTAAGGTCAGTTATGACCTGGCGTCGGGCTCCACCGACGCTACGCTGCAGATCTTCGCGGCTCCCTCCGCCCTTCCCGAGGCCCTGGCTGCAAAGCTGACCAAGACGGTTGCCCTTTCGGGTGACGTGCGGGTGGCAAACGGATCGGTCGAAGCGCGCAACTTGGTCCTGACCTCCGAGCTTGTGGAGGCGAAGGGCAGCGCGAGCCTCAAGGACGACGCCATCGAGGCGGCTTTCGATGGAACGCTTCCGGATCTGGGAAAGCTTTCCGACAGCGCGAAGGGCAGCGGTCGATTCAGTCTGTCGGCGAGCGGAACAGTGTCTGCGCCATCTGCGAAAATTTCACTCTCCGTCCCCAAGGCGGTCCTCTCCGGAAAGCAGCTTGACGGCTTCACCGCTGATGTCACGGCTGCGCTGGATCAAGGCGCGGTCGGCGGGAATGTGAAGGCTACGGGCTCGATTGCGGGACAGGCCATCGATGTCGATGCCGTGATGAAGCAGGAACAGGGCAGAAGCTCCATTCCGGACCTGCGGGTGAAGATCGGCCCGAACCGTCTGACCGGCGCGCTGACACTGAATTCAGCCTTCATGCCGGAGGGAAAGCTCGCTTTCGACATGCCCGACCTCTCTCTGATCGGCGCCATGGCGGGCCAACCCCTCAGCGGCGGCTTGAAGGGGGGGCTTTCTCTTTCTTCGGCCTCTGGCCAGCTTGCCGCCCGTCTTGATCTGAACGGCGAAAAGCTGGGCTATGACACCGTCTCGCTTGCGGGCATTCGCGCGGGGATCGATTATCGCGAGGCCACACTTTCAGGTACGCTCGGCGCGGATACGCTCAGCAGCGGTGCCAACGTGGTGGAAAAGCCGGCTCTCACTTTCTCGCGCCAAGGCGACAAGACCGATTTCACCTTGGCTGGCCGCTATCAGGGTGCGCCGCTTGCTGCCAATGGTTATGTCGCCACGTCTGGAGGCAACACGGTCGTCCATCTCGGCGGCTTCAATGCGAGCGCCGAGAAAGTCGCAGTCAAACTCGCCGGACCGACCGATGTGACATTGGCGGATGGCGGGGTTCGGCTCGACGGGCTCAAGATGGCTCTTGGCAGTGGCTCGGTCGCTGTCAGCGGTCGCGTGGGCAATGCGCTGGACCTCAAGGTTACGATTTCCAGCCTGCCGGCGGCGCTTGCCAATACGTTCTCTCCCACTCTGGGGGCGGATGGCGTGATTTCCGGCACCGCGACCGTCACAGGAACGCTGGCCAATCCCACAGCGCAGTTCGCCCTGAACTGGCCCTCCGCTTCGCTGGCGGCCACACGCAGCGCCGGTCTGCCGCCGATGGCCTTGCAGGCCAAGGGCGGTTTTGGCGGTGGGGCGCTGACGATAGACGCGTCCGGTGCTGGAGGCGGGCTTAATGCGAAGGCGTCGGGCCGCGTCCAGCTCCAAGGCGGACAGAGCCTGGCGATGCGGGTGCAGGGTTCCGCACCGCTGGCCCTTGGACAACCCTTCGTCACAGATCAGGGCATCGCGCTGTCGGGAACGGCAAATTTTGACATTTCGGCCAATGGTGCCCTGACCGCTCCGAAGCTCGGCGGCACGATCCGGCTTGCCTCCGCCGGAGCGGCTTTGCCTCGGCAGAACTTGAACCTGACGGGCATTGACGGCACGATCACGCTCGACGGCAACACCGCCCGCATTGCCGGCCTCTCGGCCAAGATCTCCAACGGCGGAAGCCTGACTGTGGCCGGCACGATCGGCATCGACCCGAGCTCGGGCCTGCCCGCCGATCTGACGATCAAACTCACCAACGCTGTCTATGCCGACGGCGGTCTGGTAGACGCCAAGCTGACGGGTGATCTGACCCTGAAAGGACCGCTCGCCGGCGGGGCCGAACTTGGCGGCACGATCCGCGTGGCCCAGGCCGCCATTACCATACCGGAGAAAATCCCGGCATCGCTGGCCGCGCTGAACGTCAAGCATGAAAATGCCTCGCGGAAGGTCTTGCTTCAGGCCAAGGAAATTAAAGCGGATACGCCGACACCGTCCAGTGTTTCTTCTGCGCTGCGCCTTGCCCTCGAAATCAACGCACCGAACCAGATCTTTGTGCGCGGACGTGGCGTCGACGCCGAGTTGGGCGGCACGTTGCGCGTCAACGGCACCTCGGCAGCGCCGGCCGTTTCGGGCGCCTTCAACATGATTCGCGGACGCCTGGAGATACTGGGCAAGCGGCTCGACTTTGCCTCGGGGACGATCAGTTTTGGCGGCGGGCTGATTCCTGTGCTCAATCTCGACGCAACCTCAAGCGCCTCGGCCGCCAACATTACTGTTACCGTTAGTGGTCCGGCGAACGATCCGGCGATCGCATTTTCGTCGTCGCCAGCGCTGCCGCAAGATGAAGTCCTCGCGCAACTGATCTTCAACCGGTCGCTTTCGAGCCTCACGCCGTTCCAGATTGCCCAGCTCGCCGATGCGGCCCTGCAGCTTGCCGGTGGTCGCAGCTCATCGGTTTTCGAGAAACTGAGGAAGGGCACCGGCATCGATGACCTGGACGTTTCGACCGACAGTGCCGGCCAGGCCCAGGTGACGGCAGGCAAATATATCAACAGCCGCACCTATCTGCAGCTTCAGCAGGGCTCCGGGGCTGGTTCAAGCAAGGCCATCATCAACCTTGATGTCGGCAAGGGCGTCAAGCTTCGCGGGGAAGCGGATAGCGGTGGTGGAAGTGCTGCAGGTATATTCTACGAAAAGGAATATTAGAATTAATTAATTTGATACAATAGTTCAATCTGAAATTGAATTATTCTCTTTATGCATGGCGAATATCAAATTCGGCACAACTTTTTGAAATAGTTAACTTCTGTTCTGCTCAATCCATCTTTTGTTAAGGGGTTGTCTTTATTTATTCTTTCGAACGATGGCGAAACCGCTTCTTGCGCCGGACTTCCTGACATCAATGTCCTTCGAGGGTTTTTTCATGCTGAACTGGCTTGCAGCCGGCGATGCCAAAGCAGTCCTGGCGTCGATACGAAAGGCTCATGCCATCATCGAGTTCGATCCCGATGGCAATATCCTCGATGCCAATTCAAATTTCTGCCAGGCCTTGGGCTACTCGCTGGAGGAAATCCGCGGGCGGCATCATCGCATGTTTGTCGAGGCGGCCTATGCGGAAACCGCCGAATATCGCGCGTTTTGGGCAAACCTGAAGACAGGCGCGCACAATCGCGCCGAGTTCAAGCGGTTCGGCAAGGCGGGGCGGGAGGTCTGGATCGAGGCCACCTACAGTCCGGTGACGAAGGGTGGCAAGGTGGTCAAAGTGATCAAGGTCGCCACGGATATCACCGCCGGCAAGCTCAAGTCACTGCAGGACGCCGGCAAGATCGAGGCGATTTCGCGCACCCAGGCAGTGATCGAGTTTACGCCGCAGGGCGAAATCATCACAGCGAACGATAACTTCCTGACGGCTCTTGGTTACGCGCTTCCGGAGATCGTGGGCAAGCACCATCGGATATTCTGCTATCCTGAGGATGTTCAGTCACCTCTTTACCTCGAATTCTGGGCCAATCTTGCGGCAGGGAAGTTCCAGTCCGGCGAATTCCGACGTTCCGGCAAGGGCGGTCGCGAAGTCTGGATCCAGGCCTCCTACAATCCGATCCTCGATCCGGATGGCAGGGTGCTTCGGGTCATCAAGTTCGCAACCGATGTTACGGAACGGGTGCACGCGGTGCAGGAAATTGGACGCGCCCTGAACCGGCTCGCGGAGGGTGATCTGGCACAGACGGTCGATCGGAATTTCCCCTCCGACCTCCAGCAGCTGAAGCTGGATTTCAATTCTTCGATCGCGCGGCTGCGGGAGGCCATGCACGGCGTTGGAAATCATGCCGGTGCGATTTCGGCAAGCACAATGGAAATGCGTACCGCGTCTGCCGAACTTGCCAAGCGGACCGAGCGCCAGGCTTCGTCCGTCATCGATACCGTCCAGGCCCTTGGTACGATCTCCAAAAAGATCACCGAGACTGCGACGCTTGCCGAGGAGGCGGGACGCCTCATCAGCGATACGGGCGACAGCGCCGAAAAATCCGGTGTGGTGGTGAGCGAAGCGATCGCGGCAATGGGCGAAATCGAGGGCTCGTCGCGCGAGATCAGCAACATCATCGGCGTCATCGACGAAATCGCCTTCCAGACCAATCTCCTGGCGTTGAACGCCGGCGTGGAAGCCGCACGGGCAGGCGAAGCCGGTAAGGGATTTGCGGTCGTCGCCCAGGAAGTTCGGGAGCTTGCGCAGCGTTCCGCCCGCGCGGCAAAGGAAATCAAGTCCCTGATCAGTAATTCCGGCGCACAAGTGAGGAACGGGGTCGCACTTGTTGTTCGCACCGGTGAGGCTCTTCAGGAGATCGTAAAACAAGTCGAGAGTGTTAACAGGAATGTAACTGCTATTGTGCATTCTTCCCGTGAACAGTCCGCCGGGTTGAAGGAAATCGACAATGCCGTCAGCACGATGGACCAGGGGACACAGCAGAACGCAGCCATGGTGGAGCAGACGAATGCAGCCATCACCGGACTTGCCATCGAGGTGGAATCGCTGAGCGACCTGCTCGCGCGGTTCCGGATCGGTGCGCGGTCACCTCGCGTCAGCCCGGTGCGGGCCGATGTGGCGGGGCGGAAGCAGGTGTCTCCGGCAAGGCATGTGACGAAGAAAATGGCGGGGCCTTTGTCCGTCGGCAACAACGCACTCGCAGTGGCGAGCGATACCTGGGAAGAGTTCTGAGATGGCGAGCGTAATCAACACCACCAACTATGCGGGCGAGACACTCGAGATCATCGCCTTCCGGCTTCACGATCAGGAATTCTGCGTGAAGACCACGACGATCCGCGAAATCCGCGGCTGGGCGCCATCGACGCCGATCCCGCATTCGCCGCCGGAAGTCATCGGTGTCATGAACCTGCGCGGCTCGGTCATTCCGATCATCGACCTTGCCTACAAGCTCGGTATGGAAAGCACGCAGGCCAATGAGCGTTCGGCCATCGTCGTTGCCGAAGTGCACAACATGGTCATCGGCATGCTGGTCGATCGCGTTTCGGACATCCTTACGGTCGCCGGTAGCCAGATCCAGCCGGTTCCGGAAGTCACCGCTTCCTTCGATCGCAGCTATTCGGAAGGCATCATCGCGAACGAGAACGGCATGATCTGCTTCCTGAACCTCTCCAAGATGTTCCGCGAAAAGGACATGGACGACGTCGCAGCCTGATCTTCAGGTCAGTTGATCTACAAAAAGGCCGCTCCGGATTGCCGGGGCGGCCTTTGTAGTTTCAGCGTATGCCCAGAACGTGAAGAAGCGCGAGGCTGATGCCGACCAGCAGACCGAGGGAGAGCGTGCCGGCGGCCAGAACACGTCCGCCAGACGAGAGGATGGTGCGCATGTCCACCGAGAGGCCAAGGGCGGCCATGGAGACGATGGTTAGTGCGGTCGCCAGCGTTTGGAGCGGGTTGAGAGCCTGATCCGGGATTATTCCCGCGGAACGCAGCGCCATCAGCGAGACGAAACCGATGATGAACCAGGGCACGAGCTTTGCCCATTCGATCTTCCGCTTGGCCTCAGGCTGCTCGGTGCTGCGATTGCCGACGAGGCCAATCAAGAAGATGACCGGTGCGAGCATCATGACGCGGATGAGCTTGACCAGCGTGCCGGTCTGCATGCTCAGCAGCCCGACGGGGGCGGTCGCTGCAAGCACCTGCGGCACGGCATAGACCGTCATGCCCGAGAGAATGCCATAGCTCTCCGCGCTCATCCCGCTGGCGTGCTGCCCGAGCGGCAGGAGGAGAACAACGAGGATGCCGAGCGCAGCCGTGAAGGCGATCGAGGCTGCAACATCCTCGGCGCGTGCCTTGATGACGGGTGCGACGGCCACGATCGCCGAGTTTCCGCAGATGGAGTTGCCGCAGGCGACCAACAGGGCGAGACGATGCTCCAGCCTGAGCAGCCGGCCGATCGTGTAGCTCGACAGCACCGCGATGAAGACCGAACCGGCGACGCCGGCCACCAGTGCGGGACCTGCGCCGGCAATCGCCGAGACGCTGATCGATGCGCCGAGCAGAACGATTGCGATTTCCAGCAGCAGCTTCGCCGAGACGGTAACGCCGGCCTCGAAGCGCGGATGCAGGCCCAATGCTGTGCGGATCGCCGCGCCGATCAGGATTGCCATGACGAGGCTTTCAAGCCAGGCACGGCCGAACAATGCCTTTTCCGCCTGTTCCGCGGCAAATCCCAGAGCCGCCACCAAACTGCAAAGGGCAATGCCCGGCAGCGCGGCCTTCCAGGTTTTGTTCCATCTTTGGGCGATCTGCATGTCTCAACTCCTTGCGATGGAGATGAAAATGCCATGGACAATTATGCAAAAAAATCGAATAATATCGCATATTCCGTTCTGCAAAATTGAATGAATGACCTTCGAGCAGCTTTCCATCTTCGTCGCGGTTGCCGAGCGACAGCATCTGACCAAGGCGGCGGAGGCCTTGCGGTTGACGCCGTCGGCCGTCAGCGCGGCTATCAAGACGCTCGAAGGCTTTTATAATGTGCAGCTTTTCCATCGCGTCGGGCGTGGGATCGAGCTGACGGAGGCAGGCAGGGTTTTTCTGGACGAGGCGAAAGCTGTGCTGTCGAGGGCGCAGTCGGCGGCTCTGGTCCTCTCCGAACTCGGCGACATGCGGCGTGGGCGGCTTACCATCCATGCCAGCCAGACGGTGGCGACCTACTGGCTACCGCAGCGGCTGATGCAGTTTCATGCCGCCTATCCCGGGATCGCGCTCGATCTGTCCGTAAGCAACACGCAGGGGGTCACCCGTGCGGTCATCGAGGGGACCGCCGATCTCGGCTTTGTCGAGGGCCGGTTCGATGAACCGGCGCTGGCGGCGCGGGTCGTGGGCGAGGACGAGCTGGTCGTGGTCGTCGCGCCGGGCCATCCGCTGGCGCGTGCGGAAGGGGCCAGCGCCGATACGCTGGTGGCCGAAACGGTCTGGGTTATCCGCGAAGAGGGCTCCGGCACGCGCTCGGAATTCGAGGCGATGCTACGCGCCATGGGCTTCGATCCGAACCGGCGGAAGATCGCGCTTACCCTGCCGTCCAATGAGGCAATGCTGTCGGCGGTGCGCACGTCGCGGGCGGCCTGCGCGGTGTCGCGCCGTGCCGTCGAGCCGCTTCTGGCGCAGGGCGACCTGGTGGCCGTCAACTTTCCGCGCCCCGAGCGACAGTTCCGGATGATCCGGCACAAGGAGCGGCATTTCGGCGAGGCCGCCAAGGCGCTGGAAGCGATCTGCCTTCAGGCGTGATCGGCGGTTTCCGGCTTGTTAACGAGCGCTGCGGCTTCCTTCACCAGCGGGTCGAAGGGCGCGCCGTTTTCGAGATGCTCGAAGAATTGCCGGCGCATGCGCGGCTCCCAGAACTTGTTTATATGGTTCGCCACGCCCGCCGCGCGCTCGGCCTGCGGCTGGGAGTGGAAAAAGGTGGCGATCTGGTTCGCCATGCGAACGATCTTGTCATGCGACATCGGCATCTCTCTTCGTATCAGTCTGGCCGGCGAGGCGGCCGGCATGCGTGAAAATCTCGAAATCCTTGTCGCGCGCCAGCGCCACCAGCGCAATGCCGGCGGTGTCTGCCATGCGGATGGCAAGTGCGGTCGGGGCAGAGATGGCAATGAGCACGCTTGCGCCCGACATCGCCGTCTTCTGCACCATTTCCACCGAGACGCGGCTGGTCAGGACGATTGCACCGCTTGCACCGTCGATGCCGGCTCGCGCCATCGCGCCGCAGAGCTTGTCGAGCGCATTGTGCCGGCCGACATCCTCACGGACGAGTAGCAGGCCTTCGCCGGGGCGATAGAAGCCGGCGGCATGGACGGCGCGAGTGGCGGCAAAGAGGGGTTGATGAGCGCTGAGCGAGGCGGTCGCTTCGGCGATGTGCTCCGGCGAAAGGATGAGCGTGGCTTCGACATGCCGGGCGGGGAGCAGCGCCTGCTCGATGGATTCGATGCCGCAGAGGCCGCAGCCGACCGGGCCCGCCATGGCGCGACGGCGGGCAGTCAGTGCGGCCTGATTGTCTCCGGCGAGCTCGATCTGGAGATCGATGCCGCCGCCGGTTTCTTCACCCGTCACGGAGAGAATATCCTGCGGCCGCGCGACAATGCCCTCGTTGAGCGTGAAGCCATAGGCGAAGTCTTCGAGGTCGGCGGGGGTTGCCATCATCACGGCCTGCGTCGAGCCGCGATAGGTGAAGGCGACGGGCACTTCCTCGGCGATTTCGCGGGTGGAGGAGGCGAAGCGGCCGGACGCGAGGGTTGTGCGGGGGAGGGGGCGGGTGGGGTTCATGGCCGGATCCTCCTCTCCCCTTGTGGGAGAGGATAGCTCGCCCCAAGAGCCGGAGGCGATTGGCTTGGCGAGCTTGGTGAGGGGGTAGTGGGCGCTAAATGCATGGCGAACCCCCTCACCTGGAAAATCTAGCACTTAGCCTTTGGCTAAGATGCTGATTTTCCTTCCTCTCCCACAAGGGGAGAGGCCAGGCTCCGGGTTGCCGCTGCACCATCATCACTCCGCAGCTTCCATCTTGCCCGCAATCCGGCGTGAGCGACGGGACAATTCGCTGTAATCCTCCTGCCATTCCGACGGACCATTGGAGGGCGAGACCTGCACCGCCGTCACCTTGTATTCCGGGCAGTTCGTCGCCCAGTCGGAGAAGTCGGTGGTGATGACGTTGGCCTGCGTGTCCGGGTGGTGGAAGGTCGTGTAGACGACGCCCGGTGCCACGCGGTCTGTGATCAGTGCGCGCAGCGACGTATCGCCGGCGCGCGAGGTGAGCCGTATCCAGTCGCCGTCGCGGATGCCACGGTTTTCGGCGTCGTGCGGGTGGATTTCCAGCCGGTCCTCGGCGTGCCAGGCGACATTCTCGGTGCGGCGCGTCTGCGCGCCGACATTGTACTGGCTGAGGATGCGGCCCGTCGTCAGCAGCAGCGGGAAGCGCGGGCCGGTCTTTTCGTCCGTTGCGACATATTCCGTGCGGATGAACTTGCCCTTGCCACGGACGAAGCCGTCGACATGCATGATCGGCGAGCCCTCGGGATGTTTCTCGTTACAGGGCCACTGCACCGAACCTTTCTCTTCCAGCATCTCGTAGGTCACATTGGCGAAGCTTGGCGTGGTCGCCGCAATCTCGGCCATGATCTCTGAGGGATGGCTGTAGTTCCAGTTCAGGCCCATCGCCTTCGCCAGTTCCTGCGTCACTTCCCAATCACCATAGCCGTTCTTCGGGCTCATGACCTTGCGGACGCGGTTGATACGGCGTTCGGCATTGGTGAAGGTGCCGTCCTTTTCGAGGAAGGTCGAGCCCGGCAGGAAGACATGGGCGTAGTTGGCGGTTTCGTTGAGGAACAGGTCCTGAACGACGACGCATTCCATCGCGGCGAGACCGGCCGAGACGTGATGCGTGTCCGGGTCGGACTGCAGAATGTCCTCGCCCTGGATGTAGATGCCCTTGAACGTACCTTCGACGGCGGCGTCCAGCATGTTGGGGATGCGCAGGCCCGGCTCGTTATTGAGCTTCACGCCCCAGAGCTTCTCGAAGACGTCGCGCGTCGCGTCGTCCGAGATGTGGCGATAGCCCGGCAGTTCATGCGGGAAGGAGCCCATGTCGCAGGAGCCCTGCACATTGTTCTGCCCACGCAGCGGGTTCACGCCGACGCCCTTGCGGCCGATATTGCCGGTCGCCATGGCGAGATTGGCGATGGCCATAACGGTCGTCGAACCCTGGCTGTGCTCGGTGACGCCGAGGCCGTAATAGATCGCGCCATTGCCGCCGGTGGCGTAGAGGCGCGCAGCCCCACGAATGAGATCGGCGGGCACGCCGGAGAGCTTTTCGATCTCTTCCGGGCTGTGGCGCTTCTCGGCGACGAATTCGGCCCAGTCCTGGAATTCGGACCAGTCGCAACGCTCGCGGATGAAGGCTTCGTTGTAAAGGCCCTCGGTGACGATGACATGCGCGAGCGCGGTGACGATGGCGACATTCGTGCCGGGGCGGAGTGGCAGATGGTAATTCGCCTTCACATGCGGGCCATCGACCAGATCGATGCGGCGCGGGTCGATGACGATGAGCTTGGCGCCCTGACGGAGCCGCTTCTTCAGTCGCGAGCCGAAGACCGGGTGACCGTCGGTCGGGTTGGCGCCGATGACGATGACGACGTCTGTATGCTCTACGCTGTCGAAATCCTGCGTGCCGGCAGACGTGCCGAAGGTCTGGCCGAGGCCGTAGCCAGTCGGCGAATGGCAGACGCGGGCGCAGGTGTCGACATTGTTGTTGCCGAAGCCGGCGCGGATGAGCTTCTGGACCAGATAGGTCTCTTCATTCGTGCAGCGCGAGGAGGTGATGCCGCCGACCGAGTCGCGGCCGTATTGCTTCTGAATCCGGCTAAATTCGCGCGCCGTGTGGGTCAGCGCCTCTTCCCAGGAGACTTCGCGCCAGGGCTGATCGATGCTCTCACGGATCATGGGGTTGAGGATGCGGTCGCGATGCGTGGCATAGCCCCAGGCGAAGCGGCCCTTGACGCAGGAATGGCCGCGATTGGCCTTGCCGTCCTTCCAAGGCACCATGCGGACGAGTTCCTCGCCGCGCATTTCCGCCTTGAAGGAACAGCCGACGCCGCAATAGGCGCAGGTGGTGACAGCCGAATGTTCCGGCTGGCCGATCTCGATGACCGACTTCTCCGTCAGCGTTGCGGTCGGGCAGGCCTGCACGCAGGCGCCGCAGGAGACGCATTCGGAGGAGAGGAAATCCTCATGCATGCCCGGCGAAACACGGCTGTCGAAACCGCGGCCCTCGATGGTCAGCGCGAATGTGCCCTGCACCTCTTCGCAGGCACGGACGCAGCGTGAGCAGACGATGCATTTGGCCGGATCGTAGGTGAAGTAGGGATTCGACTCGTCCTTCGGCATCCAGCGGGCGTTTGTCTCGCCGACGCCGTCGCGCGTCTTCACATGGTTGTCGCCCTCGTAACCGTAGCGCACGTCGCGCAGGCCGACCGCGCCTGCCATGTCCTGAAGCTCGCAGTCGCCATTGGCGGCGCAGGTGAGACAGTCGAGCGGGTGGTCGGAAATGTAGAGTTCCATCACGCCCTTGCGGATCGCCTTCAGGCGCTCCGTCTGGGTATGGACGACCAGGCCTTGCGCGACCGGTGTCGTGCAGGAGGCCGGCGTGCCATTGCGGCCTTCGATCTCGACGAGACAGAGGCGGCAGGAGCCGAAGGCGTCGACCATGTCGGTGGCGCAGAGCTTCGGCACCTGGATGCCGGCTTCCATCGAAGCACGCATCAGCGACGTGCCTTCCGGGACGGTGATTTCGCGGCCGTCGATGGTGAGCGTCACGGTCTTTTCGGATTTCGAAGCCGGGGTGCCGTAGTCGATTTCATGGATGAGGGACATGGGACTGTCTCCTATGCGGAACGGGGGAGGACGTGGGCGGCGGCGGTGTGCAGCATGATCATTCCGCCGCCTCCAGCTTGGCTGAGCCCACGAAATCATCGGGGAAATGCGTGATCGCGCTCATGACCGGATAGGGCGTGAAGCCGCCGAGTGCGCAGAGCGAGCCGAACTTCATCGTGTTGCAGAGGTCGGTCACGAGGTCGAGGCTCTTCTTCGGCTCGATGCCGGCGGCGATCCTGTCGATTACCTCGACGCCGCGCGTCGAGCCGATGCGGCAGGGGGTGCATTTGCCGCAGCTTTCGACGGCGCAGAATTCGAAGGCGAAGCGGGCCATTTTCAGCATGTCGGCGCTGTCGTCGAAGACGGTGATGCCGGCATGGCCGATGAGTCCACCCTTCGCCGCAAAGGCTTCGTAGTCGAAGGGTGTGTCGAAGAGGGTGGGCGGGAAATAGGCACCGAGTGGGCCGCCGACCTGAGCCGCCTTGATCGGTCGGCCGGTGGCGGTGCCGCCGGCGATCCCCTCGACGATTTCGCCGAGCGTGAGACCGAAGGCGGTCTCGTAGAGGCCGGTATGTCTCGCATTGCCGGCGATCTGGATCGGAATCGTGCCGCGCGAACGGCCCATGCCGAAGTCGCGGTAATATTCCGCGCCCTCGTCCAGGATGATCGGCACGGAGGCGAGCGAGATGACATTGTTGACGACTGTCGGCTTGCCGAACAGGCCTTCGAGCGCCGGAACCGGCGGCTTGGAGCGGACGACGCCGCGCTTGCCTTCGAGTGCGTTCAGCAGCGATGTCTCCTCGCCGCAGACATAGGCGCCTGCGCCGACACGCATTTCCATGTCGAAGGCGTGATGCGAGCCGAGAACAGAGGGGCCGAGAATGCCGGCGGCGCGCGCGATCTCTATCGCCTTGTTGAACACATCGATCGCCAGCGGATATTCCGAGCGGTTGAAGATGTAGCCTTTGGTCGCGCCGGTCGCGAGGCCGGCAATGACCATGCCTTCAATCAGCACGAAGGGGTCGCCTTCCATGATCATGCGGTCGGCAAAGGTGGCGCTGTCGCCCTCGTCGGCATTGCAGACGATGTATTTCTGGGCCGCCTTGGCGTGAAGCACGGTGTTCCACTTGATGCCCGTCGGGAAGCCGGCGCCGCCGCGGCCCCGCAGGCCGCTGTCGGTCACTTCCTTGACGATGTCGGCAGCGTGCATGGCAAGCGCCGAGCGCAGGCCCTTGAGGCCGCCATGGGCTTCATAGTCGGCGAGGGACAGCGGATCGATGACGCCGCAGCGCGCGAAGGTGAGGCGCGTCTGGCTCTTCAGGAAGGGAATGTCCTCGGTCGGGCCGAGATAGAGCGGATGGCCCGCCTTGCCGTCGAGAAGGCCCGCTTCGATCAGAGGCTCGACATCGGTGGCCTTGACGGGGCCGTAGGCGATGCGACCTTCCTGCGTTTCGACCTCGACCAGAGGCTCCAGCCAGTGCATTCCGCGCGAGCCGTTACGGACGATGACGGCGTCGTGGCCCTCGGAGGCGATCGCATATTGCAGGGCCTTGGCGACGTGATTTGCACCGAGTGCGACGGCGGCGGAATCGCGGGGGACGTAAATCTTGATGCTCATTGGCCAGCCTCCGCAAGGGCGGCCTTGATGCCGGCAAGGTCTGCACGGCCGATCAGCTCGTTGTCCAGCATGGCGGCTGGGGCGCAGGAACAGAGGCCGAGACAGAAGACGGGTTCCAGCGTGACGCGGCCATCGGGTGTCGTCTCATGCCAGTCGATGCCCAGTGCTTCGCGGACCGAATTGCAGAAAGCCTCGCCGCCGATCGACTGGCAGGCTTCGGCGCGACAGAGCTTCAGCACATGGCGGCCGGCCGGCTCGGCGCGGAAATCATGATAGAAGGTCATGACGCCATGCACTTCGGCGCGCGACAGGTTCAGTTCCTTCGCGATCAGTGGCAGGACGGATTGCGGGACATGGCCGAACTCTCCCTGAAGCGCATGCAGGATCGGCAGAAGCGGCCCTTCGAGCGACTTCAGCGATGTGACGATCTCAAGCGCGCGCATTTCCACGCCGCCAATGGGATTATGAATATTCAAGGGGCCGACCTCCCGGTGCAATCTCTGCTCACCGTACACTATGGGGTGACCATGGCTATCGGATGGACGTCGGTCAATATTCCTTATTCGTCATTTGATAGAGAATACCTATCAAGAAATCGCCAACTGTCCCTTGTCGGCTATCGTCTTTGCCGCTCCGAGGAGGGCGCGAACCAAGGGCGTTGCGGGGTCCCGCGGTGCGGTCACGATGCCGACGAGATGGCCAGTGTCGGGGCGATCCAGTTCGATCGCGCGAACCTTGTTCTGGTAACCGAAGGCCTCGATCATCCCGGCCGGCAGGATGGTTGCCCATTCGCCTGAAAGCACATGAGAGAACAGGACGACGATGGAGTTGGATTCCATGCGCGGGCGCGGGCGGGCTCCCACCTCTTCAAAATGGCGATCGATGATGCGGCGGTTCTGCATGTCCGTGGTGAGGAGACAGAGATCGGCGGCCGCAGCGTCCTCCCAGGTAATACGCGTACGACTTGCGAGCGGATGCTGCCGCGCGACGAGCATGTAATAGCGCTCGTTATAAAGCGGAATCGTCTGAACCCGGCCGACGGGCTCTCCGCCGAGATAGGTCAGCCCTGCATCCACTTCGAAATTCTCGATCAATTCGAGGATCTGGTCCGATGTCGCTGAGCGGATCGAAAACGTGACCTCCGGGTGACGCTTCTTGAAGATCTCCGTCACCTTCGGGGTGAATGCCAGCGCAGTCGGGATGACAGCGAGGCGCAAATGGCCTGACAGGCCGGAGCGAACTTCCCGCATCTCATCGCGCAGCGCACGTGTATCGGCCACGATCTTGCGCGCCCAGATCAGCACGCGCTCACCTTCCGGCGTCAGTCCCTGAAAGCGTGATCCGCGCTGAACAAGAAGGACGCCCAATTGTTCTTCGAGCTGGCGAATTCCTGCAGACAAGGTGGGTTGAGTCACGCCACATTCCTCTGCCGCGCGCCCGAAGTGCCGGGATCTTGCCAGAGCGATGAAGAATTCGAGCTTTGATATCATGCGTTGCTGATCCAGTAATCCGGTGCCGTTCAGCCCTGTTTCGTGAGCCACTTATCTTTCAAAGCGCCGAAACTGATATTCGTTATGGAATATAACGAACTTTTTACATTGGGCTTTCCTATTGATAACGCAGCGATGCGTGCTTTGGATTTATCGCCCACCAAAAATACTGTCCCGTCTTGCAAAAAAAATCCGCGGCCCGTGATGTGGCCGCGGATCAGGAATGTCTGCCTTCTCGAGTTTCAGCCGGCGGCGGCAACCGCGCGCTTCGCCATGACCTTCACCAGATTGGCGCGATAATCGGAGTTGCCATGGATATCGGCCATCATCATGCCGGCATCGACCGAGACGGCCGCGAGCGCGTCCGGAGACCATGCAGCCTTCAGTGCGGCTTCCATGCCCGTATGCCGGAAGACGCCGTTGGAGCCGGCACCGGTGACGGCGACGCGCACATCCGATCCCTTCTTGGCGACGAAGACGCCGGCCATGGCGTACCGCGATGCCGGGTTCGGGAACTTCTGGTAGGCGGCCTTGTCCGGGGCTTCAAAGGAGAAGGACACGATGATCTCTCCATCTTCGAGCGCCGTTTCGAACATGCCGACAAAAAAGTCGTCTGCGGCGATCTCGCGCTTGTTGGTCTTGACAGTCATGTTGAGCGCCAGAACGGCGGACGGGTAGTCCGCTGCCGGATCGTCATTGGCGACGGAGCCGCCGATCGTGCCCATGTGGCGGACATGAGGGTCGCCGATATGGCTCGCCAGATGGCAGAGCGCCGGGCATACGGCCTTGAGCGCATCCGAGCTTGCGACATCGTAATGCGACGTACCGGCGCCGATCGTGACATTGCGGCCGTTGACCGTGATACCCTTCATGGAGTCGATGTGACGCAGGTCGATCAGGTCAGACGGAGCAGCGAGGCGCTGCTTCATCGTTGCGATCAGCGTCATGCCGCCGGCGAGGTACTTGCCCTCGCCAGCATTGCCCATCAATTGGGCTGCCTCGTCCACGGAAGAGGCGCGGTGGTAATTCGTCTCATACATGGTTGCTTCTCCCTCAGTGGCCGTGCAGCGCAGCCCAGACCTTGGCGGGCGTGGCGGGCATGGTCAGGTTGTTGTTGCCGATGGCGTCGGTGATGGCATTGATCACCGCCGGCGGCGAGCCGATGGCGCCGGCCTCGCCGCAGCCCTTGATGCCGAGCGGATTGCTCGTGCAGGGCGTGGTCTGGTGCGACACCTTGTAGGACGGCAGATCGTCAGCACGCGGCATGGCATAGTCCATGTAGCTCGCCGTCAGCAACTGGCCGGTCGAGGCGTCATATTGCACGCCTTCCAGCAGTGCCTGGCCGATGCCCTGGGCGATGCCGCCATGGACTTGTCCCTCGACAATCATCGGGTTGATGATGTTGCCGAAATCGTCGGCGGCGACAAACTGGACGAGCTTGGTCTTGCCGGTATCCGGATCGACCTCGACTTCGCAGATGTAGCAGCCGGCCGGGAAGGTGAAGTTGGCCGGATCGTAGAATGCGCCTTCCTTCAGGCCGGGCTCCATGCCGGCCGGCAGGTTATGTGCGGTATAGGCGGAGAGCGCCACCTGGAACCACGGAACCGACTTGTCGGTGCCGGCGACCTTCAGTTCGCCATTCTCGATGACGATGTCGCTTTCGGACGCTTCCAGCAGGTGTGCGGCGATCTTCTTTGCCTTGACCTCGACCTTGTCGAGCGCCTTGGCGATGGCCGACATGCCGACTGCGCCCGAACGTGACCCGTAGGTGCCCATGCCCATCTGCACCTTGTCCGTGTCGCCATGAACGATGGAGATGCTGTCGAGCGGTACGCCGAGGCGCGTGGCGACGAGCTGTGCGAAGGTCGTCTCATGGCCCTGGCCGTGGCTGTGCGAGCCGGTGAGCACTTCGATCGTGCCAACCGCGTTGACGCGCACTTCGGCCGATTCCCAGAGGCCGACGCCGGCGCCGAGCGAGCCGACCGCAGCGGACGGCGCGATGCCGCAGGCCTCGATATAGCAGCTCATGCCGATGCCGCGCTTCTTGCCGCGCCGCTCGGCTTCCGCCTTGCGGGCCGGGAAGCCGGCCCAGTCGGCTTCCGCCATGGCCGCGTCCAGCGAGGCCTGGAAGTTGCCGGTGTCGTAATTCATGATGACCGGCGTCTGGTGCGGGAACTGGCGGATGAAGTTGATCGAGCGCAGCTCGGCCGGGGAAATCCCCAGTTCGCGGGCTGCCGTTTCCATCGTGCGTTCCAGCAGATAGGTCGCCTCCGGACGGCCGGCTCCACGATACGCATCGACCGGCGCGGTGTTGGTGTAGACCGCATGGACGTTGGCGTAGATCGCCGGCAGATCATACTGGCCAGAGAGCAGCGTCGCATAGAGATAGGTCGGAACGGCGCCCGAGAAGAGCGACATGTAGGCGCCGAAATTGGCGATCGTGTCGACCTTGAGCGCCGTGACGCGATGGTTCGCGTCGAAGGCCATCTTCACCTTGGAGACATGGTCGCGGCCATGGGCGTCGGTGAGGAAGGCTTCGGTGCGGTCAGACGTCCACTTGACCGGAACGCCAGTCTTCTTCGATGCCCAGAGGCAGGTGATTTCTTCTGGATAGATATAGATCTTCGAGCCGAAACCGCCGCCGACATCGGGGGCAATGACGCGCAGCTTGTTTTCCGGCGCGACATTATAGAAGGCGCTCATCACGAGGCGGGCCACATGCGGATTCTGGCTCGTCGTGTAGCAGGTGTAGTGATCCTCGGCCGAGTCGTAGATGCCAAGTGCTGCACGCGGCTCCATCGGGTTCGGCGAGAGGCGGTTGTTGTGGATTTCTATCTCGGTGACGTGTGCGGCAGAGGCAAGTGCTGCATCGACCGCGCTTTCGTCGCCGATATGCCAGTCGTAAATCTGGTTGCCGGGGGCATTGGCGTGGATCTGCGGCGCGCCGGGCTTGAGCGCGTCGACGGCCTCGGTCACGGCCGGGAGCACGTCGTAATCAACGACGACGGCTTCGGCGGCGTCGCGTGCCTCGCCGAGGCTGTCAGCCACGACGATGGCCACGGCGTCGCCGACGTAACGAACCGTCTCGTAGGCGAGAGGACGCCAGTCGCCCATGTTCATCGGCGAGCCATCTTTCGAGTGGATCATCCAACCGCAGATCAGGCTGCCGATGCCGTCTTCCTTCATCGACTTGCCTTCCAGCACGTCGATGACGCCCGGCATCTCCTTGGCGGCGGAGAGATCTATACTCTTGATCCTCGCATGTGCATGGGGACTGCGGACGAAGACCGCATATTTCATCCCCGGCACTTTCATGTCGTCTACATACCGGCCCTTACCGGTCAGGAAGCGCTTGTCTTCCTTGCGCGCCACGCGTGCGCCAATACCTTCAACACCCATTTCTGATCCTCCCAGAAGAGCGAATAACGAAAAGTGATTTCAGCGAGCTATCGAAAGTTTCGGCATTGCTTCCGGATCCTGCCGAGCGGGCGGGATCCAACTGCGGTTTGCCGAGCTTTCCTTCACCCGACCTTATTCAGCCGCCTGCTTCGCGCCGCCCATTTCGTCAGCAGCGGACAGGATCGATTTCACGATGTTGTGGTAGCCGGTGCAACGACAGATGTTGCCTTCCAGCTCGCTCCGCACCGTCTGCTCGTCGAGCTGACCGCCATGGCGGCGGATCATGTCGACAGCGGTCATCACCATGCCGGGCGTGCAGAAGCCACACTGAAGACCATGGTTTTCCTTGAAGGCGGCCTGCACCGGATGCAGCGTATCGCCCGAGGAAATGCCCTCAATGGTGGTGATGTCGGAGCCGGATGCCTGAACTGCCAGAATGGTGCAGCTCTTGACCGAACGCCCGTCCATGTGGATCACGCAGGCGCCGCATTGCGTGGTATCGCAACCGACATGCGTTCCCGTCAGGCCCAGGTTTTCACGGATGAAGTTCACGAGCAGGGTGCGATCTTCGCATTCTCCGCTCACCTTGCGACCATTCACGGTCAACGTCACTTTCGTCATGCATTCCTCCCTAGATTAGCAGACGCAGTGGGGGGAGTATTTGCTGAATTCTCCCGGCAAGCAACCGAAACATCAGAATGTGTAAAAGATTTGAAACATTTTGGCGTCTGAAACGTTATCTGCCCGCAAATGGCTGATCGGTCGCGAGCGGTGGGGCGGTGCGTTTCCACAATTTGAGCCAGATTGGTATTTAGTTCAAACATTTGGCTCTCGCGGAGACCGCGCGATCCATGCTAGTCAGTACGGATGGGGGGGTGTCTGGCTCCGCCCGTTACACAGGGAGACAATCATGAAGAAAGCTATTGCATTGATTCTGGTGGCGCTCGCCGTCACAAGCTGCACGCAGACCGAAAAGGGCGCGGCCATCGGCGCTGCCGGCGGCGCAATCCTCGGCGGCGCGATCACCGGCGACGTTCGTGGCGCAGCAGTCGGCGCTGCCATCGGTGGCGTGACGGGTGCCGTTGTCGGCCACGTTTCCGAACAGCCCGGCCAGTGCTACTACCGCGACCGCTATGGCCGCCGCTACATCGACAGCTGCCCGCGCGGCTACTAAGTCGATCTGACTTCCTAAGAGCACCGGCGCGGCAAAAACGCGCCGGTGTTTTTTTGTCTTGACCTTCCAGTGACTGGAAGGATTAGCCTTGCTGAAAATATGCAGGAGGGTTCGAGATGAGCATGAATTCCGAAACGCTGCCGGCTGACGGCGCGCCAATCCCGACCGCCATCGATCCCGTGTGCGGGATGACGGTTAAGTTGAACGCGGGCAAGCCGAAGCTTGTCTACAAGGGCACGGAATATCACTTCTGCAATCCGAAATGCCTGACGCGCTTTGACGCCGACCCCTACTTTTATCTCTCCGGCAATTCCAAGCGGCGTAAGAAGGCCGCGCCCAAGGTGGCGCGCTATACCTGCCCGATGGATCCGGAGATCGTGCAGGACGGTCCCGGCACCTGCCCGATCTGCGGCATGGCGCTGGAACCGATGGACGGGCAGGCGGATGGACCGAACCCGGAACTCGTGGATTTTACCCGCCGCTTCTGGGTGAGCGTGGCCGCTGCCGTTCCGCTGCTGATCCTTTCCATGGGGCCGATGCTGGGTCTGCCGATCCGGGACTGGATCGGCGAGCGGATTTCCGTCTTTCTCGAGATGATCCTTGCAGCACCCGTCGTGCTCTGGGCGGCGCAGCCGTTCTTCCATCGCGGCTGGGTGTCGGTGAAGACATGGCACCTCAACATGTGGACGCTGATCATGCTGGGTGTCTCGGCGGCCTTCGGCTATAGCGTGGTCGCGGCCTTCTTCCCCGGGATATTCCCGCATCACATGACGGGGCATGGCGGCGGTGTCCCGGTCTATTTCGAGGCGTCAGTCGTCATCATCGCGCTCGTCTTTCTCGGGCAGCTCCTGGAACTGAGGGCGCGCGAGAAGACGGGCGATGCGCTCAAGGCGCTGGTCAATCTCGCGCCGAAAAAGGCGCAGCGGCTCAATGCCGATGGCTCGGAATATGAGGTTCCGCTGGAGAACATCCTGGTCGGCGACCGTATTCGGGTGCGCCCCGGGGAGAGTGTTGCAGTCGACGGGCAGGTGGCGGAGGGCCGTTCGGCGGTCGACGAAAGCATGATCACCGGCGAGTCGATCCCGGTCGAAAAGAACCCCGGCGATGCCGTGACCGGCGGAACGATCAACGGCAATGGCGGGCTGGTGATCGAGGCGACCAAGGTTGGCGACGACACGATGCTGGCGCAGATCGTCAAGATGGTGACAAGCGCCCAGCGGTCGCGCGCACCGATCCAGAGCCTGGCCGATCGCGTTGCGTCCTGGTTTGTGCCGGCGGTGGTGGGCGTTGCCGTGATTTCGTTCATCGCGTGGCTTGTCTTCGCGCCGGAACAGTCCTTCATCTATGCCATCGTGGCGGCCGTCTCCGTGCTGATGATTGCCTGCCCCTGTGCGCTCGGGCTTGCGACTCCGGTCTCGGTGATCGCCGCCACGGGGCGCGGCGCGCAGGTCGGCGTGCTGATCCGCAATGCGGCGGCGCTGGAACGGCTGGCGGCGGCGGATGTGCTCGTCATCGACAAGACCGGGACCATTACCGAGGGCAAGCCGGTTCTCTCCGGCGTGACAGCACTCGAAGGATTTTCCGAAGATGAGGTTCTGGCGCTGGCCGCTGCGCTCGAAAAGGGCTCCGGCCACCCGCTCGCCGCCGCGATCCTGACGGGGGCGGAGGAGAAAGGGCTTTCGCTGCAGGACGTCGCCGATTTCGACTCCGTTTCCGGCAAGGGCGTGATGGGGGTGATTGGCGGGCGCAAGGTGGCACTCGGCAATGCGAAGATGATGGGCCATGTCGGTGTCGCGGATGCCGGATTTGACGGCAAGGCCGAGGCGCTGGCGCGGGAAGGCGCGACCGTGATGTATCTCGCGGTCGAGAATCGCCCCGCCGGGCTGATCGCGGCGGCAGATCCGGTGAAGGCCACGGCAAAGGAGGCGGTTGCGGCGCTCAAGGACTCCGGCCTGCGCGTCATCATGGCGACGGGCGACCAGGAGGCTGCTGCACGCGTGGTGGCCGGCCGCGTCGGGATCGAGGAGTTCCGCGCAGGTCTTCTGCCGGAGGGCAAGAAGGTCCTGGTCGACGGGCTTCAGGCGGAAGGCCATTCTGTCGCCATGGCCGGCGATGGCGTCAATGATGCGCCGGCGCTGGCAGCGGCCGATACCGGCATTGCCATGGGCACCGGGGCGGATGTGGCGATCGAAAGCGCCGGGATCACGCTGGTGAAGGGCGATCTGCAGGGCGTGGTGAAGGCAAGGCAACTCGCCACGGCCACGATCCGTAACATCAAGCAAAACCTGTTCTTCGCTTTCATATATAACGTGGTGGGCGTGCCGATTGCCGCAGGCGTGCTTTATCCGATCACCGGGTCGATGCTGTCGCCCATGCTGGCGGCGGCGGCGATGAGTCTGTCGTCTGTCTCGGTGATCACGAATGCGCTGCGGCTGCGGCAGCTGAAGATTTGAAGGGAGACCGTCATGAACATCGGTGAAGCCTCGGAACGCTCCGGCCTGCCGGCCAAGACGATCCGCTATTATGAGGACATCTCGCTCGTTGCGCCCGACCGGGCCGACAATGGCTATCGCGATTACAGCCTCAACGACGTCCACCGTCTGCGCTTCCTGCATCGTGCCCGCAATCTCGGTTTTTCGATCGATGAATGCCGGCTGCTGCTGTCGCTCTATTCGGATCGCAACCGGGCGAGCAGCGACGTGAAGGCGGTGGCCGAGCAGAAGCTTTCCGAGATCGACGCCAAGATTGCCGAGCTGCAATCGCTGAAAAACGCGCTCCAGCCGCTGGTCGATTGCTGCCATGGCGACGACCGGCCGGATTGCCCCATTCTCGACGATCTTGCAGGCCATGGCCATCAGCGGGGACACGGGCAGGCGTGACGCCGCTTCAACGCGGTGCTATAGCCGGCTCATGAAAGAGGGCGGCAGGGTAGCATGCGCAAGATAACGGTTCTCGGATCGACGGGCTCGATCGGTGTTTCGACGCTGGATGTGATCGGGCAATTGGGCGGACGCGAGGCATTTGATGTGCTGGCGCTGACCGGCAATGGCAATATCCCGTTGCTCGCAGAACAGGCCATCGCCTCGGGAGCCAAGCTCGCCGTCACCGCCAGCGAAGAGCTTTATTCCGAACTGAAGGATGCGCTTTCCGGCACCGGCATTCAGGTCGCCGCCGGCAAAACCGGCCTCATCGAAGCCGCCGAGATGGAGGCGAGCCTTGTCATGGCGGCCATCGTCGGCACGGCTGGCCTTGCGCCCACGCTTGCCGCCGCAAGACGCGGCGCCGATATCGCACTTGCCAACAAGGAATGCCTCGTCTCCGCCGGCACGCTCTTTGTCGAGGCGGTCGAGACAGGCGGCGGCAAGCTGCTGCCGGTCGACAGCGAACACAATGCCATCTTCCAGGTGCTGGAGGAGAACCAGCGCCATGCGCTGGAGCGCATCGTGCTCACAGCCTCGGGTGGGCCGTTCCGCACATGGACGCGCGAGCAGATGGCGGGCGTCACTGCGGCGATAGCGCGCGTGCATCCCAACTGGTCGATGGGCCTGAAGATTTCCGTCGGCAGCGCCTCGATGTTCAACAAGGCGCTGGAAATGATCGAGGCGAAGCATCTCTTCCGCGTCGCGCCCGAACAGATCGAAGTCATTGTCCACCCGCAAAGCGTCATCCATTCCATGGTCGGCTACACGGATGGCTCGGTGCTCGCCCAGCTCGGTTGCCCGGACATGCGCACGGCCATCGGCTATGCGCTCGCCCACCCCGCGCGCCCGAAGCTCAATGTCGAACGCCTCGACTTCGCCAAGCTCGCCCGCCTGGATTTCGAAGCTCCCGACGAGAACCGCTTCCCCGCACTCCGCCTCGCACGGCTGGCCATGACCCGCGGCGGCCAGCAAAGCGCCATCATGAACGCGGCGGAAGAAACCGCCTTCGAGGCCTTTGTGGAAGAGAAGATCGGGTTTCTGGAAATGGCCGATGTGGCCGAGGCGGTCATGGAGGAGATGACCGGCTGGGGCGCTGCCGCGACGGTCGAGGATGTGTTTGCGTGTGATGCGGAGGCGAGGGCAAGGGCCGGGGAGTGGGTCCGGGGGAAGCGGGCGGCTTAAGTGGGCTCAGATAAGATTGGTTTGATAAGTCTGATAGGCGTCAATATCGAGCGTCGGGCCAATTACATCTAGGCGAATTTCAGCCATTCTCTTGGTCATCCACTTCACCGTCCGTGCGCTTCATCTTGAGCGTTTTGCCGAGCATACGCCTCGCATCTTGCAGCGATTCATAGTAATTGTCGGCCGCAATGCTCAGGCTTTCGGGTTGCAATGCTTTTCCCATAGCCTCCTCATCCCACTCCTTGTTAATGCGCTTTGCCAGTGCGAATACTACAGCCAATCCTACACGGTTAATCATAGAATTGCGAGAAAGGCCTCTGGCGATATTCTGCATTACCTCGGGATCTGGCGCTTGAGAATACTCTCGGATCAATTGTTCCTGCATCAGTTGAACAGCTGGGTAGCTCATATTGATGAATAGTTCACCAGAAGTCGAATAATATCGCCCGGCTCGCCCAACAATCTGCTTGTCTTCAATATCGGAAGACTCGTCGAGAGGAATAAGCTTTGGTGCACGTTCCAAATTTTGCGCCATACGAGCCATTTGGGCGCCCGTCTGTACTACGGTCAGATCATCGGGCTTGTGATGCCCGCCGCTTCCGGTGCCGTTCCGCCCTGTTCCACCCTCTATAGAGCCTCGCCCTTCTCCTTGATTGACCTCAAAATCGCCTTCGGAATCTGTACGTGGTGAGATAGAGCGGATACGCAGTTTGTTTAGTAGGTCTTGCAAACGATTTCTGATTTCGTCGCTTGAGTCTCCTGAGTTCGGGGCCATTGAATGGATCAAGTCGATCAACCACTCAGGCCGTTTCTCAAGTACCTGCAACGCGAAGTCTTTCGCTTCCACCTGATCCTGCTCGCCATCTGCGTAGCGAAGGAATTGACGATAGCCCTCTGGAATAACTGGGTAGTCGTCGGGGAGCTCAATGTGTACGGAAATATGTCTGGCGCCAAAAGGTACGCCAAATGTGGGGGCTTCGATTGTCCAAGATCGACCGGTGAGGACGCTGTACATTTCCCCTTTGAATACAATCGCGCAAGTGCTGAGGTTGGACGCTATTGAACCGCTCACTGACCTATTGTGGGATGTGTCGCGCATCGGTTCGTCGTAGATGTAATGCAGCTTAATTCCGTTGGCGAGTTCGACTGTTTCATCCTTCGCAAATACCCCCTTCGCTCGTCGAGCCGAAATCGTCTCGAAACGCCGGGAGCCGTCTTTTCGAGCATGAGTGCCTTCGTAAAGTCGGACCTCTACGTTGTCAGGCAAACGGTAAAAGCGATGATAGAGATAAGTTGCCAGCCAGAACGTCTTTTGAGCAGGGTCGCCATCGTAAGGGTCCAAGACAGTATTTTGCTCGGCACGGTTCCCTAGCAGGACAACTTCGGTCCAATCTTCGTTAAGGCTGTGGCCACCTTCCGCCTTTAGAATCTCGGTCACCTCGACTACGTCTCCGAGGGGCTCGCCGTTTGTGTCAAACCGGCGGAGGCGGCCATAAACTCCTTCACGTTCGCATAAGATCGTTTCATGAACCCGACCCGCTTTACAGGAACGGTAGCGAATGCCTCGACGATTCGATGGAAGAGAAGCGACTTTCGCACCCATGCCGAAATTCTTGTCGAGGCCCTTGGTCTTGCCGATTGAAGCAGCCAAATTTGTCATTCGGGCTAATTCTTCATCGTCCATTCCAGGGCCGTTGTTGAAGATGGATAGCTTTGGTGCGCTCTCATGTGCAACAGAGAAGATTACCTTACCCTCTGCTTCCTGTTGTGCAGCCTCCAGCGCATTTTTGAATAGTTCTCGAACCATCATCACTTTCGGGCAGCGATCAATTGTGCTTCTTACCAAGAAGTCCTGATCATCGACCCGGAGGGCAGAAACGGCGCTATGCTGGTTCATTTTGACCTCAAAGACTAAATGCCCTGTTTCGGCTTTGGCCGGGGCTTCGGAGTTTATTCTGGAGACGGGTAGCCCAACGTTGTAGAACTGGATGCTATTGAAACTCCCCCACGACGTCGCTCTCGACTTTGATCAGAGAACATATTTAGTAAGTTTGCGCCTTATGATTGTATCGGAATTTGTTATTGTTGCAATATTTGCTAAATCAATCCGATCCGCAAACGGTATGGGTTTCACGAGATTGATGGAGGTTCGATAACCCAGCAATGCAGAGCATTTCGCGTTGGGCATCACATACGCGGCCGTGAGGACCGGAGCGAATCAAAGTTGACGATCTTTCTCCGGAACACGAGAATCCTATTTGCGTTAAACCGCCGCCACTAACGCCTCTCCCAAACGCGAAAGTCCCCAACCTTGCTCGAAACCCTCATCGCCCAATACGGCCTCCTCGCCGTCCTCATCGGGTCCGGGATCGAGGGGGAGACGGTGGTGTTTTTGGGGGGTGTTTCGGCGCATCGGCATCTTCTGCCGTTCTGGGGTGTCGCCGCAGCGGCGGCGATCGGGTCGTTCGTGGCGGACCAGATCTTCTTTTTTCTCGGCCGCCGGGCGAGTTCGCTGGGGTTTGTGCGCAGACTCACGTCTCATGCGGTGGCGGCGCGCGGCAAGGCGCTGCTGGAGCGCTATCCGACCGGGTTCATTCTGGCCTTCCGCTTCATTTACGGCATGCGCACCGTCAGCCCGGTCATCATAGGCCTGTCTGCCGTGTCCGCCCGCAGGTTCGTGGTGCTCAATGCGGTTGCGGCTGTCGTGTGGGGCATTGTCATTTCCGCCGCCGGCTATCTGTTCAGCAATGCGATCGAAGCCTTGCTCGGGCGGCTGCATCTGCATGTCCACCTGATCATCGGCCTGGTGTTCGCGGTCGCCGTGGGCGGTATCCTGTTGATCTGGAGCCGCTGGGGGCTCGACAAGGCCCCCTGACGATCTGTTGCTGTGTGTCGCGCGGATGGGAGCGCGTCTGGCGTTGCCTCATACCCCATACACCGCCCGGCGCAGATTGTCCGGAAACGCGCCCATGCAGCCTTCCAGCGCGGTATTGCTCAGCGACACCATCGTGATCCCCGCCGCGCGGTCCACCAGCCAGGTGTTGCCGTAAACGCCGCCCCATTGCACCGCGCCCTTGGCCATGGTGTTGAGCGCGATGCTCGGGTCTTCGCAGACGGCGCCGAAGAAGCCGAAGCGCATGCCGGGTTCGCAGGTGATGCTGCCGACCTGGTTTGCGAAGCCGGCATCGGCGAGGTTGCGGCTCAGGATCTTGCCGCCGCCGTTTGCGAGCGTGTCGAGGAGGGTCATGACCTCGCCCGCCGTGCCGGCCATGCCGGCGCCGCCTGACTGGAAGGCCTTTGCGTTGAAGATGCGGTCGGGCGAGAAGCCGGCGGTCCAGCCGGATTCGCGGGGCGGATAGTAGGGGCTCGGCATGCGGATCGCGCCTTTCGGGCCATCGGCATAGGCGGCGGCGAGGCGCTCGCGGTCGGTGACGTGGAAGCGGCTGTCCTTCAGGCCGAGCGGGCCGGTGATGTAGTGGTTCACCACCTCTTCCAGCGTGCCGCCATGGACGCGGGCGATCAGCGCGCCGAGAATATCCAGTGCCACGGAATAGGCCCAGGCAGTGCCGGGCTCGAAGGCCAGTGGAATCTTGTTCAGCGGTCGGAAATTTGTCTCGGCGTCGCGGTCGGTGTCGAGAATGCCCACCGTCACGCGGTTTTCCGGCTCGCGCTCCTCCAGCGTCGGGTCATAGGTGAGGCCGGATGTATGCGTCAGCAGGTGGCGGATGGTGATCGGGGCCTGTTGGCCGTTCGGCCCCTTAGGGTGGAACCAGGGCAGGTGGGTCACGGCGAGGTCGTCGAGGCCGAGCTTGCCCTTGTCGATCATGGCGAGCGTTGCGGCCGCGACGAATGGTTTGGTGACGGAGGCGAAGCGGAAGATAGTGTCGTCGCGCGTCCGCTTCTCCGCCTCGCGGTCGGCATAGCCCGCGGCGCGGCTATAGATTTCCTTGCCGTTCTTGCGGACTTTGACGACGCAGCCGACAATGGTCTTGCGGGCGACGGCGGTGTCGATGACGCGGTCGAGGCGGTCCTGCATGGACATGGATGATTCCTGAAATCGTTGTCAGAAATGGAAACGGAGCATGTCGCCATGCTCCGTTCAATTCAGAAATATTGATGTGTTGTCGGGTCGTGGCTGCCCCTCACCCCGCCTCCGCTATCGCTCGGCGGACCTCTCCCCGAGGGGAGAGGAGGTTCTCAGGCGTTGCGGCAAATTCCTTTTCTCCCCTTGGGGAGAAGATGTCCGAAGGACAGATGAGGGGTCCTCTTGCGGGATCAGGCAACAGCCCGTGCCAGTGCGCAGCGCGACCAAAGGCTATGCAGCGCGCCGACGAGGTGGCGCATGTCGTCGTCCGTGTGGAACGGGCTCGGCGTGATGCGCAGGCGCTCGGTCTTCTTCGGCACGGTCGGATAGTTGATCGGCTGGACGTAGATGCCGTAATTGTCGAGCAGCAGGTCGGAGATCCACTTGCACTTGGCGGCGTCGCCCACCAGAACCGGCACGATATGGCTTGGGTTCGGCATGTGCGGGATGCCTGCGGCATCGAGCATTTTGCGGAGCGTGCGCACACGCTCCTGATGACAGAGCCGCTCTTGTTGGCTAGCCTTCAGATGCTTGATCGAGGCAAGCGCGCCGGCGGCAATTGCCGGCGGCAGCGAGGTGGTGAAGATGAAGCCGGAGGCGAAGGAGCGGACGAAATCGATCAGCGCTTCCGAGCCGGTGATGTAGCCGCCCATGACGCCGAAGGCCTTGCCGAGCGTGCCTTCGATGACGGTGATGCGGTCCATCACGCCGTCGCGTTCGGCAATGCCGCCGCCGCGCGGGCCATAGAGGCCAACGGCGTGCACTTCATCGAGATAGGTCATCGCGCCATATTTGTCGGCGATGTCGCAGATGTCCTTGATGGGGGCGATGTCGCCATCCATGGAGTAGACGGATTCGAAGGCGATGAGCTTCGGGGCTGCCGGATCGGCGGCGCGCAGCTTGGCTTCGAGGTCCTTGAGATCGTTGTGCTTCCAGATCACGCGCTCGCACTTGGAATGGCGAATGCCTTCGATCATGGAGGCGTGGTTGCCGGCATCCGAGAAGATGATGAGACCGGGGATCTTGGCGCCGAGCGTGCCGAGAGAGGCCCAGTTGGACATGTAGCCGGAATTGAAGAGGAGGGCAGCTTCCTTGCCATGCAGGTCCGCGAGCTCGCGCTCGAGCAGGACGTGGTAATGGTTGGTGCCGGAAATGTTCCGGGTGCCGCCGGCACCGGTGCCACACTGGTCGATGGCCGTCTTCATGGCTTCCATCACGGCGGCGTTCTGGCCCATGCCGAGATAGTCGTTGGAACACCAGACGGTCACATCCTGCGGGCCGTTTTCAGTGTGGCGGATCGCCTTGGGGAAGTTTCCACGCTGACGCTCGAGATCGGCGAATACGCGATAGCGGCCTTCCTGGTGCAACCCGTCCAGCTCGTTCTTGAAAAAGGCCTCAAAATCCATTCTCGTCTCCACACCTGCCATGGCGTTTTCAGGTTTCGCACGATCCGCGTCAAGTCCCGACAGTTAGATTCCTTCTAAACTGCGGCAATTCGCGCATCACGTTTTCGTAGGAGCCGCCAATGGGCTATCTGCGCCCCTCATCAACCTTGCTAGCATCGGGAAACACTCATCCAATTGATGTATGTCAACCGTCGGACGATTCGCAGGCTCCATGTCGCTTCCGCCCGACTTGCAGTTGTGTCCCCGTCCAACCATCTCCACAGAAGTTTAAGGATTGTTTACCACGCGGACCGGGACTTCACGGGGCCGGAAAGAGTGCGCTCGACTTGCCTGTCAGCCAGTAGCCGAAAAGGCCGATCCATTCATGCGCGGCACCGTCAACGAGGGAAAAACCCTCGGAAACGGCATCAGGAAAGATGTCCAGCCGCGAGAGACCGTAGGTCCGGTAATCCACCGGATAGGGAATGACATTGAAGCCGACTGCGCGAAAGGAGCCGACGGCGCGCGGCATATGGGCAGCGGAGGTCACCAGCAGCCAGCGCTCACCGGGCTTGGGCTTCAGCGCTTCCATGGTGTATTTCGCATTTTCCGCCGTGGTGCGCGACTTCTCCTCCATCTCGATCCTGTCGGCGGGCAGGCCCATTTCCACCAGCAGCTTTTTCGTCAACGCCGATTCCGTGTTAGTTCCGGGATTACTGAAATGGCCGGAGCCGCCCGAGAGGAAGATGCGTGCCGTGGGATAGCGAACCGCAAGCACGGCGGTATCCGTCACCCGCTCCGCCGCATTATCCAGCGCGATCGTGTTGCGCGCCGGCGAAAGATCGTCATCGACCGGCCCGCCCAGCATGATGACGCCTGTCGGCGGCTCGGTGAGGACGGGTTGCGGAAAGCGATCCTCCAGGATTGCCAGCGGCACATTGGCCAGCGGCGTCAGCCCGAAGACGAATGTCAGCAGGGCGGATACGGCGCATAGCGCCAGCCCGCGCCTTTGCCGGCGCCGCATGAGAAGAACGACGCCCAGAAGGCCGACGAGGAAAACGGCAGTCGACGGCGTGGTGACGAAACCGACCAGCTTGGAAATGACGAAGAACATGAGGTCTCGTAAATGATGCCGGGGGAGGAATGGTGATCCCGACGCGATTCGAACGCGTGACCTACAGATTAGGAATCTGTCGCTCTATCCTGCTGAGCTACGGGACCACTGGCCTTCTCAATACTAAAGCAGCCGGGAGAAGCCAAGGTTTTTCTCCCTGCCTGGCGGCAAGATCAAAAGGTTCCGCCGGCCGGTTGAATACCGCTGATTTGGTTAATCATTCCGAAATGCGCGCCTGCGATACTTCAAGTGGCTGAAAAGCCGGCTTTGTATCTCGTTGAACGGCAAATGTAGGTCTGAGTGGTCAAGCTTCCCAAGAAGGTGGTCATCATCGCGTCCGGTGTGGTTGTGCTCACCGGGGCGTCGGGTGCGACTGCCTTCTTCATCGGGAAGGATCGGATTCTCGGGCCATCGGCGCAGGAACTGAGCGGCGTGGAATGCACCGACGTGATCCGCGTCGCCGACATGCGCAGGGATCGCGGACCGTGGCTGCGCAAATATGTGCGCGTGCCGCCCGGCACCGATGGCATGACTCGGGTCAAGACGGCGTTGCGCGTGGCCAGGAAGGTTCAGGAAACGCTTCCGGCCGATCTCATTGAAATTGCCGTGCTGGACCAGGCCGGACCCGACAAGCGCGCCTTCATGCGCGGACGCGCAATCGGCGCGGAGGTGATCCTCGTCAAGGACAAGGCGAAGGTTCCCGGTATCACGCAGCCCTATACGATCCAGTACTATCAGGGTGCCGCCAGCGGAACGGGCATGTTCTATGGCGAGGAGGCGACCATGACCTCCGCGGAGGCCGAAGAGCTTCTGTCGAAGATGAAGGACCTGACCGACTGCACCCCGCCGCCCGGCAAGGAAGACGCCGGCGAAAAGAAGGGTGAAAAGAAAAAAGAAACCAAGCACGAAAAGAAGCCGGAGAAAAAGGAAAAGCCGAAGGAAGGCGAGGGCCACGAATCGGCCGCCAAGGAAGGCGAGGGCGGCGGGCACGAAGCTGCCAAGAAGGAAGAGCCGAAGAAGGAAGAAAAGCCGGAAGTCGTCTTCCCG
This sequence comes from Ensifer adhaerens, assembly GCA_900215285.1. Lineage (NCBI taxonomy): Bacteria > Pseudomonadati > Pseudomonadota > Alphaproteobacteria > Hyphomicrobiales > Rhizobiaceae > Ensifer > Ensifer adhaerens. The sequence goes on from OCMG01000004.1 coordinate 1,536,488, forward strand.
AACGACGTCTTTGGCAAGATGCAGAAGGCTGCCTTCGACAAGGCCGAAGAGGCTGCCGCCATTGAGGAAGAGCATAAGAAGGAAGAGGAAGCCAAGAAGCCGGGCATGTTCGGCAAGATGCTGGGCATGGTCGGTCTTGGCAGCAAGGAAGAGGCCGAGGGCGAACATGGCGCGTCCTCCGAGGGTGAACATGCGGCACCCGCAGAAGAGGGCGGCGATCATCCCGCTTCTGCCGAAGAGGGGCATGCCGGCGGGCATTCCGCACCTGCCGGATCGACCGGTGCGCAGCACGCGCCGGAGGCCTCCGAGCCTGCCAGCGGACATGATACCAAGGGTCAGTCAAACGGTGACGCCACGCAGGCCTCCCAGCATGAGACCAAATCCGAAGGCGGCAAGCCTGACAAGCCGGCCAAGGAAGCGACCGCGCCCGAGGAGAAGAGCGGTGGCATCATGTCGAAGATGCTTGGCATGGTTGGCTTCGGCAAGGACAAGCCCAAGGACACGATCGAGCATTCCGGCGGCCCCGCCATCTTCAGCGGCAAGGCCGTGACGAAGGACGAAGCCGGCAAGGCTCCCGCGGGCGAGCAGCCAGCGCATGGCGCGGAAAAGGCATCCGACCATGGGGAGGCACATGCCCCCGCCGACCATGGCGCCGCGCCCCAGGAGCCCGCAGGCGGGGAACATTCGGCGCCGGCGGAACACGGCGCTGCCGCCGAACACGCTCCGGCGACCTCCGAGGAGAGCGGTACATCTTCGGGCAGCAAGCCGGGCGATCATCAGACCGCGGCTGAACACCCCGCCGCACCCGCCGTCGATGGCGCTCCAGAGCATGATATACCCCCGGCGCAAAAGGCCTCGGCACACCAAGATCCCGATGGCCATGCCGGAAACTCCGCCCACGGTTCCGCTGCAAGCGAAGGCGAGCAGCCGGTGGAAGAGCAGAACACAGCCGATCATGCGCCCGCCGCCCACGGCGGCTGAGGGGGGAGTCTCCGCCTTTCCCCGAAACGCCTCGTCCGGGTGTGGTGCGTGTGATATGTGTCCTTCCCATTTTCACAGCGAGGGAACAGGATGCAAGCGGAACCTGCGCGAGCGATGATCACGCAAGCATTGCGAACCGATGTGGAGGGAAGCGTGCTTTGCTGGCTGGCCACTGCGGACGAGCAGGGTCGCCCCAATGTCTCTCCCAAGGAGATATTCACGACCTATGGCGAAGATGCTCTCGTGATCGCCGATATCGCCTCGCCAATCAGCACCGCTAACATTCGGGTCAACCCTCAAGTCTGTGTCAGTTTCATCGACGTGTTTCGCCAGCGCGGTTTCAAGGTCGAAGGAAGGGCGCGCCTCATCGACAAAGGTGATCCCGACTTCGAGACCATGGGGTCCGAGCTCCTGACGATCGCAGGGCCGGATTTTCCCATTCGTGCGGTGATTGTGGTTGCCATCGAGAGGGTGTCGCGTATCTGGGCGCCGAGTTATAGGCTCTTCCCTGATCGCTCGCTGCAGGAGCGGATGCAGGCTGCCTATGATACCTATGGCGTGGAGCCAAAGGCCAAGCCGGAATGAAAAAGACCTCCGGAAGCATCCGGAGGTCCTGAAACATTCGAGGTGATGATCCTGCCGCTCAGTCCGCCTTCTGGCGGCGGGCCGGGAAGAGGATGATGTCGCGGATCGACGGGGCGTTGGTGAGCAGCATGATCAGGCGGTCGATGCCGATGCCCAGCCCGCCGGCGGGCGGCATGCCCTGGTCGATGGCGTCGAGGAATTCGTCATCCAGCTGCTTGTCCTTTTCGCCGCGGGCATGGGCCTGTTCAAGCTGCTCCACCATGCGGCGGCGCTGTTCTTCCGGATCGTTGAGTTCGGAAAAGGCGTTGCCGAGTTCCCAGGCGTTGCAATAAGTCTCGAAGCGTTCGACAAGGCGCGGTTCGCCCGGCACTTCCTTGGCGAAGGGCGAGATGTCCTTCGGGAAGTGGGTGACATGGCTCGGCTGGATGAGCGTGCCTTCGACCTTTTCCTCGAAGATGAAGGCGAGGCATTCGCCCCAGGTCCAATCCTTCTCGACTTCGAAGCCGGCCGCCCTGGCGGCCGCGCGAGCCTCTTCGTCGGTCTTGATCGACAGGAAGTCGATGCCGGTTGCTTCCTTCACCGCATCTGGCATGGGGACGCGCTTGAACGGGCCCTTGAAGGAGATCTGCTTGTCGCCGAACGGGAAATCCGTCGTGCCGTGGATCTGCAAGGCGAGTGCTTCGAACAGACGTTCCACGAGGCCCATGATGTCCTCGTAGTCGGCATAGGCCCAGTAGCACTCCATCATGGTGAATTCAGGATTGTGCCGGGTGGAGACGCCTTCGTTGCGGAAGTTGCGGTTCACCTCAAAGACCTTGTCGGTCAGGCCCGAAACCAGCGTGCGCTTCAAAAACAGTTCCGGCGCGATGCGCAGATACATGTCGAGCTTCAGCGTGTTGTGATGCGTCTTGAAGGGCTCGGCCGTCGCGCCGCCATAGACCGAATGCAGCATCGGCGTCTCGACTTCCATGAAGCCTTCCTGCTCCATGAAGCGGCGCACGCCCGAGATGATCTTCGAACGCTGCTGGAAACGGAGCTTGGACTCCTCGTTCGTCATGATGTCGAGATGGCGCTTGCGGTAGCGCAGCTCGATGTCGGAGAGGCCATGCCACTTTTCCGGCATGGGCAGCAGCGCCTTGGTCAGCATGGTGATCGTGTGGACGTTGACCGTCAGCTCGCCGCGCTTGGTGCGGCGGACTTCGCCGGTGACGCCGATGATGTCGCCGAGATCGATCAGCGGCAGCAGGTTGCGCGCCTCTTCCGACGTCACGTCCTTGTGGCTGAAGACCTGCACCTTGCCGGAGGCATCGACGATGTCGATGAACATGCCGGAATTGCGGTTCGAGTAGACGCGGCCGGCGACGGTGACGATATCGCCCGTCAGCGTGTCCGGTTCGATGTCCTTGTACTTCTCGGCCAGTTCCGCATTGGTGATCGTGCGGTGGAAATGCGCCGGATAGACATCGCCGATCGTCTCGCGAAGCTTGGCGAGCTTCTGCGCGCGCACTTCGGTGACATCGGAGGAGAGGGCGGTTTCGGTCTTCTGTTCGGTCATGGTCTTGATCATCCGTTCTTCTTTTCAGCCTCGACGCCGAGCTTCACGGCGGTGGCTGCGGATTTCAGGCGCTGGCGCACGACGGAGCGGCCGAGGATGGCCATACTGTCAAAGAGCGGCAGCGAGCGCGACGAGCCGGAAACGGCGATGAAGAGCGGTGCGAGCACGTCGCGCAGCTTCTTGTCCATCCGCTCCGAGATGGCGCGCAGTTCAGCCTCGATGCTCTCCACATTCCATTCGAAGATCTTCTCGAGATCGGCCTGGGCCGTTTCGAGGATCAGTTGAACGTCGGCAAGCGGCACCTTCTTGATGTTGGCGAAGTCTGCGGCGGTGAGGCCGAGATCGCCCTTCAGCAGGAAGCCCGCGAGGTCGGGCAGGTCGGACAGACGCGTGATGCGGCTCTGCGAGAGCTTCATGCCTTCGCGGAAGCGGTCGTTCTCCTGCGCCCAGGCGAGAACGCGGGTCACGAAGCCTTCTTCGGTCAGGCCTTCGCGCAGCCAGCGGCCATTCAGCCAGTCGAGCTTCTGGATGTCGAAGATCGCGCCGGCCTTGTTGAGGTTTTCCGGGTCGAACTTCTCCGCCAGTTGCTCCATCGTCAGCATCTCTTCGCCTTCGGCGATCTGGATGAAGAAGAGGCCAAGGAAGTTCATCAGCGCTTCCGGCAGGTAGCCGAGCGCGGAATAATAGGAGATCGAGGTCGGGTTGCGGCGCTTCGAGAGCTTCGTCTTGTCGGCGTTGCGCATCAGCGACAGATGCATGAATTTCGGCGGTTCGAGGCCGAGATACTTGTAGAGCAGGATGTGCTTCGGCACGGAGGCGAGCCATTCTTCGCCGCGCGCCACATGCGTGATCTTCATCAGATGGTCGTCGACGACGTTGGCCATGTGATAGGTCGGCATGCCGTCGGCCTTGAGCAGGACCTGCATGTCGACCGAGTCCCACGGGATCGAGACGTCGCCATAGACGCCGTCGTGGAACTCGCAATTGCCTTCGGTCGGGATCTTCATGCGCACGACGGAGGGCTCGCCCGCATCCATGCGCGTCTTGACCTCTTCCGCCTTCAGCAAAAGGCATTTGCCGTCGTATTTCGGCTGCTGACCGGCGGCGCGCTGGGCAGCGCGCATCTCTTCCAGACGCTCGGGCGTGCAGAAACAGCGGAAGCCATGGCCGGCGGAGACGATCTTTTCGACATAGTCGCCATAGATATGCTTGCGGTCCGACTGGCGATAGGGGCCATAGGGGCCGCCGATATCCGGGCCTTCCGACCATTCCAGCCCGCACCATTTCAGCGCGTCCAGCACCTTGGTCTCGAATTCCGGCGTCGAGCGGGTCGCGTCGGTGTCTTCGATACGCAGGATGAAGGTGCCGTTGTTCTTCTTGGCGAAGAGGTAGTTGAAAAGCGCGATATAGGCAGTGCCGACATGCGGCTCGCCGGTGGGCGAGGGGGCAATGCGGACGCGGACGTTGGATGCGGTCATCGTCATGGATCTTTGCAAGGCAGATTTCAGAGCGCCCGGATGGGCGACGAAATCATGCAGGTTCCGAAAAATAGCGCCCCTGCCGGGACGAAGTCGCGGCAGGGGATATCGGTCTGCGTTAGGCCATATTGGCCGGGAAAGTCAAGTGAAGCGATGGGCTTCGACCTGTCTCAGCCTTTGCGTTGCTTGGCGTTGCGCGCCAGCATGTTGAGGATCTCGACCAGCGCCGAGAAGCCCATGGCGGCATAGATGTAGCCCTTGGGCACATGATAGCCGAAACCATCGGCAATCAGCGTCATGCCGATCATCAGCAGGAAGCCCAGCGCCAGCATGACGATGGTCGGGTTGCGCTCGATGAAATTGGCCAGCGGATTGGCGGCGAGCATCATCGTTGCGACGGCGACGAGGACTGCGATCACCATGACCGGGAGATGTTCTGTCATGCCCACAGCGGTGATGATGCTGTCGACCGAGAAGACGATGTCGAGCAGGATGATCTGGAAGATCGCGGCACCAAAGCCGAGCGTGACCTTGGCGTCCGCCTTCTGGTCTTCCTGTTCGACCGGGTCGGTGCTGTGGTGGATTTCCTTGGTTGCCTTCCAGACGAGGAAGAGACCGCCGGCGATCAGGATCATGTCCTTCCACGAGAAGTCATGGCCGAATGCGTTGAACACGGGGGCCGTCAGCTTCACGATCCAGGCGGCGAAGCTCAAGAGGATGAGGCGCATGACAAGCGCCAGCGAAATGCCGATCATGCGCGATTTGGCGCGATGCTCGACGGGAAGCTTGTTGGTGAGGATCGAGATGAAGATCAGGTTGTCGATGCCGAGCACGACTTCCATGGCGATCAGCGTGATCAGCGCCGCCCAGACGGCGGGGTCCTGGGCAAGAATGATAAGGTTGTCCATCGTTCACCGTCTTGGTTACATTGACGGCGCACATAGGTATTAACGATGCTCCCGCCAAGAGGGCACCCGCAAAACTTGAACTCTGACTTGTGTCCGCAGCCTGTCAGGCGGCATATGCTTTCAGGAACACGCGGATTGCAGACCGAACCGTCTTTTCTATTTCGGAATTATCCGGCTGGCTTCGTTCGTTGAAGAGGCATGGCTTGAACAGGCCAGCGGTGCACAGATCGGCGAACTGTCGCGCAGCCAGAAGAGGATCTTCCAGAACGAGTTCTCCCTTTTCGGCCCGCGCGGCAAGATAGACTTTCAACTGATGCGCACCCTTTGTTGGGCCGCAATTGAGAAACATGTTGGCCACTTCCGGCATGTCGTCGATAACGCCCAGCACCATGCGCAAGCTTCGCACCGTATCTGCGTTGCTCATATGACGGCCGAACATCATGCCGAAATCGAAGAGAACTTCCTCAAGCGGCTTGGTGTCGACAAGAATGCTGCCAACAGCGTCAAAGATACGCTCGCGCTCGCGCTGGATGAGCCCCGCGAAGAGTTCTTCCTTGTTGTTGAAGTAGACGTAGATCGTCCCCTTCGAAACGCCGGCCGCCTTCGTGATATCGTTCATGCTCGCGCCGTCGAAGCCTTTCGCAGCGAAGACCTTCTTCGCTCCGTCGAGAATCTGGTCGCGTTTCGCGGGGTTTTCGCCAGCGCCAAGCCGGCCCGGGCCTTCGTGGCCGAGACGGCTGAGGCTGACGGCGCCCATTTGGCCAATGGCTGTCATGCCGGATGCTTCCCTAACTCATTTTTAATTAAGTGAACCGATCGGTTCGATTTCCCTTGATATGGGGCAAGACATGGATTATGTCAATGCCAACGACTGAACCGTTCGGTTCGAACATTCCATATCAGGAAAATGCGCAATGGCCAAGAATGCAGGCAAGGCAGCTGTCCATCTGGTCGATGGAGATCAGGCTGAGGAGATCGTTCGGGATGAGGCGACGTCCAAGTCGGCCGAGGCGGAGGTTCACGCCGAAGTCAAGCCTGCCGCGACCGTGAAAGAAAACAAGGCGCCTGCCCGCAAAAGCGGCCGCGGCCGCCTCGTGCTTGGCGTGATCGTTCTCGCTGCGCTGGCCGGCGGTGCCTATTATGGTCACGAATGGTGGACAAACGGCCGTTTCATGGTTTCAACCGACGACGCCTATATCGGCGGCGACATCAACTATGTCGCGCCGAAGGTCGGCGGCTATGTGAAGACCGTCAACGTGAAGGCCAACGAATATGTGAAGGCAGGCGATCCGCTGGTAACGCTCGATGATGGCGATTATCGGATCGCGCTCGAGCAGGCCCGCGCCCAGCTTGCGACGCAGCAGCTTGCGCTGAAGTCGATCGATGCCCAGCGTCTGGTCGCCGTGGCTGCGCAGCAGCAGGCGCAGGCCAAGCTTCGGGCTTCGCAAGCGGCGCTGCATGGCGCGCAACTGACCCAGCAACGTGCCAGCACCCTGCAGTCCAAGGAATTCGCCAGCGCCTCGTCGCTCGACACCGCCAATGTGGCGCTGGAGCAGGCGCAGGCTGATGTCGGCGCCTCCAACGCCGCCATCCAGTCGGCTATCGCCAACATTGCCGCCATCGATGCGCAGCATGCCCAGGCCGAAAGCTCCATCAAGTCCCTGCAACTCGCCATCGAAAAGGCGGAGCGCGACGAGAGCTTCACGGTCCTGCGCGCGCCCTTCGACGGCATCGTCGGCAACCTGTCGGTTCAGGAAGGTGACCTCGTGTCGCCTGGCATGCGCATCGCCGCTGTCGTGCCTTCGGATGCCCTTTATATCGACGCCAATTTCAAGGAGACGCAGATCGCTTCGATCCAGCCCGGCCAGTCGGTTGGGATCCATGTCGATGCGCTTGGAGACAAGGAGATCGAAGGCAAGGTCCTGTCGATTTCGCCGGCCTCCGGTGCGGTCTTCTCGTTGCTTCCCGCGGAAAACGCCACCGGCAACTTCACGAAGATTACCCAGCGGCTGCCGGTCCGCATATCAATCCCGAAGGATGCGCTCGAAACGCATCGTCTGATGGCCGGTTTGTCGGTCGTGGTCGATGTCGATACGCGTACGACGCCAGCCACCCCAAAGACGGCGTCCGCGCAGTAACGACATCCAAAGCGTTTCGGTGCTCGGTCGATGCACCGAAACGCTCTCTTTCGGTTTTCATGCAGTTTCAGACGCGAGACCGCGAGGCCTCCGGTCCGGAATTGCTCTAATTGAGGATTGGCCATGGCCGACGATATCGCGAAGGACGTAAGGACAGGCATACCGCCTGAACCTCCAGTCTCGCGACGCAATGTCTTTGCGTTCTTCGCGATGGTTCTCGGCATGTTCATGGCCATCCTGGACATCCAGATCGTCTCGGCCTCGCTTTCCGAGATCCAGGCGGGTCTTGGCGCCAGCACCGATGAGGCGGCATGGGTCCAGACGGCCTATCTCGTTGCCGAAGTCATCATGATACCGCTTTCGGGCATGGCCGCACGCATTCTTTCGACGCGCGTCATGTTCACGATCTCGGCAGCCGGGTTCACGGCGGCCAGCGCGCTTGCCGCGACCGCGACCAATATCGACCAGATGATCATCTACCGCGCCTTCCAGGGGTTCATCGGCGGTGGCATGATCCCGTCGGTGTTTGCGGCGGCCTTCATCATCTTCCCGCCCTCCAAGCGTCCGATCGTGTCGCCGATCATCGGCCTGATCGCCACGCTCGCGCCGACGATCGGTCCGACGGTCGGCGGGTATCTGAGTCACAGTTTCTCCTGGCACTGGCTCTTCCTCGTCAACGTTCCGCCGGGCATCATTGTTACCATTGCCGCCTGGACGCTGATCGACTTCGACAAGCCGGAACCGGGGCTTGCCCGCAATTTCGACTGGACCGGCCTTATCAGCATGGGCGTCTTCCTCGGCGCGCTGGAATATGTTCTCGAAGAGGGCAACAACAAGGGCTGGCTGGAGGATGAGAAGATTGTCCTTGGCGCCGTCGCCATTGTCATCGCCGGCCTGATCTTCTTCTACCGCGCCTTCACCGCGAAGTTCCCGATCGTCGACCTGAAGGCCTTTACCAACCGCAACTTTGCCTTCGGCACGGCCTTTTCCTTCATCATGGGCGTCGGCCTATACGGGCTTACCTATCTCTACCCGGTCTACCTGTCTGCGATCCGCGGCTACGACTCGCTGATGATCGGGGAAACGATGTTCGTCTCTGGTCTTGCCATGTTCATGACCGCGCCCATTGCCGGCATCATGTCGGGCAGGATGGATCCGCGCGTGATGATGATGATCGGCTTCTTCGGTTTTGCCTGCGGCACGCTGATGATGACCCGCATGACCGCCGATTGGGACTTCTGGGAGCTCTTCGTTCCGCAGATCCTGCGCGGCTGCTCGATGATGATCGCCATGGTGCCGATCAACAACGTCGCGCTCGGAACGCTGCCGCCTGAGCGTATACGCAATGCGTCCGGTCTCTACAACCTCAGTCGTAACCTCGGCGGGGCCGTGGGCCTTGCGGTGATCAACACGATGCTGACGCGCCAGACGCGATCGCATTACGAGCAATTGTCCGAGCATGTCCAATGGGGTCGGCCGGAAGCGCGCGACATGGTCACCTCCATGACCAACAAGTTCAACGCGCTGGGCCTGGATGGCAGCACGGTGGCGATCAAGCAGATCGCCGGCATGGTGCACCAGCAGGCCTATATCCTCTCGTTCATAGACGTGTTCCTGCTGCTGACCTCGCTGTTCGCAGTTCTGGTCGTGTCGAGCTTCCTGATCCAGAAGCCGCAAGGCCCGGCCGGGGCGTCCGGCGGGGGTCATTGACCTCAGCTATGTCCGCGATACCGTCTTCCGCAACACAGTGAGTCGCGGAAACCGGGGGTGTATCCTGTCCGAAGAGCCCGTTCTTGAGACCGAACGCCTGATCCTCAGGCCTCCGTGTGCGGATGATCTTCCGGGATGGGCGACCATGATGGCCGATCCCGACAATTCGCGTTTCATCGGCGGGCCACTCGGCTCACGTGCGGCATGGGCCAGCCTCTCCATCATGGCCGGTGCATGGCGGCTGCATGGATTTGGCAATTTCTCCGTTCTTCTGAAGTCCACCGGTCAATGGATCGGCCGCGCCGGCCCCTGGATGCCGCCCGGCTGGCCGGGACCGGAAATCGGCTGGGCCTTCCTGAAGGACCATTGGGGGCGGGGCTATGCTGCCGAGGCGGCGCAGGCCACCATGGTCTGGTCACGCGAGGTGCTCGGGTGGGACCATGCCATTCACATCATCCACCGCGAAAATTCCCCCTCCATGGCGCTGGCGGAGCGTATCGGCTCCGTCTTCGAGCGAGAGCTTCCGCCGCGCGTGCTCGACAATGCGGTCCCCTTGCTGATCTATTCCCAAAAATTCTGATTTACGTACCTCAAAATTCTGCTAAGAAAGCGGGCGAGGAGAATTCATGCGCCCGACCGTCCACGACATTGCCGAGAAAGCCGGCGTCAGCCTGGCGACGGTGGACCGCGTGCTCAACAATCGGCCCGGCGTGAAGGCGAAGACGCGGACGCTGGTCGAGGAGGCGATTGCGGAGATCGGCTATGTGCGCGATGTCGCGGCCGCCAATCTGGCGCGCCGGCGGCTCTACCGCTTTGAGTTCATCATCCCCGGCAGCGACAACTCGTTTCTTCACGAACTGCGCGGTGCAGTGCGCCACATGGCCGCCGTATCGCAGATCGAACGGATCGAGATCGGCCTGCGCGAGGTTGCGGCCTTCGACGCCGGAGCGCTGGTCGCGGCGATGCGCACTGTCATGGAGGGGGCCGCCGATGGAGTTGCGCCCGACGGCATTGCGATTGTCGCCATTGATGACGATGCCGTGCGTGCGATCGTTTCGGAGGCCAAAGAGGCCGGCATTGCGGTCGTCACCATCGTTTCCGATCTGCCGGGGTCGGAACGGGTGCATTATGCCGGGATCGACAACCTGGCGGCAGGCCGGACAGCCGCCGGACTCATCGGCCGCTTCATCGGCGGCACAGGTGCTGTCGGCGTGATTGCCGGCTCCCTGAACGCGCGAGACCATCGCGAGCGTCTGGCCGGTTTCGAGGAGGCGCTGAAACGCGACTTCCCCGGCGCGTCCGTACTGCCGGTCATCGAGGGGCGCGACGATCCGATGCGGGTCGAGCGCGAGGCTGCGGCACTTCTGACGTCCTATCCGGATATTGCCGGCCTTTACAGCCTTGGCGCCGGCAATCGCGGCCTGGTCAAGGCGTTGCGTGAGCGGGCGATCGCGCGGCACCTGCCGGTGATTGCGCATGAATTGACGGCGACGACGCGAGCCGCGCTGTCCGAAGGTCTTTTCGACGCAGTACTCAATCAGGATGCCGGCCACGAGGTGCGCAGCGCCGTGCGCGTCATGAAGGCGCATGCCGACGGGCTTCATACCGTGGACGCGCAGGAGCGCATCCGCATCGACATATTCCTGAAGGATAACATGCCCCAGTAAAAGCGGGCGGGAGGAAACAGCATGTATCTCGGTCTCGATCTCGGCACGTCCGGCGTCAAGGCGCTTCTCATCGACGACAACCAGACGATCCTTGCCTCCGGCAACGGGTCGCTGGACGTGTCGCGGCCGCATTCCGGCTGGTCGGAACAGGACCCGGCCCATTGGCTGCGCGCCACCCGCGAGGCCGTGGCCGCCATCAAGGCAAGCCACCCGGAGGCGCTGGCATCCGTCAAGGGCATCGGCCTTTCGGGCCAGATGCATGGCGCGACGCTGGTGGACAAGGCGGGCCATGTGCTGCGCCCCTGCATCCTCTGGAACGACACGCGCTCCTTTGCCGAAGCTGCCACGCTCGATGCCGATCCGCGCTTTCGCGAAATCACCGGCAATATCGTCTTCCCGGGCTTCACCGCGCCGAAGCTGGTCTGGGTGAAGAACAACGAGCCGGAGATTTTTGCGAAGGTGGCCAAAGTTCTGCTGCCGAAGGACTATCTGCGCCTTTGGCTGACGGGCGAATATCTTTCCGAAATGTCGGACTCGGCGGGTACCAGCTGGCTCGATACGGCCAAGCGGGCATGGTCGTCCGAACTTCTGGCTGCGACTGATCTCGATGAGAGCCACATGCCGGGTCTCGTCGAGGGCACCGCCGAAGCGGGCGTGCTGCGGGCCGAGCTTCTGGCCGAATGGGGCATGTCGGGTCGCGTCGTCGTCGCCGGCGGGGCGGGGGACAATGCCGCCTCGGCGGTCGGCATGGGCACGGTTCATTCCGGCTCCGCCTTCGTGTCGCTCGGCACCTCCGGCGTGCTCTTTGCGGCGAACGACCGCTACCTGCCGAACCCCGCCAGCGCCGTGCATGCCTTCTGCCATGCGATCCCCAATACCTGGCACCAGATGGGCGTCATTCTCTCCGCAACCGATGCGCTGAACTGGCATTCGCATGTGACGGGCAAGAGCGCTGCCGAGCTTTCGACGGAACTCGGCGACACGCTGAAGGCGCCCTCGGGCGTGACCTTCCTGCCCTATCTCTCGGGCGAGCGCACGCCACATAACGATGCGAAGATTAGGGGCGTCTTTGCCGGGCTGGAGCATGAATCCTCGCGTGTCGTGCTGACGCAGGCCGTGATGGAAGGCGTGACCTTCGCGATCCGCGACAATCTCGCGGCGCTGAATGCCGCCGGCACCACGATCTCGCGCGTCACGGCCATCGGCGGCGGCTCGCGCTCGCGCTACTGGCTGAAGTCGATTGCGACCGCGCTGAACATCCCGGTCGATATTCCGGCGGATGGCGATTTCGGTGCGGCCTTTGGTGCGGCGCGGCTGGGGCTGATCGCCGCGACGGGGGCTGATCCGCTCGCGGTCTGCACTGCACCGAAGACGGCGGAGACGGTCGAGCCGGAGACGGCGCTGTCCGCCGCTTACGACGAGGCTTACAGACGCTACCGCGCGCTTTACCCGGCGGTGAAGGCGGCGATGAACTGAGACAAGAGCCCGCTCATCCGCCTGCCGGCACCTTTTCCCCGAAGGGGCGAAGGGACGGTGCGGCGCCCGCGAGTTTCCCCTCTCCCCCACGGGGAGAGGGTAGGGTGAGGGGGCTTTCACAACTGACAAACATCACAGGAGGAAACACCCCATGAGCACAGGCTTTTTCGGCGACATTTCAAAGATCAAATATGAAGGGCCGGACAGCACCAATCCGCTGGCCTTCCGCCACTACAACCCGGACGACATCGTCATGGGCAAGCGGATGGAAGACCATCTGCGCTTTGCAGTGGCCTATTGGCACACGTTTGCCTGGGAGGGCGGCGATCCCTTTGGCGGGCGCACGTTCGACCGTCCGTGGTTCGACGGCGCGATGGACAAGGCGAAGCTGAAGGCCGACGTGGCGTTCGAATTCTTCCAGCTGCTCGGCGTGCCGTTCTACTGCTTCCACGATGCCGACGTGCGTCCGGAAGGCAAGAACTTTGCTGAGAACACGAAGAACCTCAACGAGATCGTCGACTACTTCGCCGAAAGGCAGGCCGCGACCGGCGTCAAGCTGCTCTGGGGCACGGCGAACCTCTTCTCCAACCGCCGCTTCATGTCGGGCGCCTCGACCAACCCGGATCCGGATGTGTTCGCTTATTCGGCGGCCACCATCAAGACCTGCATGGATGCCACGATGAAGCTCGGCGGCGAGAACTATGTTCTGTGGGGCGGCCGCGAGGGTTATGAAACGCTGCTCAACACGGACCTCAAGCGCGAGCTCGACCAGATGGCGCGCATGCTGCACATGGTGGTCGAGTACAAGCACAAGATCGGCTTCAAGGGCACGATCCTGGTCGAGCCGAAGCCGCAGGAACCGTCCAAGCACCAGTATGACTACGATGTCGCGACCGTCTATGGCTTCCTCAAGACCTATGGTCTGGAAAACGAAGTGAAGCTCAATATCGAGCAGGGCCATGCGATCCTGGCCGGTCACAGCTTCGAGCATGAGCTGGCGCTGGCCAACGCGCTCGGCGTCTTCGGCTCCATCGACATGAACCGCAACGACTACCAGTCCGGCTGGGATACCGACCAGTTCCCCAACAACGTTCCGGAAATGGCGCTGGCCTATTACCACGTTCTTTCCGGCGGCGGCTTCAAGACGGGCGGCACGAACTTCGACGCCAAGCTGCGCCGTCAGTCGCTCGATCCGGAAGATCTGCTCATCGGCCATATCGGCGGCATGGATTGCTGCGCCCGCGGCCTCAAGGCGGCGGCCAAGATGATCGAGGACAAGGCGCTCTCCGGCCAGCTCGCCGCCCGTTATGCCGGCTGGGACAAGGCGGAAAACAAGGCGATGCTCTCGGGCGGAAGCCTGGAGTCGATCGCCGAGCGGGTCTTGGCTCAGGACATCAACCCGCAGCCGAAGTCGGGCAAGCAGGAACTGCTGGAAAATATCGTCAACCGGTATGTTTGAGGCGAATGATGCGCCCCTCCTCTCCCCTTGTGGGAGAGGATAGCTCGCCCCAAGAGGCGAAGCCGATTGGCTTGGCGAGCTTGGTGAGGGGGCAAATTGGTTGCGGCAAATCTCACCCCCTCACCTGCGATTTCTAACACTTAGCTGAAGCTAAGATGTTGAAATCGATTCCTCTCCCACAAGGGGAGAGGGGACGGTGGGCTCCAAGCTCTGCGGCTTACCGCATCCCCTTCGGCGGCCCCACGGAATTCCGCACCACGAGATCCGGCATCAGCAGGATCTCTCCCTCCGGCTGCTCGCTTCCGCCCAGCAGGTCCAGCAGCAGCGCCATGGCGCGCTTGCCGATGGCGGTGCGGGGCTGGCGGATGGTGGTGAGCGGGGGCGACATGAAGCCGGAGAGCGGCACGTCGTCGAAGCCGGTGACGGAGAAGTCGCGCGGGATGTTATAGCCGCGCGCTGTCAGCCCCAGCATGACGCCGATGGCGGTCTGGTCGTTGACGCACATGAAGGCGGTGGGCAGGCGGTCCTGCATGAAGAGCTGTTCGAGCGCGAGGCGGCCGCTTTCGATCGTGCCGTCGCCATCGACGACGATGCGGTTTTCGGGCCGCATGTTGGCGGCGTCCATGCCTTCCTCGAAGCCCTGCCGGCGGCGGCTATAGGCGAGACGGGTGCGGCTGTCGCCGATGAAGGCGATCTTGCGATGGCCTTCGGCGAGCAGCAGGTCGATGAGCTTGCGGGCGCCGGCGACATCATCGACGCCGACATAGGGCAGGCCGCCATTGTAGATCGGCTCGAAGACGCCGACGGTTGCCGGCAGGCGCGCCGTCATCGTCTGGTGGCCGAAGGGCAGGATGCCGGTGAAGAGGATGAGGCCGGCCGCCTGGTTGGAATTGAGGAATTTCAGATATTCGAGGCCGCGCTGCGCATCGTTCTGCGTGTGGCCGATCAGGATGCCGTAGCCATGGGCGCGCGCCTCGTTTTCGAGACCGACGAGGATGTTAGAGAAATTGGGGTCGCCGATATCGGGTGCGACGACAAGGATCATGTTCGACCGGCCAAGACGCAGGCTGCGGGCCATGGCATTGGTCGTGTAGCCGGTGATGGCGATGGCCTGATGCACCTTGAGGCGCGTCGAGTTGGCCACCTTTTCCGGCGTGTGGATGGCGCGCGAGACCGTGGCTATGGAAACCTCGGCAATGCGGGCGACATCTTCAATCGTAGCGGGCGTGGAATTCGACACGGAAAAACCTTGGGTCTCATGCTCGCCGGGACACTACACGGACTTGGCCGCAGGTCAAATCGACACGGTCAGAAATCGGTGAGTTGTGCTCAATGTAAACCTTTACATCGCACATGTAAAGGTTTACATCATGGTTCAAAGAGGCGCTTTCGGGAGACGGGCGCCCGGGAGGACGATCATGGAGACCAGCGCTGGGAATGGGCGTACGCCTGTGCTTGCGGCACGGCGGATCAGCAAATCCTTCAATGGCGTGCAGGTGCTGTTCAGTGTCAATTTCGACCTGCTGCCCGGCGAAATCCATGCGCTTGTGGGCGAAAACGGCGCCGGCAAATCCACCTTCGTGAAGATCATGTCCGGCTTCGAGCAGCCGAGCTCGGGCGAGATCCTGCTCGACGGCAAGCCCGTGCGGCTGCCGGCCAATGGGCAGGCCGAACATCTCGGCATCGTCATCATTCACCAGGAATTCAATCTTGCCGAACATCTGACCGTGACCGAGAGCCTGTTTCTCGGGCGCGAGATCACGCGCTTCGGCGTGCTCGACCGCAAGCGCATGCGCGCCGAGACGCGCCGGGCGCTTGACCTCCTGGGTTCGCGGATCGACGAGAATGCGATGATCAGTTCGCTGCCTGTCGCCGACCGGCAGATGGTCGAGATCGCCAAGGCGATCAGCAAGGATGCGCGCGTCATCTTCATGGATGAGCCGACGGCGGTTCTGTCGAAGGAAGAAAGCGGCGTGCTGTTCGAGCAGGTGCGGAAGCTCCGCGACACGGGCACGAGCTTCGTCTTCGTCTCGCACAAGCTGGACGAGGTGCTGGAACTGACGGACCGGGTGACGGTGCTGCGCGACGGCCAATGGGTGAAAACTGCGCCGACCTCCATGCTGGACGGTGAGTCTATCGCCCAGCTCATGGTGGGGCGCGAGCTGTCGAGCCTTTATCCGGCCAAGCGCGAGCCGGATGTGGACGAGGAGATTGTGCTTTCCGCGCGCGGCATCACGACCGGCTTTGTGCGCGATGCGAGTTTCGATGTGCGCAAGGGCGAGGTGATCGGCTTTTCCGGGCTGATCGGCTCGGGACGCACGGAGCTGATGGAGGCGGTTGCCGGGTTGCGGCCGCGCCATTCCGGTGAGGTGACGATCAAGGGCGTTTCCATGTCGTCGGGCGATGCGCATGCCGCGAACCGTGCCGGGCTCGCCTACATGACGAAGGACCGCAAGTCGAAGGGCCTTCTGCTGGGCTCTCGCATGGCGGTGAACCTGACACTGCAATCGCTCGATCAGCATGGCAAGTTCGGTTATCTCAGCCCCAAAAGCGAGGCAAATGCGCTGGCGCGCGCCATGCGCCGCTTCGATATCCGCGTGCGCGACGGGCGCGTGGTGGCGGGGCGCATGTCGGGCGGCAACCAGCAGAAGCTGATGCTCGCCAAGGTCATGGAGACCGAGCCGGAGATCATAATCATCGACGAGCCGACACGCGGCATCGATGTCGGCACCAAGCAGCAGATCTATCATTTCATCTCTGCGCTGGCGCGCGCCGGCAAGTCGATCGTGGTCGTCTCCTCCGAACTGCAGGAGGTGATCGGGATGTGCACGCGCGTCGCCGTCATGCGCGAGGGCCGCATCGTCGGCTGGCTTGAGGGCGACGAGATCAATGAGCAGGAAATTATGCGCTATTCGGCCGGGTTGAAGAAGATGGTCGGGTAGGGCGATTTACGGAGTGGGAACCCATCATCCGGCCCTTCGGGCCACCTTCTCCCCAAGGGGAGAAGAGGAAGGGGCCCGCAGCCTCACCGGACCTCCTCTCCCCTCGGGGAGAGGGTCGCCGAGCGAAGCGGAGGCGGGGTGAGGGGTCCGCTCCTGCATCGGAAGAAGAATAGAAAAGGCCGGGCAGAGCCTTGGGTCGAAATGGGAGGATGTCTTGGACATGAGTGTGGACGGTGAGGGACAGGCAGCGGAAAAGCCAAGGTCGCTTCTGAAGGAGATCGACCTGCGCGCCGTCGCGCCCTTCGTGGCGCTGGCGCTGCTTCTGGTGCTGGGCGCGCTGACCAATCCAAATTTCATCAGTATCGACAATCTGTCGAATGTCGCGACGCGAAGCGCCTTCGTGGCGATCATTGCGGTCGGGGCGACCTTCGTCATCTCCTCGGGCGATCTTGATCTGTCGGTCGGCTCCATGCTCGCCTTTGTCGCGAGCCTGATGATCCTGTTCATGAATTCCGGTGCGATCGCCGATCCGCATCTGATGCTGGCGGCGGCCGTTGTCTTCGCCATTTTTGCAGGTGCGGCCTGCGGGCTTCTCAACGGGCTCGTGACCACGCTCGGCCGGATCGAGCCCTTCATCGCCACGCTCGGCACGATGGGCATTTATCGCGGCCTGACGACATGGCTGTCGCAGGGTGGGGCGATCACGCTGCGCTCTTCGGAAATCCAGAACATCTACCGCCCGGTCTATTTCGGCTCCTTTCTAGGCCTGCCGATCCCGATCGTCTGCATTCTCGTCGTCACGCTCATTGCCGCCTTCGTGCTCTATCGCACGCGTTATGGCCGGCACGTCGTTGCCGTCGGGTCTAATCGCGATGTGGCGCGCTATTCGGGCATTGCGGTCGATCGGGTGCGCACCATCGCCTTCATCATCCAGGGGCTTTGCGTGGCGATTGCCGTGCTTCTCTATGTGCCGCGCCTCGGCTCGACCTCGGCGACGACGGGCATTCTGTGGGAGTTGCAGGCGATCACCGCCGTCGTCGTCGGCGGGACGGCGCTTAAAGGCGGGGCAGGGCGTGTCTGGGGCACGATCTGCGGGGCCTTCATTCTCGAACTGGTCGGCAACATCATGCTGCTTTCCAACTTCATCAGCGAATATCTGATCGGCACCATCCAGGGCTCGATCATCATCATTGCGATGCTCGTCCAGCGCTCGCTGACGCGCAAATCGTGAAGCATGGGGCCGGATAACAGGGGCGTCCGGACCTTGGGAGGAAAGACCCCTTCGACAAGGGAGTGAGACATGTTGAAGAAAATGATCGGCACGGCGTTTCTTGCCGTTGCCATGGCCAGCGCTGCCTATGCGGCAGACGTCAAGAAGACCATTGGCGTTTCCATTCCGGCCGCCGACCACGGCTGGACGGCTGGCGTCGTCTATCACGCCGAGCGCGTGGCAAAGATGGTGGAGAAGGAATATCCGGGCGCCAAGGTCATCGTGAAGACCTCGCCGGATGCCGCAAGTCAGGCAAACGCGATCCAGGACCTGGCCGTTCAGGGGCTCGATGCGCTCGTCATCCTGCCGACCGATCCGGATCCGCTGGTCAACGCCATCAAGCAGGTGAAGGACAAGGGCACGTTTGTGACCATCGTCGATCGTGCACCGAGCACGAATGACGATACGGTGCGCGACCTCTATGTCGCCGGCAACAATCCGGCGCTTGGCGAAGTCGCCGGCAAGTATATCAAGGACAATACGCCGGACGCGGAAGTCGTGGTCATCCGCGGGTTGCCGATCCCGATCGATCAGCAGCGCCAGGACGGTTTCGACAAGGGCATTGCCGGTTCCAAGGTCAAGGTTCTCGACCGCCAGTTCGGCAACTGGAGCCGCGACGACGCCTTCAAGGTGATGCAGGACTTCCTGACCAAATACAAGAAGATCGACGTCGTTTGGTGCCAGGATGACGACATGACCGTCGGCGTGCTGCAGGCCATCGAACAGGCCAAGCGCACCGACATCAAGTATGTCATCGGCGGCGCGGGCTCCAAGGACATGATCAAGAAGGTCATGGACGGCGACAAGATGATCCCGGTCGACGTGCTCTATCCGCCGGCAATGGTGGGCACGGCGCTGCAGTTGACGGCGTCTGCGCTCTACAGCCAGGTTCCGGTCAAGGGCACCTATACGCTGGATGCGACGCTCGTCACCAAGGAGAACGCGAAGAACTTCTACTTCCCGGATTCGCCTTACTGAGAGTCGCCTTATTGAGGCCGGGTTATCCCTCAAACATCCCCGTCTGCCCGGTTTTGCCGGGCAGACTTTTTTCAACAGGCACGTTGCGGCTAGACGGTTGAATTCCGCCGCGATCTGCTTACTGTAACGTTGCAGTTCCTGTCGGGAGGACATGATGAAGACGATCAAGGGGCCGGGTCTGTTCCTGGCGCAGTTTGCTGGCGATGCAGCGCCGTTCAATTCCTGGAATTCCATCACCAAATGGGCCGCCGATTGCGGCTACAAGGGCGTGCAGGTTCCGACCTGGGAAGGGCGGCTTTTCGATCTGGAAAAGGCCGCGACCTCGAAGACCTATTGCGACGAGATCGTTGGTGTGGCGAAGGAGAACGGCGTCGTCATCACCGAGCTTTCGACCCATCTTCAGGGCCAGCTTGTGGCTGTGCATCCGGCCTATGACGAGGCCTTCGACGGCTTTGCCGCTGACAAGGTGAAGGGCAATCCCAAAGCCCGGCAGGAATGGGCGGTCGATCAGGTGAAGAAGGCGCTCACCGCGTCGAAGAACCTTGGGCTGACCGAAATGGCGTCCTTCTCCGGCGCGCTGTGCTGGCCCTATGTCTATCCGTGGCCGCAGCGACCTGCGGGTCTGGCGGAGACAGCCTTTGACGAACTGGCGCGCCGCTGGCTGCCGATCCTCGATCATGCCGCCGAATGCGGCGTCGATGTCTGCTACGAGATCCACCCGGGCGAAGACCTCCACGATGGCGTCACATTCGAGATGTTCCTTGAGCGCGTGAAGAACCACACGCGCGCCAACATGCTCTACGACCCGTCGCATTATGTCCTGCAATGCCTGGACTATATCGACCACATCGACATCTATCACGAGCGGATCAAGATGTTCCACGTCAAGGATGCCGAGTTCAACCCGACCGGGCGGCAGGGCGTCTATGGCGGCTATCAGTCCTGGGTCAACCGGGCCGGGCGCTTCCGCTCGCCGGGCGACGGGCAGGTGGATTTCGGCGCCATCTTCTCGAAACTTACGGCCTACGATTTCTCGGGCTGGGCGGTTGTCGAATGGGAATGCTGCCTGAAACATCCGGAAGACGGCGCGCGCGAGGGTGCCGAATTCGTCAAGAACCACATCATCCGCGTCACCGAAAAGGCCTTTGACGATTTCGCCGGCGGCGGAACCGACGAGGCAGCCAACCGGCGCATGCTCGGCATCGCGTGAAGCAGAGATAAAGGGAGAGAAACATGGCCATCGAAGGCACGACGGAAACCCGTGCGCCGCGCATCCGGCTCGGCATGGTGGGCGGCGGTTCGGGCGCGTTCATCGGCGCGGTGCATCGCATCGCGGCGCGCATCGACGATCATTACGACCTGGTGGCGGGGGCTCTGTCCTCGACGCCGGAAAAATCGCGCCAGTCGGGCGCGGAACTGGGGCTCGACCCGTCCCGCGTCTATGACGACTTCAAGTCCATGGCGATCCGCGAGGCGCGGCTGAAGGACGGGATCGAGGCGGTCGCGATCGTCACGCCCAACCACATGCACTACCCGGCGGCGATCGAGTTCCTGAAGCGCGGCATTCACGTCATCTGCGACAAGCCGCTGACCTCGAACCTCGCGGATGCCAAGAAGCTGGTGAAGGCGGCGGAGAGCTCCGATGCGCTCTTCGTCCTGACGCATAACTATTCGGGCTATCCGATGGTGCGGCAGGCCCGCGAAATGGTGGCGAGGGGCGATCTCGGCGACATCCGTCTCGTGCAGATGGAATATCCGCAGGATTGGCTTGCCGAACCCGTCGAAAGGTCGGGGAGCAAGCAGGCCGAATGGCGCACCGATCCGGCGCGCTCCGGCGTTGGCGGCTCGACGGGCGATATCGGCACGCATGCCTATCAGCTTGGCTGCTTCATCTCTGGGCTGGAACTCGATGAGCTGGCGGCGGATGTGCACACCTTCGTTCCGGGGCGTCAGCTCGATGACAATGCACATGTCATGCTCCGCTTCAAAGGCGGCGCGAAGGGCATGCTGTGGTGCAGCCAGGTCGCTTCCGGCAACGAGAATGCCTTGAAGGTGCGCGTCTACGGCACCAAGGGCGGGCTCGAATGGGAGCAGGAGAACCCGAACTATCTGTGGTACACGCCGCTTGGCGAGCCGAAGCGTCTGCTGACGCGCGGCGGCGCCGGCGCCATGGATGTCGCGGCGCGTGTTTCGCGGACGCCCGGTGGTCATCCGGAAGGCTATCTCGAAGGCTTTGCGACGATTTATTCGGAAGCCGCGCGGGCGATTCAGGCCAAGCGTGAGGGCAAGAAGGTCGATCCGGCGGTGCTTTATCCCACGGTCGAAGACGGCCTGAAGGGCGTGACCTTCGTCACGGCCTGCATCAGCTCGTCCAAGCGCAACGGCGCCTGGGTGAAGGTCTGACATTCATTCCCCGCCGTCTCGTTCGAGGCGGCGGGTTTTCCACCTCAAAGACGAAATTCTGAAAGAGCATCCTCATGGACCCCAAGGCGCTTGCCTCGCGTTTCCCCGGCGACTTCATCTTCGGTGTCGCCACGGCCTCCTATCAGATCGAGGGCGCAACGAAGGAAGACGGGCGCAAGCCCTGCATCTGGGACGCCTTTTCCAACATGCCGGGCCGGGTCTATGAGCGCCACAATGGCGATGTCGCCTGCGATCATTATCACCGTTGGGAAGAGGACCTCGATCTCATCAAGGAGATGGGCGTTTCGGCCTATCGCTTCTCGATTGCCTGGCCGCGCATCGTGCCCGACGGCACCGGGCCGATCAACGAGAAGGGCCTCGATTTCTACGACAAGCTGGTCGATGGCCTCCAGGCGCGCGGCATCAAGGCCTTTGCGACGCTTTACCATTGGGACCTGCCGCTGGCGCTGATGGGCGACGGCGGCTGGACGGCGCGCTCGACCGCCCATGCCTTCCAGCGCTACACGCAGACGGTGATCCGCCGTCTGGGCGACCGGCTCGATGCGGTGGCGACCTTCAACGAGCCATGGTGCTCTGTGATCCTGTCGCATCTGCTTGGCATCCATGCGCCGGGCGAGCGCAACATGCAGGCGACACTTTATGCTGCGCACTACACCAATCTCGCGCACGGTCTCGGCGTCGAGGCGGTGAGGGCGGAAGCGCCGAAGCTGCCGGTCGGCATCGTCTGCAATGCCATGTCGGTCGTGCCGGCCAGCGACAGCGCGGCCGACAAGGCGGCTGCCGCCCGCGCGGAGGACTTCCATAACGGTCTCTTCTTCGGGCCGATTTTCAAGGGCGAGTATCCAGCTGGCGTCGTCGAAGCGCTGGGGCCGTTGATGCCGAAGATTGAAGACGGCGACATGAAGACGATCTCGCAGAAGATCGACTGGTGGGGCCTGAATTACTACACCCCTGCCCGCATCGAGGATGCGCCCGAAGAACCCTATCCGTCGCATCGCTCGGGGGCCTTCGTAAAACCGGAGAAGACCGACATCG
Organism: Ensifer adhaerens; assembly: GCA_900215285.1. NCBI lineage: Bacteria > Pseudomonadati > Pseudomonadota > Alphaproteobacteria > Hyphomicrobiales > Rhizobiaceae > Ensifer > Ensifer adhaerens. The sequence continues at coordinate 1,559,094 of OCMG01000004.1, forward strand.
GCTGGGAGATCGACAGTTCCGGCTTCATCGGCGTGGTGCGCACGCTCTACAAGACCTATGACCTTCCGGAATTCTACATCACCGAGAACGGCGCCTGCTACAATATGGGCGTCGGCGAAGATGGCGAGGTCGATGACCAGCCGCGTCTCGATTACTATGCCGACCACATCTCGGTCGCCGCCGATATGATCGCCGAGGGTTACCCTTTGCGCGGTTATTTTGCCTGGTCGCTGATGGATAATTTCGAGTGGGCGGAAGGTTATCGGATGCGTTTCGGTCTGGTTCATGTCGATTATGAGACGCAGGTGAGAACCGTTAAGAAAAGCGGGCACTGGTATAAAGAGCTTGCAGAATGCCTTCCCAAGGGAAATCATATCGTAAAATCTTGATTTAAAAAGATTTTGTGCCAAATTTCTGCCTGCAGGCGCTTCTTGCCGGTCAGGCTTAAAACGACCGCATTACAAAAACTGACAGGTGTTTTATCATTCACTGTTTTAAACCATTTCTGAACAGACGGCGGTGTAAAAGACCAGCTTAGTCGGAGTTCTGAATGGCAGTGTCGGGCGAAAGCAGGATCGGGAGCAAGAAGCTGCGTGCTCCCTTGATGGTATCGTTGGTGCTCATTGTTTTCGCAGCCGTTGTTGCGGGCGGGACCCTTCTTATCCTGACGGCCATGAACAACATGGCCTTTCATGCCAACAGTCTCGACACGCAGCGCGCGCAGCAGACGGCTTCCGGCGCGCTCGCTTCCTTCGAGCAGCAGATTGCCTCCGCCACCAGCGATTACAGCGCCTGGGATGACGCCACCAAGGCGATCTATGTCGATCACGATCGCGACTGGATGGAAAAGAACTATGGCGTCTTCACGGGCGCCGGCACGTTGTTCGATACGTATTTTCTGGTCACGCCTGATGGCCGGACGGCCATGGCCTACAAGGAAGGGTCTCCCCTTTCCGTCCGCTTCGGCGATTATTTCGGTCCCTCGTTCGATCTGCTCCGTGACGGACTGGAAACCGACATCGCGCGCGGCATCTATCAGAAGACAGGCTTCGTGGAGACGGCCGACGGTGTGGCTGTCGTCGGGATCGCGGCGGTACGTTCCAGCCAGGGCAGTCTGACGGTTCCGAGAGACAAGTTAACCTTTGTCATCCTCGCGCGACACCTGAACGAGGCCGTCATCACCCAGCTTGCGCATAACTACATCATCGACGGTCTACGGCTGATGCCCCAGGTGCCCAAGGACCGCCCGTTTGCTGCCGTGCGCAACAGCAGGGGCGATATTCTCGGCGCACTTGTCTGGGATCTGCGGGAGCCTGGTTCGCGCAGCTATCGCCAGGTCTTGCCCATCGTGGGGTGGGGCATCGCGGTTATCGGCCTTGTGCTTCTCGGCATGCTTGCCTTCGGCATTGTCATCGTGCGTCGCTTGATGTCGGACGAGCGTGCGGCGCGCCAACTCGCCAAGGAAGATCTTCTGACCGGTCTTCTCAACCGAGCCGGTCTTTATGATGCGCTTGGGAAGATCGAAGCTGCGGCCGCGCTCAGCCGCAAGGATGCGGTGCTTATCTATCTCGACCTCGACCGGTTCAAGGATGTCAACGATGCCTATGGCCACTCGGTTGGGGATCAGCTCATCAGGGGCGTAACGGCGGGTCTCCGATATCTGCTGCCGAAGGAGGCGGCCTTCGCGCGCATCGGCGGCGACGAGTTTGCCATTGCCATGGTCTGCGAAGACACGCAGGCGCGCTGCGCCGAGATCGAGCAGGCTGTCATCTCCTTCTTCCGCGAACCCCTGATCATCAGCGGCCGGGTGGCGTCCGTCGGCGCCAGCATGGGAATTGCCGTGTCCAGCCACGGGTCGCTTGGCAGCGCGGAACTTCTGCGCCGGGCAGACATGGCGATGTACCGCGCCAAGGTCATCCGCAGCGGCCGTGCCGTCTTCTACCATCCCTCGATGGACGAAGACCGCGAGGCGCGCGTGAACATGGCCAATGATCTGCGCCACGCCCTCGACAATGACGCGCTCACGGTGGTCTACCAGCCGGTCTTTGATGCCCATACCCGCATCATTTGCGGAGTCGAGGCTCTGGTGCGGTGGAACCGGCAGGGCCATGGCCTTGTTGCTCCGGACATTTTCATTCCCATTGCCGAGGACAATGGCCTGATCGGCCGTCTCGGCGAATTCGTGATGCGCCGGGCGCTTCTGGAGGCGGCAAGCTGGCCGCGCATCAGCGTTGCCATCAATGTCTCGCCGCTGCAGTTGCATGACGTCTCGTTCGTCAATTCGACGGCGGCCATCCTCAACCAGTCGCGGTTCCCGGCCGAGCGGGTGATCCTGGAGCTCACCGAGGGGTTCTTTGTCCGCAATCCCGATCGCGCCAAGCAATCCATGGCGCAGTTGCAGCGAAATGGATTCCGGATTGCCCTCGACGATTTCGGCTCGGGCTTTTCGAGCGTGGGCTATCTGCGGGAATTCGGATTTGATCGGCTGAAGATTGACCGCTCTCTGATCAATGCCCTGGGCAAGACGCCGAAAGCCGGCGATCTCCTGAAGGCGACTGTCGCGCTCGCCTCCTCATTCGACATTCCCGTGACGGCGGAGGGGATCGAAACGCAGGCGCAAGCCGATTACGTCTCGGACTGCGGTTGCGACGAATTGCAGGGCTTCTTCTTCTCCAAGCCCGTCAGCGCGCAGGAAATTTCCCGCATGCTGGAGAAAACCGGCTGGACGACGACGGCCGCCTGACGCGTTTCACGCGATCCTCACCAGTTTCTGCCCGGCGCGAGCATCCTGGGTACGGGCATCGAACTCGGCGCGAGCCTGCTGGATCAGCGTGTGATTGCTGAAGACCCAGTTGCCAAGCGCAACGATGGGTTCGGCAAAGGATTGGCCAAGAGTGGTCAGCTCATATTCCACGCTCGGCGGAACGGTGTTGAAGACCGTGCGGCGAACCACGCCGTCGCGTTCCAAGGCTCTCAGCGTGAGCGTCAGCATGCGCTGCGAGATGCCGACCACTTCGCGCTTCAATTCGCTGAAGCGCTTTGGCCCCTCGCGCAGCATCATGATGATCAGCACGCTCCATTTGTCCCCCAGACGGGACAGCATTTCACTGACCGTGGGACATTTGGACGGATCGTAGCTACGGCAGCCATCGTTCTCTTGGTGTGACATGGTATTCAATTTGTGCCTACTTGCAGGAATTTTCAAGTTACATATGTAGGCATGGTTACGAATAATTACCAACCTTCCCGCCGAGGTCATGCCTCCCCATGGCGCATCCGGCGGAGAATTGCAACATGAAGGCACACTTATGCTGATCGACAAACTGAACTGGCGTTATGCCACCAAGAAGATGGACCCCGCGAAGGCTGTTCCCGAGGACAAGGTTGAGCGCATTCTCGAGGCGGCTCACCTTGCTCCCACGTCCAGCGGCCTGCAGCCCTATGAGATCATCGTCGTGACCAACCCGGACGTTCGCGCCAAAATCCGCGACGCCGCAAATGGTCAGGCGCAGATCACCGAAGGCTCACACCTCCTCGTCTTCGCCGCCTGGGACACATACACGGAAGAGCGCATCAACAAGGTTTTCGATCAGGTGAACGCAGAACGCGGTTTCACCAACGAAGGCTGGGAAAACTACCGCAAGATGCTGCTCGGTCTCTACCCGCCGCGCGACGCACAGGTGAATTTCGAGCACGCCGCCCGCCAGGCCTATATCGGCTTCGGTCTTGCCATCACGGCCGCCGCCTTTGAAGGCGTTGACGCCACCCCGATGGAAGGCTTCGATCCGGCCAAGGTTGACGAAATCCTCGGTCTCAAGGCGCGCGGCCTGCGTTCCGTCACGCTTCTGCCGCTCGGCTATCGCCAGGCGGATGCCGACTGGCTGGTCAACCTGAAGAAGGTTCGTCGTCCGAAGGGCGAGTTCATCTCCAAGGTCGCCTGATTTCTCGATGACCCCCGAGAGCCCGCTCGCGCCGAAAGGTGCGGGCGGTTTTTTCGTACCTGAGACTGCTCACCCTTGCGGGGCGAGATGCTTCTCGCCGCGCTTCTTCGCGAGCTTCATCTGAAGCTGGCGCTGGCGGAAGCGCTCGCGGTCTTCCTCCGTGCGGTCGTTATAGCAATGGGGGCAGGAGACGCCCTCCTCGAAGAGCGGGGATGTCATGTCCTCGGCCTTCAGCGGGAAGCGGCAGGCGCGGCAGAGCTTGTATTCGCCTTCTTCCAGCCCGTGGCCGACGCCGACGCGCTCATCAAAGACGAAGCAATCGCCCTCCCAAAGGCTTTCCTCGGCGGGCACATTCTCCAGATATTTGAGGATGCCGCCCTTCAGGTGATAGACCTCGTCAAAGCCGAGCTGCTTCATGAAGGCGGTCGACTTTTCGCAGCGAATGCCGCCGGTGCAATACATGGCGATCTTCGGCTTGTTGTGCAGGCCGGGATTGTTGCGCACCCAGTCCGGGAACTCCCGAAATGTCTTGATGTTCGGATCGATCGCGCCCTTGAAGATGCCTATGGCGGTCTCGTAATCGTTGCGCGTATCGATGACGATGGTTTCCGGATCGGAGATCAGCGCGTTCCAGTCCTTCGCGTCCACATAGGTGCCGACGATCTGCGTGGGGTCGATATCCTCGACGCCCATCGTCACGATTTCCTTCTTCAGCCGCACCTTCATGCGGAGAAAAGGCTTCTTGGACGCGTGGCTTTCCTTGTGTTCCAGATTGCGGAACTCAGGACGCGACCGGATGAAGGCGAGGATATTGGCGATGCCTTCAGCGGGGCCTGCGATCGTGCCATTAATGCCCTCGCGGGCGATCAGCAGCGAGCCGCAGATATCGTTGGCGCGGCAGGCTTCCAGGAGCGGCTCCCGGAACGACTTGTAATCCGGGAAGGCGGCGAAGTGATAAAGGGCGGCAACGGTAAAGGCACCGTCGGCTTCGGCTTTTTGGTCTGTGATGTCGGTCATGGCGCGGAAATACTCCCGTCTGCCGGAAAACTCAATTGTTTCGCGTAGCCGGATTGTTGGGCAGGGCTGACAATCGTCAAGCATTTCTCACTTTTTTGCCGCTGCAAGCTTCCAGAGAGCGGCGAAGCGCCTCATCTCCTGCTTGGCGCCATCGGGATAGAGGCGGGTGGCAATCTGCATCGCGTCATGCCGAAGGGCTGCCCGCCGCTCCATGATCAGTTCCGCCAAGCGGTCGCGGTTTGCAATCGCGCCGAAGAGGTGCGGCTCCGAGTGGAGCAGGATGTTGAGCACTTCCAGGTCGTGCTCGTGGCCGAGAAGATCGGTCAGCGATTTGGCCTCCGCGCTCTCCGCAGCCATGGCGAAAGGCCATGCTGCCGATAGGAACGTCGCCTGGAAAACGGTGGTCTGGGCGCATTTGCGCAGATCGTGAAACGCCTCTGGATGGCCGCCATGGTGACAGACCTCCAGCGTGGCGCGGGCTTTGCGATGATTACGGCTACGCCCCTCCGCCAGCGTTTCAGCGGCATCGCCATGGCTGCCGAATGAGGCTTTCTCGATATCCTTCGCGGCCTTACGGCATGCGGCGATCACCGGATTGGTGAGGCGGGTCAGCGAGGGGGCTTCCAGCGCCAGAAGGTCGCGCCGTCGTTCGACAGCCTCCTTCAGCGGATGCGCCATATCGCCGGCATTGCGGCCCTCAAGGTAGCTTGCAAGCCCGCTGGCGCATTCCACCAACGCGGTTGCGTCACGCACTTCGCTCAGGCCGCGGGCCGCGTCCGACAACGCCCGGCGAATCGGCTTCATGTGTTTGGGATCGGTATGCTCGACGAGGCGGATGAGGGCGCGGACGCGCTTGAGATGCTTGCGCGCCTGATGGACCGCCGTTTCGATGCCGTTGCGCTGTTCGTCAAGCTGCTCGATGGCGGCGTCGAGATGGACGCGGGCAAGCTCCGGTACGGAGCGGGAGAGAGGTTTTGCGGGATCAAGCTTCGGCATAGGAATTGGCCGGCAGGCCCGAAAGCGCCAGCGCCTGGTTGGAATAGGCGGGATTGCCGGTGAGTTCCGAGCCGATCCACTCGGGGATCTGCGGAGATTCCTTTTCCGATTTCATCTCGACTTCGGCGACGATCAATCCCTCCAGCGCGCCCGAATAGACATCGATCTCCCAGACATGCTTGGCGACCTTCACCTTGTAGCGCGTCTTCTCGATCAGATTGCCCAGCTTGAGCTGGAAGAGCGGAAGCGCCTCGTCCACCGGCACGTCGAACTCAAATTCGTCGCGGGTCATTCCGTGACCGCCGGCCTTGATCGTCAATGTCGCCTTGCGATTGTCGCGCACCCGCACCCGCATGTTGCGGCCGTCCATGGCAAGGATGTAAGCTTGGCGGATACGAGAGCCCTTGTCGGCCTCGGCCTTCCAGCGATCGTTGCGTACCAGAAACTTGCGCTCGATTTCCTTGGCCATACGATCAGTATCCTTTTCACCTGTCGCGGTCGCCCTTGTTATAGGCTAACGCACTGGTAAAGCTCAAGCCTCCCTGCTCAATATATGTCGGCGAGGCTATCCCGGTCTTGCCCGATGCGCATTGATGCAGCGCAAAGGGCCTCGACAGAACGGCCCACATTCGCTAACTAGATCTGCAACTTCAATCGGTTTAAATGAGGCGATCATCATGTCGGCGAAGACGGAAAAGCTGCTTTCGGTCCTGAAGCTCCAGCCGGTCGTGCCGGTTCTGATCATCGAGGATGTGGCGCATGCCGTGCCGCTGGCGCGCGCGCTCGTTGCCGGCGGGCTGAAGGCCATCGAGATCACCATGCGCACGGCCGCAGCGCTGGACGCGATCAAGGCCGTCGCCAACGAGGTCGAGGGTGCCGTGGCCGGCGCCGGCACGATCCTCAATGCGAAGCATTTCGAACAGGCGGTTGCTGCCGGCTCGCAATTCATTGTCAGCCCCGGCTCGACGCGCGGTCTTCTCCATGCGGCGCGCGACAGCGACATTCCGCTTCTTCCCGGTGCCGTCACCTCCAGCGAGATCATGGCGCTGAAGGAAGAGGGCTATGATGTGCTGAAATTCTTCCCCGCCGAACAGGCAGGCGGGGCCAATTACATCAAGTCGCTCTCCTCGCCCTTTGCCGGCACGCTGTTCTGCCCGACGGGCGGCATTTCGCTGAAGAATGCGAAGGATTACCTCAGCCTGCCGAACATCGTCTGCGTTGGCGGTTCCTGGGTTGCGCCGAAGGAACTGGTCGCTGCCGGCGACTGGGCGGGTATCACCAAGCTCGCGGCGGAAGCCTGCGCTCTTCGCGGCTGATCTTGAGCCGGATTTGAAAAGTCGCACTGCGGCACCTATCTCCGTCCCGATACGAGACGGAGATTCTCAATGTTTGACGCCAAGAAACTGCTGGAACAATTTCTCGGGAGCCAGGTGCCGGGAACGGGCAAGTCGGTCAGCGGCTCTGCCGGGAGCGCGCTGGACATGGCGCGGCGCAACCCGCTTGCTGCCGGCGCGATTGCCGGCCTGCTGCTCGGCACCAAGACCGGGCGCAAGCTTTCGACCTCCGCGCTGAAGGTCGGCGGGCTCGCCGCCATCGCCGGGCTTGGCTATCAGGCCTACAAGAATTACCAGGCCGGCAAGTCGCCGGAGCAGGCAACCCCGCAACTGACATCCGACAGCCCGCTGGCGCTGCCGCCGCCGCAATCGCCCTTCCATCCGGACTCCGAGACCAATGATGAGGCCTTTGCGCTTGTTCTGGTGCGCGCGATGATTTCCGCCGCGCGCGCCGACGGGCATATCGATGACGTGGAGCGCGGTCGCATCATCGGCAAGATTTCCGCCGCCGGACTGGACCCCGATGCGGAAGTCTTTCTTGAAAGCGAGCTTTCCCGCCCTGCCGATCTCGACAGCCTGATCATGGCCGCTCAGACCGAGGAGCAGAAGGTGGAGCTTTACACCGCTTCGCGGCTGGCGATCGAGCCCGATACGCGCGCCGAGCGCGGCTATCTCGATCTGCTCGCCGGAAGGCTGGAATTGCCGGATGCGCTTGTCGATCATATCGACGTTGCGGTGACGGCGGCAAAGGCCTGATACGGAAAAGCGCCGGGGTTTCCGGCGCTTTTCAAGGTCTTCGTGAGTTGAGGCGACGACTCCCGTCGCCACTAAGCCGCTTTAGCTTGCCTGCTTTCCTGCAAATTGAATGCGGCGATGATGTCGGCGAGATTGCGGGCATCTCCGGCGAGCCGATGCGTGAGAGCTGCGGTCTCTTCGACCATGGCCGCATTCTGCTGCGTCATCTGATCCATGCGGGTTACGGCATGGTTGATTTCGCCCAGCCCAGTCGACTGCTCTTTGGCGCTTGTCGCGATGACCGAGATGTATTCGTTGATGCTGGCAACCTGGTCGGCAATACCCTTTAGTGCATCGCCCGTCTTGCGCACCAGTGTGACGCCGGCATTCACTTCATCGCCAGATTTCTGAATCAGGCCCTTGATGTCCTTGGCTGCCGCGGCTGAGCGCTGTGCCAGTTCGCGCACTTCCTGGGCCACGACCGCAAAGCCCTTTCCGGCTTCGCCGGCGCGGGCGGCTTCAACGCCTGCATTCAACGCCAGCAGGTTGGTCTGGAAGGCTATTTCGTCGATGACGTTGATGATGCTCGAGATTTCGGTGGAGGCCACCTCGATGCGCCCCATCGCGGAGATTGCGTCACCGACAACCAGGCTGGAAGCTTCCGAATTCTGCTTGGCGGCGCTGACCAGCCGGGCTGCCTCGTTCGCCTTCTCGGAGGCGTTGCGGATGGTCGTGGTTATTTCATCCAGCGCGGCGGAGGTCTGTTCCAGCGAAGCGGCCTGTTGTTCCGTCCGGGAGGCCAGGCTGTCGGACGCAGAGCGCATTTCGCCTGCGCTGTCATCGATCGAATGAATGTTTGCCGAGATCTGGCCAAGCGTCTCGCGCAGGCGTTCCACGGCTTGATTGAAATTATTGCGCAGAGGCTCAAGTTCCGCATGGAAACGCGTTGAGATGTTGATTGTCAGATCGCCTTGGGCGAGCTTCGCAATACCCCCGGCGAGACTGTGAACGGATGACTTGATCTCTTCCATGTCCGCATTGCGCGAGGCCTCGCGTGCGAGGCGTTCTTCGCGGTTCGTTTCGCGCAGCCGGGCCGCTTCTTCTTCTGTCCGCTGCGCAGTGAGCGCGTTTTCTCGGAAGCGGTTGACGGCACGTGAGAGTTCGCCGATCTCGTTGCGCAGGGTGAGGTTCGGAACGTCAGCGTCCAGATTGCCCTCCGTCATCGCGCGGGCCTTCGCGGTCAACCGCTTCAGCCCGCCAAGGATGTTGCTCGACATCAGCACTGTTGCGCCTGCAGCCAGCAGTAGCGCCACGAGAGCTGCAGCAGCGACCCGATACAGGATGGTCGTGGAAATCTGGTTGATCTTGGCGGCCTTGACACCCGCATAGAGGATGCCAATCACATTACCGTTTTCAGACACGATCGGCTGATAGATCGTGTAATAGTCGTTGCCAAGGATCACCGCCGCGCCGCGATAGGTCTTGCCTGCAACGACGAAAGGATAGGCTGCACTCTTCTCGCCAAGTTGCGTACCGACGGCCCGCTTGCCGTCCGGCTTGACGATGTTCGTCGTCATGCGCCAGAAGTCCTTCGTCTTGTCATCCCAACGGAAGATCGTCGCGGTCTCTCCGGAAATGCGTCCAACAGTGTCGATCATCTCGTGGCTTTCAAATCGCGAAGGAATGTCCTTCATCACCACCTTGTCGACATTGCCATTGCTATCGTAGCTCACTTTCGCGTCAGGAAATTGGGTGCCGACGATCTGTGCGGCGATCCTGAGGCTGCGGTCCTGCCCTGTGATCGCCTCCTCGCGAATGCGATCGTTGACAGTGGTCGCTGTGACATAGCCGACAAGAGAAATTGACAGCAGCACGATGGCGACGACGACGGCGGTCATCGTCGGGACAAGCCCATAGCGTGAGAGTATCTTCATCTAGATTATCCGCTCCGGTCGAGTTGAGCATTTTTCAGCAAAAGTGAATTAAGGCTTTTCTGTGTGAATAAATTGATAATATGAAGGTGTAGAGCTTGGGATATCGCGCGCAGGCGTTGTTTGGGCCCTGTATTTCGGTGCGAGAAATCGATTGTGCGGGACTTCCGGTTATGCTCCATTGCTATTCAAATTCAGCATGCCGCATGAAGTCAGGCTTGAAATGATCGACCTTGAACACTGGACCCCGCGTCCCGCACCTGCTCCCGTGACGCTTGTCGGACGCTACGTCACCATCCTTCCCTACAAGCGCGAAGAGCACGGAGAGGCGCTGTTTGCCGCACTCGGCGGGGCAGACGAAATCAACGACTTGCTCGCCTATTTTGCCGCACCGGACTTTCATTCGGCGGCCGAATTCATGGACTGGCTGGATGCTGTTAAAAAAGCCGGCTGGCTGACCGAAGTCTTCGTGGACAATGTCTCGCAGCGGGTCGTCGGCATGGCGAACTACATGCGCGCCGACCCGGCCAATGGCGTCGTGGAAGTGGGCGGCGTGGCGCATGGAAAGGCGATGGCCGGGACGCGGCTTTCGACCGAGGCGCATTATCTGATGGCCAAGCATGTCTTCGAGGATCTCGGCTATCGCCGCTATGAGTGGAAGTGTCACAACGGCAATGCCGCCAGCAAGCGCGCGGCCGAACGCTACGGTTTCCAGTTCGAGGGCGTCTTCCGCCAGCACATCATCTCGCGCGGCAAGAACCGCGATACCGCCTGGTATTCGATGATCGACGCTGAATGGCCGGCGCTCAACGAAGCGTTCGAGACGTGGCTCGCCACAGACAATTTCGACCCCCACGGCCAGCAGATCCGGTCGCTCCAGCAGATCCGCTCCGATCTCGCCGAGGACATCTGACATGGCGGGCGAAAACGACAACCGCCAATCCGCCATCGCCGCCGGGATCTTTCTCCTCGTCGCGGGGCTGGCGCTCTATTTCATGCCCAACATCGTGCTCTGGATCGGCGGGTTTTCGCCGGTGCTGGCGGTGATTGTGGGCGTGGCGGTAATCGCGGCGTTTTTCGGGGTGTTCTGGGTGAGGGCGTGGTTTCAGAAGCGGTGAGCGGACTAGTCTCGACCCTTTGGCGCCGTTGACGATTTGCAAATCTGTTGGCCTCTCTGTTTGAAGAGGTCGCGTGGTTGCATGGGCGAGATACAATGAACTATCGAGCTATGAAGATTGGCTTGACCTGCGACGAGCCGAGAGTGCGAGCATGGGCGAGCTTCATGAAACAGCACCTCGACGAGGTTTCGGAGGCCCTGCGCAACGAGAATGTGCGGCATGAGATGTGGTTCATGGGCAGAGATGCCGCCCTATACGTTATTGGCGTCATGGACGTTGATGATCACAGCGGATCTCAGCACGTGTCCGCCAAATCAAACTTGCAGGTGGACGCGGTGCACCGCGAATTTAAGAAATTTTGGGATAAAGAGAGGGTTGAGCTAGTCCCTATCGACCCAGCGAGACCTCCACAGTTCAAAGACTGTGATTTGCTTTTCGAGGCCTATAGCTGACACGGCTTCTGCCCGACGACCTTAAATACGCTTGACGCTGCGAGAAATAAAACTGGTGCTGCGAGAGAGGATTGAACTCTCGACCTCACCCTTACCAAGGGTGTGCTCTACCACTGAGCTACCGCAGCATCCGAACCCGGAACGACGCGTTGGCGTGTCGGGTGAAGCGGGGTGCCTATTGCCACATGTTCTCCGGCGGCGCAAGCGCTGGTGTTCAAGTTTTTTCAGAAGTTCTGCGAGCTTTCGCGGCAACGCGTTCTGCGCTATGGGCTTTCCTTCATTTTCAACGACGTGAGACGGGGGCGGGGCGATGACGTCCGGCGCAGACGAGACAGGCGACAAGGGCGAGAAGCTTGACGACGTTCGCGATGGGGAATCGCGCAAGCGCGCCAAGGAGGCGTTGCGGCGCGAGAAGGAAGCGGAGAAGAAGCGGCTGGCCGGCGCGCTTCGGGCCAATCTCATGCGGCGCAAGGTGCAATCGCGGGCGAGGCGCGAGGGCGAGGCGGATGAGCGGGACGAGGGTTTGCCGGGCGCGGGGCCTTCCGATTCCGGGGATCAATGAGGGAGCTGGCCGCGACGCGGGCCGTTCTGCGGATTGCGCGCGAGGTTTCGCCGGGCACGCTGCCGGCGATTCGCGGGGCTTCCGGGCTTTGAGCCGCAAATCTCCCTACTGGAGCGTCGTCACTCTCGAAACGGCAGGACCGCTGCCCTAAATCATCCGCATTCGCGGTGGAAACCATGCGTCCGACTGGCCGAGGGGGCCATATTTTCGGCCTTTCTTGAAGGCGCTGCGCCTTTGGGTTATGGGGACCGTCACATCTGACACACCGGCGTCATCCGGACGCCTGAAAGAGATACATCCATGGATCGCATTCGCATTGTCGGCGGCAAGCCGCTGAACGGCATCATTCCCATTTCCGGCGCGAAGAATGCCGCCCTGCCGTTGATGATCGCCTCGCTGCTCACCAGCGATACGCTGACGCTGGAAAACGTGCCGCATCTGGCGGATGTCGAGCAGCTCCTGCGCATTCTCGGCAACCACGGCGTCGACATTGCCGTGAACGGCCGCCGCGAGCATCAGGACGGGTCCTATTCCCGCACCATTCATTTCACCTGCCGCACCATTGCGGACACGACCGCGCCTTATGAGCTCGTCTCCAAGATGCGCGCCTCCTTCTGGGTCATCGGGCCGTTGCTCGCCCGCGAAGGGCGTGCCCGCGTTTCGCTGCCGGGCGGCTGCGCCATCGGCACGCGTCCGGTCGATCTGTTCATCGAGGGTCTGACGGCGCTCGGCGCGGAGATGGAAATCGACGGCGGCTATATCAATGCCAAGGCGCCGAAGGGCGGCCTCGTCGGCACGCGCTACACCTTCCCCAAGGTCTCGGTCGGCGCAACCCATGTTCTCATCATGGCGGCGGCGCTGGCGAACGGCACGACCGTCATTGGCAATGCCGCGCGCGAGCCGGAAATCGTCGACCTCGCCAATTGCCTGAATGCCATGGGCGCGAAGATCTCGGGTGCCGGCACGTCCACGATCACCATCGAGGGCGTCAAGTCGCTCTCCGGCGCGCGCCACCGCGTGCTGCCCGACCGGATCGAGACCGGCACCTACGCCATGGCAGCGGCCATGGCCGGCGGCGACGTGACGCTGGACGGCACGAGCGTCGATCTACTCGACACGGCTGTTGAAGCGATCCGCCGTGCGGGCGCGGAAGTCATCGCAGTGCCGAACGGTATCCGCGTGATCGGCCATGGCGATGCGATCAAGCCGGTCGATGTCGTCACCGACCCCTATCCGGGCTTCCCGACCGACCTGCAGGCGCAGTTCATGGGCCTGATGACCCGCTCCACCGGGATTTCGCACATCACCGAGACGATCTTCGAAAATCGCTTCATGCATGTGCAGGAGCTGGCTCGTCTTGGCGCCAAGATCTCGCTCAACGGCCAGACGGCCCGTGTCGAGGGCGTGTCGAGGCTGAAGGGCGCACAGGTCATGGCGACCGACCTTCGCGCCTCGGTGTCGCTGGTCATTGCCGGTCTGGCGGCCGAAGGCGAGACGATCGTCTCGCGCGTCTACCATCTCGACCGAGGCTTCGAGCGGCTGGAAGAAAAGCTGACCCGTTGCGGCGCCATTGTCGAGCGCATCAGCGATTGACGTTATGCCCCCGGCTTGCTCGCGGTTGCGCGGCGGGCTATCGCTTCTTATCTGCGTGTAAAGGATCGCTGCCCGGGAGCAATGATGCGTACGGGCGGCGCGCAAGACGCAAAGGTGAGACTATGAGTGGTTTGAAACTGCTGGCGCTGGATGAGGAAGATCTCGACATCGTATCGGCCCATATGCAGGATTCGGTTTTCAAGGTGGCGGAATGCGCCTTCGATGCCCGGATGAAGCAATTTTCCCTGACGGCCAATCGCTTCGTCTGGGAAACGGCCTCGGAAAAGGGCCGGCCGCTGGAGCGGCGCAAGGCGGCGCTGGTGTTCAAGCGGGTCAGTGGTGTCAAATCTGCCGGCGTCGACCGCAAGAACAAGGATGCGGTGCTTGACTTGCTGGCCATCCGCTTCGAAAAGCAGGGCGAGGGGCCGGAAGGCGTGATCGAGCTGGTTCTGGCCGGCGGCGGCGTCGTGCGGCTGGATGTGGAATGTATCGAAGCACAGCTTGCCGATGTCGGCGGCGCGTGGGAAACGAAATCGAAGCCGCAGCATCGCGTTGATGCCTGATCGCGGGTTTTGATCTAGCCGCCCCTCCCAGGGGCGGGACGTCGAAAGGGAATGGGGCATTGGCAATTTGGCTTGACTGGAGCGAGGCGGATTTCGAAGCGAAATTCGCCGCTTTCCTGACGACGAAGCGTGAAGTGTCGGAAGATGTCGGGCAGACGGTGCGCGAAATCATAGCCGATGTGCGCGCCCGCGGTGATGCGGCGCTGGCCGACTACACGTTGCGCTTCGACCAGCTCGATTTTGCCGAAACGCCGATGCGCGTGACGACCGAGGAGATCGAGGACGCGCTTGCTCAGGTCGATCCAGAAGTGCTGGATGCGCTGCACCTCGCCGCTGCCCGCATCACCAAGCACCATGCCCGGCAGATGCCGAAGGATGATATCTATGAAGACGATATCGGCGTCGGGCTCGGCTCGCGCTGGACAGCGATCGAGGCGGTCGGGCTCTATGTCCCCGGCGGTTCGGCGAGCTATCCGAGTTCGGTTCTGATGAATGCGCTGCCGGCGAAGGTTGCCGGTGTGCCGCGCGTCGTCATGGTCGTGCCGGCCATGCGCGGCAAGATCAACCCGACGGTGCTGGCCGCCGCCCGCATTGCCGGCGTGGACGAGATCTACCGCATCGGCGGCGCCCAGGCTGTCGCAGCCCTTGCCTATGGCACCGAGACGATCGCGCCGGTTGCCAAGATCGTCGGGCCGGGCAATGCCTATGTGGCCGCCGCCAAGCGCGAAGTCTTCGGCACGGTCGGCATCGACATGATCGCCGGGCCGTCCGAAGTGCTGGCCATTGCCGACAAGGACAACGATCCGGACTGGATCGCCGCCGATCTTCTCGCCCAGGCCGAACATGACCCGGCCGCGCAGGCGATCCTGATTTCCGACGATGCGGCTTTTGCCAAGTCGGTCAGCGATGCGGTGGAGCGCCAGCTTCGCCTGCTCCCGCGCGCCGACACCGCCGCCGCCAGCTGGCGCGACTATGGTGCGGTGATCATCGTGCCGGCGCTGGAGCGCGCCGTGCCGCTGGCCAATCGCATCGCCGCCGAACATCTGGAACTGGCCGTGGCCGATCCCGATGCGCTGATGGCGGGCATCCGCAATGCCGGTGCGATCTTCGTCGGCCGCCACACGCCGGAAGTCATCGGCGATTATGTCGGCGGCTCCAACCACGTTCTTCCGACGGCGCGTTCGGCACGCTTCTCGTCTGGGCTTTCCGTGCTGGAATATGTAAAGCGCACGTCGATCCTCCGCCTCGGGCCCGATCAGCTTCGCGCGCTGGGACCCTCGGCCATTGCGCTCGCCAAGTCCGAAGGGTTGGATGCCCATGCCCGCTCGGTCGGCATCCGCCTCAACCTCGGGAGCTGAGATGGCGAACAAAGCCACGCAAAGGCTCTGCGATGTCGTTCTGGACGAGACGATCGGCCGTTCGACGCCCGATGTGGAGCATGAGCGTGCGGTCGCCATCTTCGACCTGCTGGAGGACAATTCCTTCGCGCCCGAGGGCCACGAGAAGGGTCCCTACAAGCTCTATCTGTCGCTGGTCGAACAGCGCCTCGTCTTCACCATCAAGACGGAGGGCGACGAGCCGGTGGCGACGCATATCCTGTCGCTGACGCCGTTCAGGCGGATCATCAAGGATTACTTCATGATTTGCGACAGCTATTACCAGGCGATCCGCTCGTCCACGCCCAGCCAGATCGAGGCCATAGACATGGGCCGGCGTGGCATCCATAACGAGGGCTCGCAGACGCTGATGGACCGGCTGTCCGGCAAGATCAGGATCGATTTCGATACGGCGCGGCGGCTCTTCACGCTGGTCTGCGTGCTCTACTGGCGCGGTTGAGCCCATGGAGGAGGAGGCCGCCAGCGGAAGCACGGAGAAACGGCCGGGCGCCATCCTGTTCATGTGCGGCATGAATGCCATCCGCTCGCCGATGGCCGAGGCGCTGGCGAAATCCATGCTGCCCAAGGGAACCTATATCGCATCCGCCGGCGTGCGCACGGGCGAACGCGACCCCTTCGTCGATGTCGTGCTGGACGAAGTCGGCCTCTCCATCGGCCGCCATCAACCGCAGACGCTGGACGAGTTGGAGGACGATTATTTCGACCTCATCGTCACGCTGGCGCCGGAAGCGCATCACGCGGCACTCGAGTTGACCCGCTCGCTCTCCGTCGATGTCAAATACTGGCCGACGCCGGACCCGAGCGTGGCGCGCGGCACACGCGAGCAGATATTGGCTGCCTATCGCGAGGTGCGGGATCATCTGAAGACGCTCATTGAGAAGCGGCTCGCCTGAACCTGCTTGGAATATGAACGTTTTTTGCAACATGCTGCCCTTTTCGGCATGTCAGAGGTTCACAAAGGCCCACGCATTGTGTAGTTTCCGCAAAATTTTCGCCGGCGCCCTCCGCCCCGGCCCATAAACCTCTGGAGCCTCGGGCGATAGACTGCTATCGCCCGATGCTCCAGTTTATCGCTTGTCGCGTCGGGTTAGCGAAAAACCGGTACCCACTTTTTCGCCCGACGCTTAGGAAAGACCTGTCTGAATGGCAAAAGAAGAAGTTCTCGAATTCCCGGGAATCGTGACCGAACTCCTGCCCAACGCGACCTTCCGCGTGAAGCTGGAAAACGAACATGAAATCATCGCCCACACCGCGGGCCGCATGCGCAAGAATCGCATCCGCGTTCTGGCCGGCGACAAGGTTCTCGTCGAAATGACGCCTTACGACCTCTCCAAGGGCCGTATCACCTACCGTTTCAGATAGAGCGTTTCTGGCGAAACGCCCTATTTGTTTTTTCAACGCAATTCCGGACGCGAAACCGGTTCCCACTTTCGCTGGAATTGCTCTAAACCGGAGCAGCGCCGCCTCAGGCGCATCGACCGTATCCCATGGCGACCGAACAAGCCCTCATTCTTGCCTCTGGTTCGCCGCGCCGCGTCGAACTCCTCGCGCAAGCGCGCATCGAGCCTGCCCGTCTCCTGCCGATGGATATCGACGAGACGCCGAAGCGCTCGGAAAATCCGCGCACGCTCGCCCAGCGCCTTGCCCGTGAAAAGGCGGAGGCCGCGTTCGCTGTCGTGCGCGCGGATGAGGAGTTGAAGGGCGGCTGGGTTCTGGCGGCCGATACGGTCGTCGCCGTTGGCCGGCGCATCCTGCCCAAGGCTGAATACGAGGCGGATGCCTTTTCCTGCCTCAACCTGCTCTCCGGCCGTGCGCACTGGGTCTATACCGGCGTGACGCTCATTGCGCCGTCCGGCCACACGCGCGGCCGCATCGTCGAGACCAAGGTGCGCTTCAAGCGCCTTTCCAATGCGGAAATCGATGCCTATGTGCAGAGCGGCGAATGGCGCGGCAAGGCGGGTGGCTATGGCATCCAAGGCATTGCAGGCTCCTTCGTGCAGAAGCTCGCCGGCTCCTATACCAGCGTTGTCGGGCTTCCGCTGACCGAAACGCTGCAGCTTCTGGATGGCGAAGGCTTCGACATCCGCCGGGGCTGGAAGGAAGGCTGAGAGGCCCGATGACCGCAAAAGTCGAACCTTTGAGAAAACCGCGCCCATGCCCCGAATGCGGGCAGCCGTCGGCGCGCGAACACTATCCCTTCTGCTCCGACCGCTGCCGCAATGTCGACCTGTCGCGCTGGCTCAACGGCTCCTATTCCATCCCCGTTTCCGAAGATGAAGAGAAGGCCGACGGCTTCGAGCGCGACTTTGAACGTTGATTTTGCTTCGCTTTCCGGACAGCCGAATTTTCTTCAAAAAACAGTCAAAAAACTTCCCGTCGGTGCTGGACACGCGCGAACAAGATGCTATAACCTCGCTCGCTTCCGGGGAAAACCCGGCGGGTTTTGAAAAACCCGGTCACACAAGCGACAAGTGCCCGGATAGCTCAGTTGGTAGAGCAGCGGATTGAAAATCCGCGTGTCGGTGGTTCAAATCCGCCTCCGGGCACCATTTTTCATCTTAGTAACATCGATGTTGAAAAGATTGTGGTGTTAGGTTGACGCTGCGTTATTTTTTCGTAAATATCACTTCTGGTCCATTTTGACCAATCACTCGAAAAGTGACAGGTGCCGGGGCTCGCGATTCACCAATCCTGCGGGCTTCTGCGAAAAGCGCGTCAAGCTCTTCCATTGCGGTAGATTCCTCAAGGATTTGGTTCGCGTCCAACAGTCTTTGTCTGCAAATGCTGTAAGCTTCTGCCCCACATTCAACATACGCTGTAGTCATTGCATCAAGCATCATCTCGTGCTCCGAAATGAGAAAGCAGATATGGAGAAAACCGGCCCAAGGTTCCGGCATTTGTGGCGTTAGAAGTGCTAGGGCCAAAAGAGCACAGTGTGCGTTGAGCAAGTCCTCACGCTCGATAGATTCAACCATAATGGTGTGGAGCTTTTTCGCGTCAGACGGCTTGACGTCAAAATTGCTCCATATTAGCCATTTCGTTAAGTAAGTTTTCAGCCTGATTTCTGCGGACAGGCTTGCTTCGGAAGTCTGTTCGATTTCTTCGAAGGCAGCGGCGGCCTCCTCAAAGGAACCGGTATATAGTCTAGCATCCGCTAATCGAAACTGTGCCGTTGCTGTCTTTTCAATCGAGAAGGCAGCCTCGTAGGCTCTTACTGCGCACTTGTATTTATTCGCAAAAAACAGAGAGCCTCCCAACTCACTTAGAAAATAAAACCTTGAGAGATAGTCTGGTTCAAATTTGCGCGCGCGGTTGAATGACCTGATGGCGTGACGGTACAATCCCATGGAAGCTTGGCTATTGCCTAGCGAGTAGAATATAGTTGAAGGATTACGGCCTCGTTCAATTGCCGCTTCTGCCGCCGCTCCGTTTAATTTCTCAAGGGCCTGCGAAACACGGTTATCATTCCCATTGCTCCCCATCAGCGACATGACAAAACTGCCGTAGAAATTGTCCTGTTCTGCGTGGACGTCATTCAGTATCGCTAGATCGGTTGCGTTCTGAGGGTCGCCTAGCAACGCTCGGCAAACTTCAAGTGCCAAACCCTTTTGCTGCGTGCGTATATTTTCCCTCAGGCAGAACAATGCGGCTGATTTGGCGTGTGCAGAGAGACCCATCTTGAGAAGGACAGCAGGCACGCCATAAACCAGTGCTGCCGCAATTTTTTCTAAGGAATACTCATCTACTTTGATATCCAGATAGCCTACATGGGCGAAATCAATTCTTAGAAAACCATCTTTAAGCTGTATTTTTAGGCTCAGGCTTTTAGTATCTCCCTTTCTGAATTTTATAAAAGAAAGCATTTTCGAATATTCGCGGAGAACCTTTTCACAGGCGGAAAAATACGCAAATGATGCTGTGTGATTTTCAACTTCAATGAAAACGCTTTCATTTTGATCCGCGTTCTGCATTCTACGCAGTGCATTAATGTAGCTTGCTATCCCTGACGGGGTCTCTTGAGTCCAATCGTTGGGAACATCGAGGCTGACGGTTTGTGCGTCCTGCCCAACCTGAGCAAATGCTTCATGATTCCAAATCCATTTCCAACCATTGGTGGGTTCGCAATATCTCGCGATTATGGCTGGAACGTTTAATGAAGCCAGATAGTTCAATCGATCTATTTTGACCGTGACTTTGTCGAATTTCTCGGCGTCGTCCGTAGCTTTGAGTTGAACGTAGAAGAAGAATCCTGTTGCTTGACCAGTGTCATCAAAAATTTCGACTTCTAGGTCGACGCCATAGTCGCGACCTTTTTCCCGGCATACCCATTGTTCTGGCAGTAGCCTTTTGAATTCGTTTATTGACTTGTCTTCAAGCTGGTGTGTCCGGGATCGTTGGGGCAAGTTGCGTTCCAATATAGAGCAAACATGATTCCCGTATTGTATATATCGCCTTTAAGCTGAATTACACCGCCATACCCTTGTAAAGGGTGCCAAATCTCGACCTTTTGTCAGCCTGTGGAGACGTGCGGCGCTTTGCCAGTGAAGCATTTTCCGTCGTCTGAGGACTCGAAAATCCTCACCTCAATGCGCAAACTGCAACGTCGCCAGAAACAGCACGATCCCCAGCGCCATCACAAAGGCCGCGCCCAATATTTCGATCGCCGTGCCGATTTTCTCGCCCACCGTGCCATCGCCTGCGAGCTTCACGGCCAGACCCTTGGCTGACACGGCGGTGATGGCGAGAGCCGAGACGGTGATGGCGGTGCCGATGGACATGGCGAGGACGGAGAGGATGCCGCCGAGATAGAGGCTGTTGAGCAGCGAGAAGGTCACGACGATGATCGCGCCGGAACAGGGGCGCAGGCCCACAGCCAGCACGGCGGAAAAGGCTGCCTTGAGGCTAAAGTTCTCGCCGCCGAGCGATTGCGGGGAGGGCATGTGGGCGTGGCCGCATTCCTCGCAGAAATCGGCGACGGCGGTCCTGTTCGTCTTGCCCGAGCCGAGGAAGCCGGTCGGCTGGCCAGAGCCCGGGCCGAGTTTGAAACCGGATTTGGCGGGTGCCAGGCGCTGGACGGTGGTGTGGTCGCAGGCGCACAGCGCGTCGTCGTCATGCGCGTGAAACTGCATCCCCGCCGGCATGCCGGCCATGGCCGGCGCGTTGGCGCGGCGAGGGGCCGATTTGGTGACCAGGCTGCGCACCTTGCGCACCAGCATCCAGAAGCCGAAGCCGGCGACCAGAAGATAGCTGGCCTGTTCGAGGAAATCGGTGGCGTTGGTCAGCGTGATCGAGGTGCTGCGCAGGACGACATAGGCTGTCCCCACGACGAGCAGCGCCGTAATGCCCTGCAGGAAGGAGGAGATGATCGCAATCAGGATGCCGCGTTTCAGCTGGATCTCGTTGGCGATCATGTAGGAGGAAATGACGGCCTTGCCGTGTCCCGGACCTGCTGCGTGGAAGACGCCGTAGAGGAAGGAGAGGCTGACCAGCGTCCAAAGCTTCCAGGGATCCTGGCGCATGGCGACCAGCGCCTGGGTCAGGGCTCGATAGAAGCGTTGCTGCTCCATGTTGACCCACATGAGAAACGTGCCGCCAAAGCCTGTCGTGTTGAACGAGGGTTCGGCAGTGCCGATGCCAAGCGGCGAGCCGGCATGGGCCGCGAGCGGGGCAAGGAGGGCGGTGGCGGCAAGCGCCAGGGCGAGGCGTCGGATGTTTTTCGTGGTCAGCATGTCACTTCGATCCGCGTTGCGAAGAGCTTCGACATGGTCGTTCCCATCGGGTCGTTGAAGAAGGCTTGCGTCAGTGTCTTCTGGTTCTGGGCGATCACCTCGTCCGGGTTCGGACGGACGACCTTGTGGGTGCAGGCCTTGAAGCCCGCGCCTTCGACGACAATGTCCTTGTCGGTGGCGAAGTCGAGCGAGGTGTAGAGCGTCGGGTCCCAGACGCCGAAGGTCATGTCGCCCTTCAGCGGCATGGGGGTTGCCGGCTTCACGGCGAAAAACATCAGGAGCTGGCCGTCCTTGTAGTCGACATTGATGACATCGGGCGGCGCGATGTCGATCTTCTTCCCGTTCTGCGTAATGTTGGTATAGTAATCGAAATCGGCCAGCGACTGTTTCACGGTCTTGCCGACGGCCTTCAGCTCGTCCGGGTCAAGCTTCAGGTTCCTGTTCTTGTCGAAATCCAGAAGCACGGTCGAGGAGAACACTTCGTCGAAGCGCCAGACATTGCGCAGCTCCTTCACATTGCCGTCGTCGCCGGCGATCACTTCCAGTCGCGCCTCCACGAAGATGTGCGGATGGGCGAAGGCTGCGGCCGGGACGAGAAGGCCGAACAGCGTCGTGAGAAGGGCAAGCTTGCGGATCATGGAACCATCGTCTGTCGGAATTGCATGCCAGATCCCCCGGTGCATCAGGACGATTGCCTGTTGATCTGCCTGTTCATCTTGTCATGCCGGCCTGGCGAAAAAAACCGGATTCCTCTGCTTCGCCGACGCCTTGAGTGATCCTCAATCTGGACGAAAATGAGCCCGCGCCCGAAGCAGCCTGTGCGGCACCATGTCACGACCGGCATGACCGGCAAAGTTACAATTTCTTAAACCACGCCTGCAGGAAGTCGACAAAGGTGCGCACCTTGGCCGGAAGGTGGCGTCGATGCGGATAGACTGCATAGATGCCGCGATCGCTCGGCAGGTAATCGGCAAAGAGCACGACGAGCTCTCCGTTTTCAATATGCTTGCGTGCGACGAAGTCGGGCAGAAGCGCCACGCCGAGGCCGGCGAGCGCGCCGCGCAGCGTCGCCGTCGGGCTGTTGACCTCGATCGGGCCGGAGACCTGCACGGAGAAGGACGAGCCGTCCGGCTCGAAGAAGCGCAGCACGCCCTTGCGGCGGCTGTTGGAGTCAATCAGGCAGGGAACCTGGGACAGACCCGTCGGGTGCTCCAGACCCTTGTGGCTGGCCAGGAAGTCCGGCGTCGCGCAGATATTGAGGCCGAAATCGGTGATCTTGCGGGCAATCAGGCCGGAGTCTTCCAGCTTGGTCACGCGGATGGCGAGGTCGAAGCCTTCTTCCACCAGATCGACGAAGCGATCCTCCGCCATGATCTCCAGAGACAGGTCGGGATGCAGCTTGGCGAAATCGATGAGGCAGCGGCCGACATCGGCATCCACGAAGGTGCGCGGCACGGAGACCTTCAGCCTTCCCTTCAGATCGGCATTGTTTTCCCGCACCAGATCGGCGAGCTCGTCAATCTCCTTCAGGATTTCGGAGGCCGAGCGGTAATAGGTCTTGCCGGCTTCGGTCAGCGAGAACTGCCGTGTCGTGCGGTTGAGAAGGAGTGCGCCGAGTTCGTCCTCGAGTTCGCGCACATATTTCGACAAGAGGGCCTTCGAACGTCCCAGCTTGCGGGCAGCGGCCGAAAAGCCCTCCGCGTCCACGACGTCGATGAAGGCCCTGATCCGCGTGAGAGTATCCATTTTGCCTCGCTCTATTTTTTCGGGAATATAGGTCCTCCGTACGACCCATTTCAATCATTTGGGAAAATTTGGCTAGGGTCAAAAAAACTCTTGATTACGACAGCGAATGTTCTTATCTCCGCGGTTGCCCAAAGTCGCACGTGCCTGTGGGTGTCCGCCGACCCTCGAACTGGGATTTAATCCCTAAGGTGAGGGTATCGGTAAGGTACCTGGAACTAACCGCTCCAGTCGCTATTCCGGCCAACCGGGAAATGCGAGGACATCTTGAAGCAACGACGGTGCGGGCCTTTCTGGTGTCTGCCGGCTTTCCAACAGCCGGGGTTACTGAAGAGGCACACCTTCATTGCCGGAAGTGCGGTCGGGTTCTCCCCTCCAATCCAAGGCAGACAAAGTGAATGATCGCTCGGGCTTGAGCGTTTGTTCGTCATTTGCGTTTGCGTTTCGCTCAGGTTCCGGGGTCTCCACCGGCTGGTTCCTGGTCTTTTCGTCATCCGCGCTTTGTCCTTCGGGAATATCTGATTCCCGAAGCCATGCCGTTCCAACGCCCCGCGTGATGATCGCCCGGGACGATGGGTATTTGACTCTGGATTTTTGGAGACCCGCCATGACCTCGCAGCGCATCCTCGACTTCTTCAAGACCCGCCAGCCGGAAGGTCCCTGCCTCGTCGTCGATCTCGATGTCGTCGCCGGCAATTTCAAGGCATTTCGTCATGCCCTGCCGGACAGCCATATCTATTATGCGGTCAAGGCGAACCCCGCTCCGGAAGTCCTGCGCCTTCTCGCAGGCATGGGCTCCAACTTCGATTGCGCGTCCGTCGCCGAAATCGAAATGGCGCTCGATGCCGGTGCGACGCCTGCGCGCATTTCCTATGGCAACACGATCAAGAAGGAACGCGACGTTGCCCGTGCTCATGCGCTGGGCGTCAACCTGTTTGCCGTCGACAGTCACGAGGAAGTCGAGAAGATCGCACGCGCCGCTCCCGGCGCCCGCGTCTTCTGCCGCGTGCTGACCAATGGCGAAGGCGCCGAATGGCCGCTGTCGCGCAAGTTCGGTTGCGTTCCGCAGATGGCCGTTGACGTGCTCGTCTATGCGCACCAGCTCGGTCTCGAATCCTTCGGCGTCTCGTTCCATGTCGGTTCGCAGATGACCAAGGTCGATGCCTGGGACGCAGCGCTCTCCGACGCCAAGCGCGTTTTCGTGTCGCTGGCCAAGCAGGGCATCGAGCTGAAGATGGTCAACATGGGCGGCGGCTTCCCGACGAAGTACCTGAAGGACATTCCGTCGGCCGAAGCCTATGGCCAGGCGATCTTCGCATCGCTGTCCAAGCATTTCGGCAACCGGATTCCGATGACCATCATCGAGCCGGGCCGCGGCATGGTCGGCAATGCGGGCGTCATCAAGTCGGAAGTCGTCCTGATCTCGAAGAAGTCGGACAATGACGAGCATCGCTGGGTCTTCCTCGACATCGGCAAGTTCGGCGGTCTGGCCGAAACGATGGACGAAGCCATCCGCTACCCGATCCGCACGACACGCGATGCCGACGACATGGGCCTCTGCGTGCTGGCCGGCCCGACCTGCGACTCGGCGGATGTTCTTTACGAAAAGAACATGTATCCGCTGCCGCTCTCGCTCACCATCGGTGACGAGGTGCTGATCGAAGGCACGGGCGCCTACACGACGACCTATTCGGCCGTCGCCTTCAACGGTTTCGAGCCGCTGAAGTCTTACTGCATCTGATCGATACGCCCCGGCTGGCCCGGGGCGCTTCAAGCCGGCCCCGAAACCGTCACAAAGCCTTCATCTGCCGTTCAGGCAGGAGCGACTAGAACGGTTTCCAGGCTGAATTGATACAGGTTTGGAAGCAGATCGGTCCCTGTGGATCGCCGCCGTCGCCCTTTGCGGGGCGAGGCATTCACCCAAAATATCCGGGCCGCATTGAGCGGTATTGAAGTTCGGGAGGCCACGATGGCCCTTGTTCTTGATGTCCTTCGCGCGAAAAACGCGCCTGAATTCGTGATCGAGCCGGAAGCTGCCGGCGATGTCGTCGCGCGCGAGCGCCTGTTGGATGCGGCTATGGGTCCGAACCGCCGCAAGAAGTCGTCCGAAAAGCTGCGCCGTGGACGTCTGCCCGCCGAAGGCCTGGCTTTCGTCGCCCGCGACAGCGCCGGCCATGTCATCGGCACCGTACGCCTGTGGAACGTTCATGCCGGCATCACGCCGGGCGGAGCGCCGCTGCCCGCGCTGCTGCTCGGCCCTCTCGCCGTCGATGCCGCCCATGAAGGCAAGGGCATCGGCGCGGCGCTGATGCGCGCGGCGGTCTTCGAAGCCCGCCGGCTTGGCCATGGGGCAATCCTGCTTGTCGGCGACGCACCTTATTACGAGCGCTTCGGCTTCTTTGCCGACAAGACCTCGACCCTGATGATGCCCGGCCCGTTCGAGCGCGCGCGCTTCCTGGCGCTGGAACTCGAAGACGGTTGGCTGAAGGGTGCTGCCGGCCTTCTCGTGCCGTGCGGCCGAAAGCTTTCGGTCGCCCCGATCAAGAAGGCGGCTTGAACCGCCCGAAGTGATGCGTCAATTGATATGCCGGTTCCGCGAGGAGCCGGCATTTTTGCGTCCGCTTGTCCGTGCCGGGTGCATCACGGCGCCGGACTCGCGACGCTTGCATTGCCGCTGTGACAATCGCTGTCGCAGAACGCACCCGCGCGGGCGTTTCAGGAGCAATTCCGGAAACATGGTTAACAATTTGATAATATGTAACTATTCCGGCTCGTCCCGCGTGCCGATCCGGGCTGTCATATATCCTTCATACAAGTGTCACATAAGCGTAACTCCCGGAGCCTAATGAACCCCCGCAGCCGTGTTCCTTGCAATGAGGAGCGGCTTTCGGAATTACAAATCACGTACAGGGAGAACTGCCGTGAACTTCATCCGCAAATTCGCCGTCGGCGCCGCTGCCGCCGCTCTCAGCCTTTCGCTCGCCGGCGCTTCGCTGGCCGCTGACATCACCGGCGCAGGCTCCAGCTTCATCAACCCGGTTCTGTCCAAGTGGGCTGAAGGCTACAAGGCCGCCACGAACAACACCATCAACTATCAGTCGGTCGGTTCGGGTGCAGGTATCAAGCAGCTTCTCGCCAAGACTGTTGTCTTCGGCGCTTCGGACAAGCCGATGAGCGATGGCGACCTTGAGAAGAACGGCCTTGCCCAGTTCCCGATGATCTCCGGCGGCATCGTCGTCACGTATAACATCGAAGGCGTAAAGCCGGGCGAACTGGTTTTCGACGGCGAAACGCTCGCCGGCATCTTCCTCGGCAAGATCACCAAGTGGGACGACGCTGCTCTCAAGAAGCTGAACCCCGACGTCAAGCTGCCCTCCACGCCGATCTCCGTCGTCTACCGCGCTGACGGTTCGGGCACGACCTTCAACTTCACGAACTACCTCTCGAAGGTTTCGCCGGAGTGGAAGGAAAAGGTTGGTTCCGACACCGCCGTTCAGTGGCCGGTCGGTTTCGGCGCCAAGGGCTCTGAAGGCGTTTCCACGACGGTTGCGCAGACCGCCGGTTCGATCTCCTATGTCGAGTATTCCTACGTTGTCGCCAACAAGATGGGCTTCTCGAAGATGAAGAACGCCGCTGGCAAGGTTGTCGAGCCGAAGCTCGACACGTTTGCCGCTGCCGCTTCGAACGCCGACTGGAAGGGTGCGAAGAACTTCAACGTCATCATCACCAACCAGCCGGGCGACAACACCTGGCCGATCGCTGCCTCGACCTGGGTCATTCTCTACAAGGACCCCGCCGACAAGGCTCTGAACCAGGGCGCTCTCGACTTCTTCAAGTGGGCCTATGAAAAGGGGCAGAAGGATGCCACCACGCTCAACTACGTTGCCATTCCGGAAAACGTAACGAAGGTCGTGATGGACTCCTGGAAGAAGGACTTCGCTGCGAAGTAATCTGCGCCACGGCGCGAAATCGGCGGACAGAGATGATCTCTGTCCGCTTTTTATGACCGGACAGGGGTTGCAGAATGGTCGACGCGACGAACGGGGCTGAGTTTTCGAGGGTGGACGTTGCTGCCATCACGAAAACGTTTAAGCTGCAGGACCGCATATTCTACTTCATGACGCTGGCATCGGCCGCTCTGGTCGTCCTGATGCTGCTTGCCATTCTCGTCGTTCTCGTCATCGACGCGCTACCGACGTTCCAGGCTTTCGGCCTGTCCTTCCTGTGGGGCACGTCCTGGAGTGCACCGACAGATCATTATGGCGCCGTCCCTGCCGTCATGGGCACGCTGATCAGCTCGCTGATCGCCATGCTGATCGCCGTACCGCTCTCCTTCGGCATCGCCATCTTCCTGACGGAACTCTGCCCCGGCCCGCTGCGCCGCCCGATCGGCACGGCCATCGAGCTGCTCGCCGGCGTTCCCTCCATCATCTACGGCATTGTCGGTCTCTTCGTGCTGGTGCCGCTGATGCAGCTTTACATTCTGCCCTTCCTGATCGCGACCGTCGGCCAGGTCCCGGTCATCGGCTACCTGTTCCAGCCGCCGGCACCGGGCGTCGGCCTGCTGACGGCCAGCTTCGTGCTCGCCATCATGGTTCTGCCCTTCATCACTGCCATCACCCGCGACGTCTTCCTGACCGTTCCGCCGATGCTGCGTGAGTCCGCTTACGGCATGGGCATGACCACATGGGAAGTCGCCCGCAACATCCTGATCCCCTATACGCGCCGCGGTCTCGTCGGCGGCATCATGCTGGGTCTCGGCCGCGCGCTCGGGGAAACCATGGCCGTGACCTTCGTGGTCGGCTCGGTGACGCGGCTTCAGTCCTCGATCATCTCGCCCTCGACGACGATCTCCGCGCAGATCGCCAACACGTTCGGCGAGGCCGACGGGTTGCAGCTTTCCAGCCTGATCGCGCTTGGCCTCCTGCTCTTCATCCTGTCGTTTTGCGTGCTTGCGCTGGCGAAGTGGATGATCGGCCGCTCTGACTCATTCTGAGGATCGCTCCATGGAAGATACCATTCGTCAGAACATCATGTCGCGGCGCTACGGGCGCAACCGTCTGATGATGACGCTTTCCGTCATCGCAGCCGCGCTCGGCATGTTCTTCCTGGCCGTCATTCTCGGCACGCTGCTTTTCCACGGTGTTTCGGCGCTCAGCCTCGACGTCTTCACGATGAGCATCCCCGCCGAAGGGTCGCGCGGCGGTCTGCTCAATGCGATCTACGGCACCTTCCTGGTCACCTTCTTCGCGATCCTGATTGCAGCCCCCATAGGCATTCTCGCCGGCACTTACCTCATCGAATACGCCAACGGCTCGAAGCTCGCGGAAGTCGCCAAGTTCATCAACGACATCCTGCTTTCCGCACCCTCGATCATCATCGGCGTTTTCGTCTATGGCGCGATTGTCGTGCCGATGCGCGGCAATTCGGCGATCGCCGGCATTGCGGCGCTGGCGCTGATCGCGCTGCCCGTCGTCAACCGCACGACGCAGGACATGCTTCTTCTGGTGCCCAATGCGCTGCGTGAAGCGACAGCCGCTCTCGGTGCGCCGCGCTGGAAGGCGATGACTCATGTCATCTATCGTTCGGCATGGACGGGTATCCTCACCGGCATCCTGCTGGCGGTCGCCCGCATCAGCGGCGAAACGGCACCCTTGCTCTTCACGGCCGGCTATTCCAAGTTCATGAATGGCGGCTTTACGGGACCGATTGCCACGCTGCCGGTCGCCATCAATACGCTTGCCGCCGATCCGGGTGAGGATCTGAAGCAGCTGGCCTGGGCCGGTGCGCTGATCATCACCGTCGCGATCCTCGCCATCAACATCCTTGCCCGCCTCATGGGCGGCCGCCGCCAGTGACGCGGACGCAACGATAGGATTGGAATTATGAATATGACCGATATGAATTCCCAGAGCGTCATCCAGAATCGCGGCGGTTCCTTCGGCCCGGCCGATCTGGAAATGCCCGTCAAGGTGGAAGTCAAGAACCTCGACTTCACCTATCAGAACGGCCACCGCGTCCTGAAGAACGTCAACATGAAGATCCGCGACAAGACGGTCACGGCCTTCATCGGCCCGTCGGGTTGCGGCAAGTCCACGCTGCTGCGCACCTTCAACCGCATGTACGATCTCTATCCGGGCCAGAAGGTCGAGGGCGAGATCCTGCTCGACGGCAAGAACATCCTGGCCAAGGACGTTGACCTCAACAACCTGCGCGCCAAGGTCGGCATGGTGTTCCAGAAGCCGACGCCGTTCCCGATGTCGATCTATGAGAACATCGCCTTCGGTATCCGCCTCTACGAAAAGATCTCGAAGTCCGAGATGAACGACCGCGTCGAAGCCGCGCTGACCGAAGCGGCGCTCTGGAGCGAAGTGAAGGACAAGATCAACCAGTCGGGTCTCGGCCTTTCCGGCGGTCAGCAGCAGCGCCTCTGCATTGCCCGCGCGATTGCCGTCAAGCCGTCGGTCCTGCTCCTCGACGAGCCGGCCTCGGCGCTCGATCCGATCTCCACCGCCAAGATTGAGGAGTTGATCGAATCGCTCCGTTCGCAGTATTGCATCGCCATCGTGACGCATAACATGCAGCAGGCAGCGCGTACGTCGCAGTACACCGCCTTCATGTATCTCGGCGAACTGGTCGAATTCGACAGTACCGACAAGCTCTTCAGCGCGCCGAGTCAGCAGCGCACGAGCGATTACATCACCGGCCGCTTCGGCTGATCGGTTTGTCAAGCGAAATACGGGACGTTCGCGTTCCTGCCGGCGGGTTGTCTGGAGGCGACCCGCCGGTTTTCGTTTTGGGGGGTGAGTGTTGGGGCGAGGGCGGTGCTCCATCCGTCTCCCCCGCTTCAAGGGGGAGATGGTGGCAACCAGAGTGGGACTTAGCCGCACCCGCTGAGTAGGCCTAGAGAAAGACCCCTCCCCAACCCTCCCCACAAGGGGGAGGGAGAGTGACCGTCCTGCCTTATTCCGGGTACCTATGCTGCCCGCCACGAAAATCGGTGACGGTCAGCCCGCTTGCATCGCTGCCATGCTCCGCCGCATTCACATAGGCCTTGCCATGACCGCCCGGAATGTCGAGCACGTAATGCGGCTGGCAGAGGCCGGACAGCCTTCCCCGCAAAGATGCGACCAGCGCCTGACCTTCCGCGACCGTGAGTCGGAAATGCGACGTGCCCGGCGCGAGATCCGGGTGGTGCAGGTAATAGGGCTTGATGCGGTTTTCGACGAAGGTGCGCATCAGCTTCGCGAGCACTTCCGCGTCGTCATTGACGCCTCTCAGAAGCACCGACTGGCTGACCATGGCGATGCCGGCGTCCACGAGCCGCGCGCAGGCCCTGCGGCCCGAATCCGTAAACTCGTCCGGATGGTTGGCGTGGAGGGCGACATAGACCGTCTTGCCGGTGGCTCTCAGCAGCGCGATCAGCTCGCCGGAAATCCGTTCCGGATCGACGAGCGGCACGCGGGAATGGATGCGGATGACCTTCACATGGTCGATCTGGCTCAGTGGTTCCAGCAGCCGCTCCAGCCGGCGGGGCGAGAGCACAAGCGGGTCGCCGCCGGTGAGGATGACTTCCCAGATGCCTGCGTACTCGCGGATATAGCTTAGCGCGGCGTCCAGTTTTTCCGCCGCCAGCAGCCCGTCGCCTGCGGGGCCGACCATTTCGCGGCGGAAACAGAAGCGGCAATAGACCGGGCAGACATGCACCGCCTTCAACAGAACCCGGTCCGGATAGCGATGCACCACGCCCTCGACGGGTGTGAAGCGCTTGTCCGAGATCGGGTCGGCGCTTTCCTCCGGCAGGGTTTCGAGCTCGCGGGCGTCGGGAAGGAATTGCCGCGCCATCGGCCCTTGCGCATCGGCGGCGATCAGCGCGGCCATTTCCGGCGTCACGGCGACCGCATAGCGGGCGGCCACGGCCTCAAGCGCAGGGGAGGGTTCTGCGAGCCCGGCCAGGGCGAGATCATCGAGCGAGTTGAGGGAAACGCCGGCCTTGATCATGGCTCGAACTCCGCCACCGGCGTCCAGATGACGTCCTCGATCTTGCGCGCGCCGGTGGCGAGCATGGCCAGCCGATCGAAGCCGAGCGCGATGCCGCTGGCCTCGGGCATGATCGCGAGCGCGTCCAGAAAATCCTCGTCGAGCGGATAGCGTTCGCCATAGATGCGGGCCTTCTCCGCCATTTCCATCTCGAAGCGGCGGCGCTGTTCGGCGGCGTCGGTGAGTTCGCCAAAGGCGTTGGCGAGTTCCACGCCGCAGGCGTAAAGCTCGAAGCGCTCGGCCACGCGGACATCGTGACGGCAGGGGCGGGCGAGGGCTGCTTCCGCCACCGGATACTCGCAGAGAATGGTTGCGCGGCCCTGGCCCAGATGCGGCTCGACCTTGCCGACGATGACCTTGGAGAAGAGATCGGCCCAGGTGTCGTCATCGGAGACGGAGAGGCCAAGCGCGCGCATTTGCGCCGCCAGCGCCTCACGGTCCGTCGCGCCATCGGCATGGATCGTCGCCAGCAGGTCGATCTCGGCGTGGCGCTGAAACGCCTCCGCCACCGTCGGCCGTTCAGGCTCGGCAAAGGGGTCGCAGTCGTGGCCGCCAAAGCGGAATCTGTCGATGCCGGTGGTCCTGGCGGCGAGCTTTAGAAGATCGGCGCAGTCGCTCATCAGCTGATCATAGGTCTCGCCCGCGCGATACCATTCCAGCATGGTGAACTCGGGATGGTGCAGCGGCCCGCGCTCGCGGTTGCGCCAGACATGGGTGAAGGTGCAGAGCCGCGTTTCGCCGGCGGCCAGCAGCTTCTTGGCGGCGAATTCCGGCGAGGTGTGGAGATAGAAGGGCAGGGCCCGTCCGTCGATCGTCAGCGCTTCTGTCTTGAAGGCGTGCAGATGCGCCTCGTTGCCGGGCGAGATCTGAAGCGCGGCCGTCTCCACCTCGACGAAGTCGCGCTCGGCAAACCATGTCCGAAAGGCGGCCATCAGACGATTGCGGCCGAGGAGCAGGGGCCGGCGGTCGGCATGGATATGCGGCTCCCACCAACGGCTTTTCTCGTGGCTCTTCTCGGTCATCGTCCGGTTACTCTCGAAGTCCGGCGAAATCTTCGCGCGCGGACTGGCCTTTTGCCTGAAATTGCGTTAGTGCGGCCCGATCAAGCATTTCGGAACGCGGACCGGCCTTTCCGGTCCTTTAAGGTGCGTTTCATCGAGATACAAGGACGTCTTATGGTCAAGATCATCGCCTCGTCGGTCCGCAAGGGCAATGTCCTCGAAGTCGAGGGCAAGCTCTATGTCGTTCTGACCGCCCAGAACTTCCACCCCGGCAAGGGCACGCCGGTGACGCAGGTCGACATGCGCCGCATCGTTGACGGGGTGAAGGTGTCGGAGCGCTGGAAGACGACGGAACAGGTCGAGCGCGCCTTCGTCGAAGACACGGCGCATTCGTACCTCTACAACGATGATGAAGGCTTCCACTTCATGAACCCGGAATCCTATGACCAGCTGGTCATGGACAAGGAGTCCGTTGGCGATGCCGCTGCCTATCTCGAAGAAGGCATGAGCGTCATTCTCTCGGTGCACGAAGGCCGCGCGCTGGCGCTCGAACTGCCGCGCCACGCAACACTCGAAGTCATGGAAACCGAGCCTGTCGTCAAGGGCCAGACGGCGTCGTCCTCCTACAAGCCGGCGATCCTGTCGAACGGCGTTCGCACGCTGGTTCCGGGCCACATCACCCCCGGCACGCGCGTCGTTATCCTGACGGAAGACGGTTCCTACGTCGAACGCGCCAAGGACTGATCTGGCTCTTCGTTCAGATATCCCATGAATGACAAAGGGCGCTCAACCCGGATAGGGGAGCGCCCTTTGCTTTGACCCGGACAACCGCGAACGCGCAGCCGATTGGCGCAGCAGGCGATCTTCGATGACGGGTAGTGAGTGATAGATATGATGGCGCAGTGGGATTTCAAGGGCTGACGCGCCCTCCCATCTTCCCCTGGTGGGGGAGAAAGCAAAATCACGGTCTTAGCCGCAGGCCAAGTCGTAGATTTTGCAAGCGATTGGGAAGTTACAAGGATAGACCGCGGCTGCCGCCCCCCCCCTTGGCTGCCGCCATCTCTCCCAAAAGGGGGGAGACGGATGGAGCACCGCCTTGCCTCGCCCGATCCGTCTGCATCCTCGACATTCAAGCCACCGTACACCATCCCCAAACTGCGGCGGAATGTCTCATGTTTCCGGGCAAAGAATATGTTCAGAAAACTGTCACAGAACTGTCGTGCGACGGTTCTAGTACTCGCAGCGTCGTCGAGGGGGCGGCATCGATTAGTCCCGAACGGATGGGCCCGGAGGCGGGCCTGCATCCGTTCGCCATCATGGCAAAGGAAACACTGATGACCCTTCTCAATACCCGGCGGCTGCTGGCCTGCAGCGCAGCGCTGCTTGCCTTCCAGAGCCCGATTGCGCATGCAGATGAGGCGAAGACCGCGACGCCGATCAAGCATCTGGTCGTGATCTTCCAGGAAAACGTCTCCTTCGACCATTATTTCGGCACCTATCCGAAGGCTGCCAACCCGGCAGGGGAGCCGGTATTCACGGCTGACGCAAAAACGCCGACCGACATCGACACGCTCGCCCATGCCGGCCTTCTCGACAATAATCCGAACAAGACCAATCCCGGCAACGGTGCCGACGCCACCGCGCCCTTCCGTCTCGACCGCTCGCAGGCCGCGACCGCCGACCAGGATCATGGTTACACGGCCGAGCAGGCCGCCTTCAATGAAGGCAAGATGGATCTCTTCCCGGCGCATACAGGCAAGGGCACGAAGGGCGCTGCCGGCGTCTTCGGGTCCAAGGGTCTCGTCATGGGCTATTACGACGGCAACACCGTCACGGCGCTGTGGAACTATGCCCAGCACTATGCCATGAGCGACAATTCCTTCTCCACCAATTTCGGCCCTTCGACCCCCGGCGCGATCAATCTGATCTCCGGCCAGACCAATGGCGCAATCCTGCCGGCTGGCTACAAGCTGGAGAAGGACGGCACCTATGACGGCGGCCGCATCGTGCCGGACGGCAATGGCGGCTGGACGATCATTTCCGACCTCGACCCGACCGGCGACGTCTGTTCCAGTCCCAAATATCCGACCGCGCTTATGGCCGGCAAGAATATCGGCGACCTGATGAACGAGGCCGGGATCACCTGGGGCTTCTTCGAGGGCGGCTTCGACCTGACGGCCAAGAATGCCGACGGCTCGACGGGCTGTGGCCGTGCGACCGCTGCAACGGTGACCGGCGTCAAGGTCAACGACTATATCCCGCATCACCAGCCGTTCCAGTATTACAAGTCGACGGCCAATTTCGACCACAAGCGTCCGTCTTCGGTCGATGCCATCGGCACGTCGAAGGATGGTGGGGCGAACCATGAATATGACCTGAAGGATTACGAGGCTGCGCTGAAGAACGGCAACCTGCCCGCCGTCACCTTCCTCAAGGCATCCGCCTATCAGGATGGCCATGCCGGCTACTCGAACCCGATCGACGAGCAGACCTTCATCGTCAACACCGTCAACGAGCTGCAGACGTCGAAATACTGGAATGATACGGCCATCGTGATCGCCTATGACGATTCCGACGGCTGGTATGACCATTCGATGAAGGTCGTCAATCCGTCCGACATTCCGGTGAAGGGCTATGACGTCCTGAACGGCCCGTCCTGCGGCACCGGCACGCCGCTCGATGGCGTTGACGGCAAGCCGGCGCAGGGCCGTTGCGGCTATGGCACGCGCCAGCCGCTTCTCGTCATCTCGCCCTATGCCAAGGCTAACTATGTCGACCACACGCTGACCGACCAGACCTCCATCACGCGCTTCATCGAAGACAACTGGCTCGGCGGCAAGCGCATCGGTCAGGGCTCGTTCGATGCCAAGGCCAATCCGATTGACGGCATGTTCGACTGGCAGCACGCCACCAACACGACACTGACGCTCGATCCGGCCACGGGCGAGAAGAAGGGCTGATGCGCCGCGCATCCACAGCAATCCTTGCTGCCGCAGGCGTGATGCTTGCGGCAGCGGGGGCCTCTGCACAGCCGGTGCAGTTGAGCGCGATGGCTGCGCTCGGCAAGGACATGTTCTTCGACCGCAGCCTGTCGGGCAGCGGGGCCATGTCTTGCGCCACCTGCCACGACCCGGCGCATCACTTCGCGCCGGTCAATGATCAGGCCGTGCAGATCGGCGGGCCCTACCTCAGCGAGCCCGGCATACGCGCCACGCCCTCGCTCACCTATCGCTCCTTCACGCCGACCTTCTCGGTGGGTCCGGCGGACGAGGCGAGCGAGGCGGGCGATGCGACGCCGATGGCGGCGGCCAACGGGGCGGTGAGCGGCGGTCCGGCAGGACCATTGGGGGCTGCGCCACCGGCGACCGGCAAGAGCGGCACCGACAACGCCGCCAATATGGTGCCGCGTGGCGGCATGTTCTGGGACGGGCGGGTCGATACGCTTCAGGACCAGGCGCTGGGGCCGCTGATGTCGCCCTTCGAAATGGCCAATCCCGATATCGCGACGCTGGCCGACAAGGTGCGCAAGGGCTATGGCGATCGCATCGCGCAGCTGGCGGGCAAAAATGTTCTGGACGACCCGCAGGCGCTGGTCGGCGAGGCCGGCTTTGCCATTGCCCGCTATCAGATCGAAGACCCGGTCTTCCACCCGTTCAACAGCCGCTATGACGATTATCTCGCCGGCAAGGCGACGCTCAGCGAGCAGGAAATGCGGGGCCTCAAGGTCTATGAGGATCGCAACAGGGGCAATTGCGCCGATTGCCATCCCGACAAGCCGGCAGCGGATGGCACGCCGCCGCTCTTCACGGACTTCCAGTATGAGGCGCTGGGCGCACCGCGCAATATGGCGATCCCGGCGAACGCCGATCCGAAGTATTTCGATCTCGGCCTCTGCGGGCCGATGCGCGATGACGACTATTCCAGGCAGAAGGAAAATTGCGGACTGTTCAAGACGCCGAGCCTGCGCAATGCGGCGGCGCGGGGCGTCTTCTTCCACAATGGCGTGTTCCATTCGCTCGAAGATGTCATGCGCTTCTATGCCGAACGCAATACCGATCCGGGGCGCTTCTATGGCAAAGGGGCGGATGGCAAGGTCGTGGCCTAT
Organism: Ensifer adhaerens; assembly: GCA_900215285.1. NCBI lineage: Bacteria > Pseudomonadati > Pseudomonadota > Alphaproteobacteria > Hyphomicrobiales > Rhizobiaceae > Ensifer > Ensifer adhaerens. The sequence goes on from OCMG01000004.1 coordinate 1,595,351, forward strand.
GGCGACATGCCGGCCGAATATCGCGGCAATATCGATGTCATCGATCCGCCCTTCAACCGAAAGGCGGGCGACAAGCCGGCGCTCAAGGATCAGGACATTGCTGATCTCGTGGCCTTCCTGAAGACGCTGACCGATCGATGAACCGCTTCTGTTGATCGGGCGGGTCACAGGGCGGGATGTGCTTGCTATCCGGTCATGGACGCGGCAACGTGGCGACTTGCGATCAACCGGAGCCCCATGCATGTCTCTCGATACCCGCCCCGCCCCGCCCGCCGATGCCGCCGCGCGCCGGGCTGTCAAACCCGTGGTCTGCTACCCGGTCGAAACCCTGCCGGTGCCGGACATGGATTGGCTCAATGCCGTGCGGGAGACGTTGACGAAGATCGACGAGGTGATCGTGCCGCCGCGCGAGGGCAAGGCGTTCAATGTGCCGAAGGGTCATTTCTTTCGCATCGTCAGCGTGGAGGGGCCGCAGGTCGGCGACCTTAACCTCTGGAACGCCAACGATCTCAACGAGCGCTTCTTCAGCGGCAAGACGCGGGCGTTGCATGCGACCCATGTCACGACCGGCAACCGGCTGTGGAGCAATCTGCCGAACCTGCGTCCCATGGCGACGATTACCCATGACACGCTCGGCTGGTATGGCTTCGACGAATACGGCGGCGGGGTGCATGACGTGATCGGCACGCGCTGCGATCCCTATACGCACAAACTTCTCTCTGGCGGCGACTATCATCATTGCTGCCATTCCAACCTCTGCGGTGCGCTGTCGGAAGCTCGGGGCATCTCGATGAAGGAGGCGGAGGTGTATGTTCACGACGTCCTCAACGTCTTCATGTGCACCGGCTTCACGCATGACACGCATCAGTATTTCATGAAGGCGAGCCCGGTGCGGCCCGGCGACTTCCTCGAGATGTTCGCCGAGATCGATCTGCTCGGCGGCTTGTCGGCCTGCCCGGGCGGCGATTGCAGTTCCGAACATTCCAGCGATACGGCGGCCTGCTATCCGCTGATGGTGGAGGTGTTCCGGCCCGATATGGCGCTTCTGAAAGACTGGCCGTTCCCCGAGCGCAGCGCCTATCGCGGCAGACCCTGAGGGGCGAAAAAGAAAAGGCGGCGCCCGAAAGCGCCGCCCCATCTCTGATCGAATTGTCTCTGGCCAGAAAGGCCAGTTCTCAGAATTCTTCCCAATCAGAAGACGCCAGCGCCGTGTTGCCGGAAACGGCAGGGGCCCGGCGTGCCGGGGCAGGCGCCGTGCGGACCTGTGGCGCACGGGCTTGCTGCTGACCGTATGCACGGGCCGGAGCCGCCGCTTGGGCAGAGGACGCGCTGGTGCGGAAGCGGTTGACCAGCGACATCAGAACGCCGACTTCGGCATTGAGCGCTGCACTTGCGGCGGTTGCCTCTTCGACCATCGCGGCGTTCTGCTGGGTCACCTGGTCCATCTGGTTGACGGCGGCGTTGATTTCGCGCAAGCCCACGGCCTGCTCGGTCGAGGAAGACGAGATTTCCTGGATCAGGCCGTTGATCTGGAGAACCTGCGTCGCGATGCTGGCGAGCGCTTCACCTGCCTTGTTGACGAGGCCGACGCCTTCGGTCACCTGGCTTTCCGAGGCGTTGAGCAGTGCCTTGATCTCCTTGGCGGCGGTGGCCGAACGCTGGGCGAGTTCGCGCACTTCCTGGGCCACGACTGCAAAGCCCTTGCCGGCTTCGCCCGCACGGGCGGCCTCGACGCCGGCATTGAGCGCCAGAAGGTTCGTCTGGAAAGCGATCTCGTCGATGACGCCGATGATGCGGTTGATGTCCTGCGAGGACTGCTCGATGCCGTGCATCGCCGAAATCGCCTTGTGGACGATCTCGCCGGACTTGTCGGCATTGGCATTGGCGGCTTCGACCGAGCGGGCGGCGCGGCCGGCATTGTCGGCGCTGGAATTGACCTGCGTCGTCAGCTCGTCGAGAGCGGCCGCCGTTTCTTCGAGGCTTGCCGCCTGCTTCTCGGTGCGCAGCGACAGATCGGATGAGGCGCTGGAGATTTCGCCGGCGCCACCGCTGATGTTGCGCACAGAGTGGTGGAGCGTCTGGATGGTTTCCTCGAGGCTGGCAAGTGCCGAATCGAAGTCGTTCTTCAACTGGCCGTATTCGGCCGGGAAGTTGGCCGGCAGGCGATAGGTGAGGTTGCCAGACGAAAGTTCCGAAAGGCCTTGGCCGAGATGGGTGACCACCTGCTGCTGGAGCGCGGCATTGGCAAGGCGCTCCTGCTCGTTCTGGCGGCGTGCCGCATCGGCCGCGTCGCGCTGCTCTTCGGCAGCGGCTTCGAGGCGTACGGCGTCGGCGAGCTTGTGGCGGAAGCCTTCGAGTGCTGCCGCAACGTGGCCCGTCTCGTCTGCGCTGTCCTGGCCGGCGACCGGCTTGTCATACTGGCCGCGGCTCAGGCGCTGAACGTCGGCGACAAGGCCGTCGATCGGGCGTTGGACGAGGCTGCGGACGGAGAGATAGAGCCCGATGATGACGGCGAGGAGCACGACCACGCCGCCGACGACCATCAGAAGGGTCTGTTCACGAACCTGCGTGGCGACGACTGCCGTCGGGATGTCAACGAGGACGACCCAGCGGGCGTTGAGGCCGGGCAGATCGAAGGGATAGACGAGGCGATCGTAATGGGCGCCATCCGCACCCGCGATCCCGTCCAGCTCGCTGACCGCCTTTTCAGCGATGGCGGCCTTGATCTTCTCAGGTGCGACGCCGTTATAGTCTTTCATCATGGCGGAAGCGTCGGGGCCGACCAGCCACTTGCCGTCCTGCGAAACGAGCATGACGCGGCCGTTGTCGAAGGGGCGGAGCGCTGCGAGGCGCGTCGAGAGAGAGGCGAGTGAGATATCGACGCCCGAGACGCCGATCAGCTTGCCGTTGGAAATGACGGGATAGGCGATGGAACTCATGACCGTGGGTACGTCCGTGCCATCAGCCATGTAGGGCTTGGTGATCGCGCCCTTCATGCTCTGGGCTGCCAGCGCGTACCATTCCTTGGCATAGTCGATGTCAAACGTGCTGAATTGGATCGCGCCGTTGCGGTCCTTCGACCAGTAGGGCGAAAACTGGCCGGTCTTGTTGCCGCCGAATTCGGGCTTGTCCTTCATGTCGGCCTGCTTGCCGTCGAAGGCATTCTGGGCCTCTGCGAACCAGCTGCCGAAGGCGAAGGGGTTCTGTTCCAGATTGGCGCGCAAGATGTCGATCGTGCCCTTGCGGTCGAGCAGACCGCCGGCATGGGTGTGGCCGATGACGCCGGCCATGGTGCGGGCGGCGCTGGAGAGCTCGCCGACATCGGCGGCGATGTCCTTGGCGATGCCGCTCGCCTCGCTCCCGGCCTGCTTCATGACCAGACTTCTGACGCGGTCGTTGGTTTGCGAAATCAGGACGTAGTTGGAAAGCGCCAGAAGCAATGTGATCGTGGCCGCGGTGACCAGAATAAGCTTGGCGGCAATCGAGCGTTTGATGAAACCGAACATGGGGCCTCGTTTTCAAGTGGGTGACACGGGGATGGTGTTACGCCACGGACAATTCGTTTGCGGTAGCGCGCCGGTGAGAAATCTCTCCGGAGCAATACGGCTATGCATATCGGCATCGATTTTTAGCTATATGTCGTTAACGAAGGCTGAAATTGCGGGAAATCAGGTTGTGACAGTTCCGTGACACAATCGCGCCATCCGCCTGTTCAATTGCGACTTAGAAGGGCGAATGCACATTCCCCATTGCACAAATCGGTGGCGTGATTAAAGATTTGGCAATTGTCTGTTCCGGCGCGATGAGGGCCAATGTCGATCAAAGCCAGTATCTATCACCTGACCCATTACAAGTACGACAATCCCATCATCCTGGGGCCGCAGATCATCCGGCTGAAGCCGGCCTCGCATTCCAAGACCAAGGTGATCAGCCATTCGCTGAAGGTCACGCCGGAAAATCACTTCGTCAATCTCCAGCAGGATCCTTATGGCAACTACCTTGCCCGCTTCGTCTTTCCGGAGCCGGTGACGGAGCTGAAGATCGAGGTCGATCTCGTTGCCGACATGACGGTCTACAATCCGTTCGACTTCTTCGTCGAGGAGCAGGCCGAGCACTATCCCTTCGAGTATCCGGAAGACCTCAAGGAAGACCTCTCGATCTATATCAAGCCGGAGCCGGCGGGGCCGCTGCTGACCGAACTGCTCAAGGGTATCGACCGCAAGCGCCAGCGCACCGTCGACATGGTGGTCGGCATCAATGCGATGCTGCAGAACCGGACGGAGTATACGATCCGCATGGAGCCCGGTGTGCAGACGCCGGAAGAGACGCTGAAGCTCGCGAAGGGTTCGTGCCGCGATTCGAGCTGGCTGCTGGTGCAGATCCTGCGTCATCTGGGCTTTGCCGCGCGCTTCGTCTCCGGATATCTCATCCAGCTGACGCCGGATCTGAAGGCGCTGGACGGGCCGTCCGGCACGGATGTCGACTTCACCGACCTGCATGCCTGGGCGGAGGTCTATCTTCCGGGTGCGGGCTGGGTCGGGCTTGACCCGACCTCGGGACTTCTCGCCGGCGAGAGCCATATTCCGCTCGCCGCCACGCCGCATTACAAGAACGCGGCGCCAATCTCCGGCGGCTATTTCGGCGAGGCGAAGACCGAGTTCGACTTCGACATGAAAGTCATGCGCGTTGCCGAGCATCCGCGCATCACCAAGCCTTTCTCGGATGAAAGCTGGGAGGCGCTGAATGCGCTCGGCGAGAAGGTGGACGCCTATCTCGACCAGGCCGATGTGCGGCTCACCATGGGCGGTGAGCCCACCTTCGTCTCCATCGACGACTTCCAGTCGGACGAGTGGAACACCGCCGCCGTCGGTCCACAAAAGCGGGACCGCGCCGATGTACTGATCCGCAAGCTGCGTGAGCGCTTCGCACCGGGCGGCTTCCTGCATTACGGGCAGGGCAAGTGGTATCCCGGCGAAAGCCTGCCACGCTGGACCTTCTCGCTCTACTGGCGCAAGGACGGGCTGCCGGTCTGGAATGAACCCAACCTCATCGCGGCGGAGGCGAAGGACTACAAGGTCACCCACGAGGATGCCGGCAAGTTTGCCGCAGCGCTCGCCATCGAACTGGACGTGAAGCCGGAATTCGCCACGCCCGCCTTCGAGGACACGGCCGAATGGCTGATCAAGGAGGCGAACCTTCCCGAGAATGTCGATCCGTCGAATTCGAAGCTCGAAAATCCGGAAGACCGCAGCCGCATCGCCCGCGTCTTTGAGCGCGGACTGACCAAGCCGACCGGCTATGTGCTGCCGGTGCAGGCGTGGAATTCGCGTGCTTCCGGCCGGACCTGGATCTCGGAAAAGTGGAGCACGCGGCGCGGGCGCCTCTTCCTCATCCCCGGCGATTCGCCCATCGGCTTCCGCCTGCCGCTTGGCTCGCTGGTCTATATCCCGGCCTCGCAATTCCCCTATATCGTGCCGACCGATCCCTCGGTCCAGCGCCCGCCGCTGCCAGACTACCGGCAGGACAAGGGCCGGCTGATGCCGGAACATTCGCTGCAGCCGGATCAGGCGACGACACCGATCCAGCAGCAGGCGCTCTCGGAAATCGAAGGACGCGTGCGCACGGCGATTTCCATCGAGCCGCGCGACGGGCGGCTGTGCGTTTTCATGCCGCCGACCGAAACGCTGGAGGACTATCTCGACCTCATCGCCTCTGCCGAGCGGGCGGCGGCGCATCTCAAGCTGCCGATCCATATCGAAGGCTATTCGCCGCCGCATGACGAGCGGCTGAACGTGATGAAGGTGACGCCCGATCCGGGTGTCATCGAGGTCAACGTGCATCCGGCCAATAACTGGAAGGACTGCGTCGAGATCACCACGGCGCTTTACGAAGAGGCGCGCCAGTCGCGTCTCGGCGCCGACAAGTTCATGATCGATGGCCGGCACACCGGCACGGGCGGCGGCAACCACGTCGTCGTTGGGGGCGCGAACCCCAATGACAGCCCGTTCCTGCGCAGGCCGGACCTGTTGAAGAGCCTCGTGCTACACTGGCAGCGGCATCCGTCGCTGTCCTATCTGTTCTCGGGCCTGTTCATCGGCCCTACGAGCCAGGCGCCGCGCATCGACGAGGCGCGGCATGATGCGCTTTACGAACTGGAAATCGCTTTGGCTCAGGTGCCGCTGCCCGGCAAGGGCCTGCCGCCGCTGCCCTGGCTGGTGGACCGGCTGTTCCGCAATCTGCTCACCGACTCGACCGGCAATACGCATCGCTCGGAAATCTGCATCGACAAGATGTTCTCCCCGGATGGCCCGACGGGGCGTCTGGGGCTGGTCGAGTTTCGCGGCTTCGAAATGCCGCCGAATGCGCGGATGAGCCTTGCGCAGCAATTGCTGGTCCGGGCGCTGATCGCACGCTTCTGGAAGAACCCGATCGAGGGCAATTTCGTCCGGTGGGGCACGTCGCTCGCCGACCGCTTCATGCTGCCCTATTACGTCTGGAAGGACTTCCTCGACGTGCTGGCGGACCTGAAGGCAAACGGGTTCGACTTCCGGCCCGAGTGGTTCTCGGCGCAATTGGAATTCCGCTTCCCGTTCTGCGGCGAGGTGGAATATGAGGGCAACAAGCTGGAAGTCCGGCAGGCGCTGGAGCCGTGGCATGTCACGGGCGAGCAGGGGGCTGTCGGCGGCACGGTGCGCTATGTCGACAGTTCGGTCGAGCGGCTTCAGGTCAAGTTCGACACGGCCAACCCCGATCGCTATCAGGTGACGTGCAACGGTCGGCTGGTTCCGCTCAGGGAGACCGACCAGCGCGGCACGTCGGTTGCCGGCGTGCGCTTCAAGGCGTGGCATCCGGCCTCGGGCATCCATCCGGTTCTGCCGGTCAATGCGCCGCTCACCTTCGACATATACGATACGTGGTCGAGCCGGTCGCTCGGCGGTTGCGTCTATCATGTGGCGCATCCGGGCGGTCGCAACTACGAGACATTCCCTGTGAATGGTAATGAGGCGGAGGCGAGACGCCTTGCGCGCTTCCTGCCTTCGGGGCATACCGGGGGCTTGTGGCTCTTCAGGGCTGATCCGCCGCATCCGGAATTCCCGATGACGCTGGATCTCAGGCGGCCCTGATACCGGCCGATAGAAGGTGGACGAATTGGCGGGCGGGACTGCAGCAGACAAGCGATCGACGGCGGGGGGCAGGGTAGACTCGCTCCTCGGCTATCGGCCGCTGCCCGGCATTGCTGACGAGATGATCGATCCGCAGGGCAAGGTGCGTCCCGTCTGGCAGCACCTTCTCGGCTATCTCGGCCGTCAGGACGAGCAGTCGATTGCCGACCGCTTCGCCACCGCCGACCGTTACTTGAGCGATGCCGGGGTGTTCTACCGCGCCTATGGCGGTCCGGGCACGTCGGAGCGCGACTGGCCGCTTTCGCATATCCCGGTGATGATCGCCGAAGAGGAATGGGCGAAGATTTCGGAAGGGCTGGTGCAGCGCGCCGAGCTTCTGGAGCATGTGGTCTCCGACATCTATGGCGAGTGCCGGCTGGTGCGCGACGGGCTGCTGCCGCCGCCACTGGTGGCCGCCAATCCGGAGTTTCTCAGGCCGGTTGTCGGGCTTCAGCCCTATGGCGGGCATCATCTGCATTTCTGCTCCTTCGAGATCGGGCGCGGTCCGGACGGCAACTGGTGGGTTCTGGCGGATCGCACGCAGGCTCCCTCCGGCGCTGGCTTCGCGCTGGAAAACCGGGTGGCAACCGCGCGCGCCTTCTCCGATCTCTACGCCGACATGCATGTGCATCGTCTCGCTTCCTTCTTCGGCAATTTCCGCGACACGCTGCTCAACAAGCGCCAGAGCCGCGACCAGCGCATCGCCGTTCTGTCGCCGGGTCCGGCGAACGAGACCTATTTCGAACACGCCTATCTCGCCCGCTATCTCGGCTTCATGCTGCTGGAGGGCGAGGATCTTGTCGTCGTCAACGGCAAGGTCATGGTCAGTACCGTGTCGGGTCTCAAGCCCGTCGGCGTGCTCTGGCGGCGTGTCGATGCGAGCTTCACCGACCCGCTCGAACTCGACCAGAATTCCTATATCGGCACGCCGGGCCTGGTGCAGGCGGTGCGCAGCGGTTCGGTCATGATGGTCAACGGGCTCGGCTCCGGCATCCTGGAGACGCGGGCGCTGCTCGCCTTCCTGCCGCGCATCTGTCGCGAAGTGCTGGGGGAAGACCTGAAGCTGCCGTCGATCGCGACCTGGTGGTGCGGGCAGGATGCGGAGCGGGCGCATGTTTCCTCGCATCTCGACCGCATGGTCATCGGGCCGGCCTATTCGCGGCTGCCTTTCTTCGATGACAAGGGTCAATCCGTGCTCGGTGCATCCTTGCGGGATCGGGCCAAGGAATCGATTGCCGGCTGGCTTCGCACCGAAGGCGCCAAGCTCGCGGGGCAGGAGGCGGTGACGCTTTCGACCACGCCTGTCTGGAACGATGGCAAGCTCGCGCCTCGGCCGATGTCGCTTCGCGTCTTTGCCGCCCGCACGCTGGATGGCTGGAAGATCATGCCGGGCGGGTTTGCGCGCATCTCCTCGGGCGAGGATGCGGCGGCCATTGCCATGCAGGCCGGCGGCAATGCGGCGGACGTCTGGATCGTGTCGGAAAAGCCGGTCGAGAAAACCACGCTCCTGCCGCCGGATTCGAGCTTCACGCGCAACATGCCGGGCAGCCTGCCGAGCCGCGCGGCAGACAATCTCTACTGGCTGGGGCGCTATATCGAGCGCGCCGAAGGCACGATCCGGATTCTTCGCGCCTGGCATGCCCGCTATGCCGAAGCGGCGGATGCGCGCACGCCGCTGCTCGGTGATGTGACCGACTATCTCGAAAGCCTCGATATCGAGATCGAGCCGGCGATTCCCAACAGCCTGATCACCAATATCGAAAGCGCGCTCTATAGCGCGTCGCGCATCCGCGATCGCTTCTCGCCGGACGGATGGCTGGCGCTGGCGGATCTGGCCAAGACGGCGCGGGAATTCAATCGGAAGGTCAAGCCCGGTGACGATGCGACACGCGCGGCAACGATCCTGTTGCGTAAGCTCGCGGGCTTTGCCGGTCTCGTGCATGAAAACATGTATCGCTTCACCGGCTGGCGGTTCCTGACCATCGGCCGCATGCTGGAGCGCGGGCTACACATGACGCGGCTGCTCGGCCATATGGCGGGCGAGGATGCGCCGGACGGCACCTATGACATGCTGCTCGAAATCGGCGACAGCGTCATGACGCATCGCCGGCGCTATAACGTGGCGACGGCACGTGTGACGGTCACCGACCTGCTGGCGCTCGATCCCTTGAACCCGCGTTCTATCTTCTATCAGTTGAACGAGATCAAGACGGAAGTCGAGCATCTGCCGAATGCCTATGTCGACGGGCAGATGTCGCCGCTCTACCGCGAAGCCCTGCGCCTGCATTCGACCATTGCTCTGATGACGGCAGACACGATGACGCCCGAAGTCTACAAGGAGCTGGAGCGCGAAATGGAACAGCTCTCCGACGTTCTCGCGCAAACCTATCTCAACTGACGGCCTTCATGCTCTACGACGTCAAACTCAAGATTGCCTATGATTACGACGTGCCGGCTTCCGGCGCGCGGCACATGGTGCGCGTCCTGCCAATGTCGATCCCCGGCCGTCAGCGGCTGATTGCGGGGACTGTTTCCATTACGCCTGCGCCGGAAGAGCGCGTCGACATGGTCGATTTCTTCGGCAATGCGGTCACGTCGGTCTACTTCCGTTCGGCGCATTCGCATTCGGAGGTGAACATGCAGGCGCGGGTGCAGGTCGACACGCAGGCTCCCGGCCTCGGGCTCTATTGCCGCGCCGATGAAATTGCTGCCGAGCTGCAGGCGGTGACCTCCATCGGGCCGGACTCGCCGCATCATTTCGTCGGCGAAAGCCCGAAGCTGCGAGACATTCCGACGATCGCCGCCTATGCCCGAAGCTTCTATGAGCCGGGGCTGACGGTGGACGAGATTGCCCGGGCGATCTGCGCCGATATCTTCAAGACGTTCAAATACGATTCCACGGCCACGGATGTGGATACGCCTGCGGCGGAGGCCTTCGAGCTGAAGGCCGGCGTCTGCCAGGATTTCACCCATATCATGACGTCGGCGCTGAGGAGCCTCGGTATCCCTGCTGGCTATGTGAGCGGCTATCTGCGCACCATTCCGCCGCCTGGCAAAGAGCGTTTGGAAGGGGCCGATGCCATGCATGCCTGGGTGCGGGTCTGGGCAGGGCGCGATGCGGGCTGGCTGGAATTCGATCCGACCAACAACATTCCGGCAGGACAGGATCACATCGTTGTCGGCTATGGCCGCGACTATTCGGACGTTGCACCGATTATCGGCGTGTTGCGCAGCTACGGCGGACACAACAATGTCCAAACCGTAGACGTTGTGCCGGCCTGAGGCATATTTCTCTCTCAAGCTGTTCTCTTCGTTGATACATCTTTAAAATTGAAGAGATTTCGACTTAATTTCTCGTGTAAAGTTTAAATCCGAACCAATATATTCGCGCTACCTTACGTTCGTTCGACCATAACCGTGCATAAAAAGACTTGGGGCGATCGTCTTTTCGTGGGAGTTGCATCGTAATTCCAGGTTGTATTCTGGAAACGGTGCGAGAGCGGGGGTTTCGTGTTCGTGCTTCGCGATTGTCAAAGGGTTCTGTCTGCCCTTCTTCATGACAAGAAAGGGAATTTCGCGGTTCTTGCGGCGTTTCTCATCCCGGTTGGCATGGCGACTGCCGAGCTCGCGATGGACGTTTCCGCATTGATGGCGCAACGGACCAAGCTCCAGGCGGCCGTGGATTCCGCCGCCATCGCTGCCGGCGCGGCGCTCGCCAACGAGCAGGCGACGACCGATCAGGCCAAGCAGCTCGCCTTCAATTATCTCAGGGGGCAAATGAATGCGGAGCTTGGCGCCATTACCCTCGATCAGCAGATGAACGGCAGTGACAGCCCCTATGCCGGCTATGACATTGCCGGCTGCACGAGCGTCGACATCACGCAAAGCACCGGGGTCGGAACAACGAAGGTTTTCGACGTCAAGGTTTCAGCCTGTCTTGCGAAAAAGCTGACCGTGCTCGGCGCGTTCTACGGCAGCAGCCTGCACACGATCAACGCCGTGGGAGCCACGAAAAGCATGACAGCGTCGCAGAAGGCGCTTTCCATGTACCTGGTCCTCGACCGGTCGGGCTCTATGGCGGACAATACAGATACGGTGACCGGCACGGAAACCTATACCTATTCCTGCGGTCGGCGGAAAACCTGCACGGGGACGCGCAACACCTATCTGACCAAGATCGATGCACTGAAACAGGCTGCGGACGCACTGATGAATCAGATTTCCACGGCCGACCCTGACCAGTATTACGCCCGGCTCGGGGCGGTCTCCTACAATTCGGCCATGGACACGCCACAAGCGCTCGGCTGGGGCACGGTCGCGGTGTCTAACTATGTCAACGCGCTGGTCGCTTCGGGGGGCACGGATTCCAGCAATGCCTTCAAGCAGGCGTACCAGTCGCTGGCCTCGGCCACCGAAAACAGCCTGCACCAGACGAAGAATGGCCAGACGCCGGACAAATTCATCGTCTTCATGACGGATGGCGAGAATAACTATTCTTCCGCCGATACCGCCACCAAGCAATGGTGCGACAGCGCGCGGGCGGCCGGAATGCAGGTCTATTCCATCGCCTTCATGGCGCCCGCCACCGGCCAGGCGCTCCTGAGCTACTGCGCCACCGATTCAGGCCACTTCTTCGCCGCCAACAATGCCGCCGACATGATTGCCGCCTTCAAATATATCGGCGAGAAGGCTGTCTCGGCAACGACGCGCCTGACCCAGTAAACCCCTTGAACAATTCGTGAAAATACGGCCGGCCGGGGTTCTCGCCCCGGTCGTTTTGCTATGCGCGCAGCGAATTTCGCAATTGCAAAATCCCGGTTGCAACGCATCGGGAACAATGCATTAATTGCGAACATAAACCGATTAATTCATGTTGGACAGGCTTGGATTTCCCGATGAATATACCGTCTTCCGAAACGCTCACGCCCGCTCCGCGCACCTCCGATCCGGAGCAGCTCGCGACCGAACTTCTGGAAAGACTGAAGTATCGCATCGGCAAGGATCCGAAGGTCGCCAAGCCGCATGACTGGCTGACGGCGGCCATTCTCGTCGCCCGCGACCGCGTGACCGACAACTGGATGGACTCAACCAAGCGCACCTATGCGGAAGGTCGCAAGCGCGTCTACTATCTTTCGCTGGAGTTCCTCATCGGTCGGCTGATGCGCGATACGATGACAAATATCGGGATCATGGACGAGATGCGCATCGCGCTCGCCTCGCTCGGCGTCGATATCGACGTGATTGCCGAGCTGGAGCCTGACGCAGCGCTCGGCAATGGCGGTCTCGGACGTCTGGCTGCCTGTTTCATGGAATCCATGGCCACTGTCGACGTGCCCGCCTATGGCTATGGCATCCGCTATGTGCATGGCCTCTTCCGTCAGCAGATGTCGGATGGCTGGCAGGTGGAGCTGCCGGAAAACTGGCTCGCGCACGGCAACCCCTGGGAGTTCGAGCGTCGCGAAAGCTCCTACGAGATCGGCTTCGGGGGCTCGGTGGAGACCGTCGATGTCGGCGACGAGGCGATCCGCTATGTCTGGAAGCCGGCCGAGCGGGTGATCGCGACCGCCTATGACACGCCGGTTGCCGGCTGGCGCGGCCAGCGCGTCAATACGCTCAGGCTCTGGACGGCGACGCCGATCGATCCGATCCTGCTCGATGCCTTCAATGCCGGCGACCATATCGGCGCGCTGCGCGAAAGCAACAAGGCGGAGAGTCTTGCCCGCGTTCTCTATCCGGCGGATGCGACGCCGGCGGGCCAGGAGCTTCGGCTCAGGCAGGAGTTCTTCTTCTCCTCCGCCTCGCTGCAGGACATCCTGCGCCGTCACCTGCAGCAGTTCCCGGACTTCACCTCTCTGCCCGACGCGGTGGCCATCCAGCTCAACGATACGCATCCGGCCGTGGCTGTGGCCGAACTCGTCCGCCTTCTGATGGACGTGCACGGGCTGGACATCGAGCAGGCCTGGGGCATTGCCAAGGATACGTTCTCATACACGAACCACACGCTGCTGCCCGAGGCGTTGGAAAGCTGGCCGGTGCCGCTGTTCGAGCGGTTGCTGCCGCGTCACATGCAGATCGTCTACGCGATCAATGCGATGATTCTCATGGAGGCGCGCCGCCAGAAGACGCATACCGACCAGCAGATCCGCTCGATCTCGCTGATCGACGAAGGCGGCGAGCGGCGTGTGCGTATGGGCAATCTCGCCTTTGTCGGCTCGCATTCGATCAACGGCGTGTCGGCTCTCCATACGGAGCTGATGAAGGAAACGGTCTTTGCCGACCTGCACCGGCTCTATCCCGAACGGATCAACAACAAGACCAATGGGATCACACCGCGCCGCTGGCTGATGCAGTGTAACCCCGGTCTCTTCTCGCTGATCCGCGAGGCGATCGGCGACAAGTTCATGGACGACACGGAAGCGCTGACGGACCTCGAGAAATTTGCCACGGATTCGTCTTTCCAGGAAAAGTTCGCGGCAGTGAAGCGCCAGAACAAGGTGCGGCTCGCCAAGCTGGTGCGCGAGCGCATGGGGGTACGGCTCGACCCATCCGCCATGTTCGACATCCAGACCAAGCGCATTCACGAATACAAGCGCCAACTGCTCAACATCATCGAGGCGATCTCGCTTTACGACCAAATGCGGTCGCATCCGGAACTTGATTGGGTTCCGCGCGTTAAGATCTTCTCCGGCAAGGCAGCGCCGAGCTACCATAACGCGAAACTGATCATCAAATTGGCCAACGACGTCGCAAGAGTCATCAATAACGATCCTGCCGTGCGCGGGCTGCTGAAGGTTGTGTTCATTCCGAACTACAATGTCTCCCTGGCGGAAGTCATCATTCCCGCCGCCGATCTCTCGGAACAGATCTCCACCGCCGGCATGGAAGCGTCTGGCACCGGCAACATGAAGTTCGCGTTGAATGGTGCGCTCACCATCGGGACGCTGGACGGCGCCAATGTCGAAATGCGCGACCATGTGGGCGCCGAAAACATCAAGATCTTCGGCATGACGGCTGAGGAGGTCGCCAAGACGCGGGCCGATACCTACAATCCGCGCGCCATCATCGAGGAGTCGAAGGAGTTGCAGCAGGCACTCTCGGCTATTGCATCGGGAGTCTTCTCGCCGGGCGATGCCGGACGGTTCTCCGATCTGGTGGACGGGCTCTACAGTCACGACTGGTTCATGGTGGCGGCCGATTTCGACGCCTATGCCAAGGCACAGCGCGAGGTCGATGCGCTTTGGGCCGACCAGCCGACATGGTACAACAAGACCATCCTGAATACCGCCCGCATGGGCTGGTTCTCGTCTGATCGTACGATCAGGCAATATGCGCGTGAAATCTGGAGAGCTTGATGGGTAAACAACCCGGACCACCGGACGCAAACAGCGAACCGGTGGTGCCTGCCCCGGAGGAGATCAGGGCGATCATAGACGGGTTGCATACCGACCCGTTCGCCGTGATGGGGCTGCATGAAATCGATGGCGGTTTTCAGGTCCGCTGCTTCATACCGGGAGCGGAGAGCGTCGAGGCGGAAACGATCGGCGGCAAGCTGATCGGCGTGCTGGAACGCCATGATCGCGACGGCTTCTTTGCCGGCAAGGTCGACATCACGGACCGGCAACCCATCCTCTATCGCGCCCGCCGGGGTTCGGCGGAATGGACGGTGGTGGATGCCTACAGTTTCGGGCCAGTGCTCGGCCCGATGGACGATTACTACATCCGCGAAGGCTCACACCTGAGACTGTTCGACAAGCTGGGCGCGCATCCGATGATGCTCGACGGCGTGTCGGGTTTTCATTTCGCCGTCTGGGCGCCCAATGCGCGCCGGGTCTCGGTGGTCGGTTCGTTCAACAACTGGGACGGGCGCATGCATGTCATGCGGCTTCGGCGCGACACGGGCATCTGGGAAATCTTCGTGCCGGACGTTCCGGCCGGCGAGGCCTACAAGTTCGAGATCGTCGGCCAGGACGGCACGGTTCTGCCGCTGAAAGCCGATCCGTTCGCGCGGCGTTCGGAACTGCGTCCGCAGACAGCGTCAGTCACGGCCTTGGAACTGCATCAGGACTGGGAGGATGCACCGCATCGCTCGCACTGGTCTTCCGTCGATGCGCGGCGGCAGCCGATCTCGATCTATGAGGTTCATGCGGGGTCGTGGCGGCAGCATCCCGACGGGCGCTTCTACTCCTGGGACGAGATGGCGGATCATTTGATCCCCTACTGCGTCGACATGGGCTTCACCCATATCGAATTCCTGCCCATCAGCGAGTTCCCGTATGATCCCTCCTGGGGCTACCAGACGACCGGGCTCTATGCACCGACGGCGCGTTTCGGCGAGCCGGAAGGCTTTGCCCGCTTCGTCAACGGCGCGCACAAGGCGGGGCTTTCGGTGCTGCTCGACTGGGTGCCGGCGCATTTCCCGATGGACGCACACGGGCTGCGGCAGTTCGATGGCACGGCGCTCTATGAGCATGCCGATCCGCGCAAGGGCTTTCATCCGGACTGGAACACGGCGATCTACAATTTCGGCCGCAACGAGGTGTCGTCCTTCCTCGTCAACAATGCGCTCTATTGGGCCGAGAAGTTCCATATCGACGGCCTGCGCGTCGATGCGGTCGCCTCGATGCTCTATCTCGACTATTCGCGAAAAGAGGGCGAGTGGGTTCCCAACAAGCATGGAGGTCGGGAAAATCTCGAAGCCGTGGATTTCCTGCAGGCGATGAACAAGGCCTTGTATGGCAGTCATCCGGGCATCGTGACGATTGCCGAGGAATCGACCTCGTGGCCGAAGGTGTCGCAGCCGGTGCATGTCGGGGGCCTGGGTTTCGGCTTCAAGTGGAACATGGGCTTCATGCATGACACGCTCAAATATTTCGCGCATGAGCCGATCCACCGCAAATATCACCACAACGACCTGACCTTCGGTCTCGTCTACGCCTTCTCGGAAAACTTCGTTCTGCCGCTCAGCCATGACGAAGTGGTGCATGGCAAGGGCTCGCTGATTGCCAAGATGGCGGGCGACGAGTGGCAGAAATTCGCGAACCTGCGCGCCTATTACGGTTTCATGTGGGGTTATCCGGGCAAGAAGCTGCTCTTCATGGGGCAGGAATTTGCCCAGTGGGCGGAGTGGAACCACGCCAAGGAACTCGACTGGCATCTCATCCAGTATGCCACGCATGGCGGTGTGCAGAGGGCCGTGAAGGATCTCAACAGGATCTATCGCGAGACACCTGCGCTGCATGCGCGCGATTGCGAGCCGGAGGGCTTCGAGTGGCTGATCGTGGATGACAACGACAACTCGGTCTTCGCCTGGCTGCGCAAGGCGCCGGGCGAGAAACCGGTGGCGGTGATTTCCAATCTGACGCCGGTGATGCGTGAGAATTACGAGGTGCCACTGCCGGCGGAAGGGCTGTGGCGCGAAATCTTCAACAGCGATGCGGAGATCTATGGCGGCAGCGGCAAGGGGAACGCCGGCGCATGCCATGCCCGCAAGACGGCGTCCGGCCGGGTGGCAGCCAGCCTGCTTCTGCCGCCGCTTTCGACCATCATGCTGGAATTGGCTTAGCTAGCTTAAGAAACGGGAGGACTGCCATGACAAAGATAAGAAGACCCCAACCGCTCGCCCGCGACGCCATGGCCTATGTGCTTGCCGGCGGGCGCGGCAGCCGCCTGAAGGAGCTGACGGACACGCGCGCAAAGCCCGCCGTCTATTTCGGCGGCAAGACGCGCATCATCGACTTCGCGCTGTCCAATGCCATGAATTCGGGTATCCGCCGCATCGGCGTGGCGACGCAGTACAAGGCGCATTCGCTGATCCGCCACCTGCAGCGCGGCTGGAACTTCTTCCGGCCTGAGCGTAACGAGAGCTTCGACATCCTGCCGGCCTCGCAGCGTGTGTCGGAGACGCAATGGTATGAAGGTACGGCGGACGCCGTGTACCAGAATGCCGACATCATCGAGCCCTACGGTCCCGAATATATGGTCATCCTGGCGGGCGACCATATCTACAAGATGGACTACGAGATGATGCTGCAGCAGCATGTCGACAGTGGCGCGGACGTCACGATCGGCTGCCTCGAAGTGCCGCGCATGGAAGCGACCGGCTTCGGCGTCATGCATGTCGACGAGAAGGACGTCATCATCGACTTCGTCGAAAAGCCGGCCGATCCGCCGAGCATTCCCGGCAATCCGGATCTGGCGCTTGCCTCGATGGGCATCTATGTCTTCCACACGAAGTTCCTGATGGACATCCTGCGCAAGGATGCCGCGGACCCGAATTCCAGCCGCGACTTCGGCAAGGACATCATCCCCTACATCGTGCAGCACGGCAAAGCAGTGGCCCACCGGTTCGCCCAGTCCTGTGTGCGTTCCGAGACCGAGGCGCATGCCTATTGGCGCGACGTCGGCACCGTAGACGCCTATTGGCAGGCCAATATCGACCTGACTGACATCGTGCCGGAACTCGACATGTATGACAGCAGCTGGCCGATCTGGACCTATTCCGAGATCACGCCGCCGGCGAAATTCGTCCACGATCTGGAAGGCCGGCGCGGTTCGGCGGTGTCGTCGCTGGTGGCCGGCAATTGCATCATCTCAGGCGCCTCCATCCACAAGACGCTGCTCTCGACAGGATGCCGCATCAACTCCTTCTCCAAGCTCGACCAGGCGGTCGTGCTGCCGGAAGTCGTGGTCAGCCGTCATGCAAGGCTCACCAATGTCGTGGTAGACCGTGGTGTCATCATTCCGGAAGGGCTCGTCGTCGGCGAGGATCCGGAGCTCGACGCCAAGCGCTTCCGGCGGACCGAAAGCGGCATCTGCCTCATCACGCAGGGCATGATTGATAGATTGGGACTATAGCGCATGAAGGTATTGTCGGTCGCTTCAGAGATCTATCCGCTGATCAAGACCGGCGGCCTTGCCGACGTGGCGGGCGCGCTGCCGCTCGCCATGGGGCACCACGGCGTGGAGATGCGCTCGCTGATCCCCGGCTATCCGGCCGTGATGACCAAGGTCGGCAAGACGAAGAAGGTGGCGACGATCCCGTCGCTGTTCGGCGTCAAGGCGAATATCCTGTTCGCCACGCATGAGGGGCTGGAGCTTTACATTCTCGATGCGCCGGATTTCTTCAAGCGCGAAGGCGGCCCCTATACGGACGCTCTCGGGAAGGATCATCCGGACAATTGGAAGCGGTTTGCGGCCCTGTCGCTCGCTGCCGCCGAGATCGCAGCCGGCCTCATCTCGGCGTGGAAGCCGGACCTCGTGCATGCCCATGACTGGCAGGCCGGCCTCGTGCCCGTCTACATGCGCTATGGCCGCGCGCCGGAAACGCCTTCCGTTATCACCGTGCACAACATCGCCTTCCAGGGCCAGTTCTCGTCCGCCATCTTTCCGGAACTGGCGTTGCCGCCGGAAGCCTATTCGGTGGATGGTATCGAGTATTACGGCGATGTCGGCTATCTGAAGGGCGGATTGCAGATGGCGCATGCCATCACCACCGTCAGCCCGACCTATGCGCGGGAAATCCATCAGGGCGAATTCGGCATGGGCCTCGAAGGGCTGATCCGGGCCCGCGCCAGCCATGTGAGCGGCATCGTCAACGGGATCGATACGGCCGTGTGGAATCCGCTTGCTGATCCGATGCTGGCGGCGCCCTTCTCGGCCAAGCAACTGACGAAGCGGGCGGCGAACCGTGAGGCCGTGATGCGGCATTTCGGCCTTGACGGCGACGGACCGATCTTCTGCGTCATCAGCCGGCTCACCTGGCAGAAGGGCATGGACCTCCTGACCGAAGTCGCCGGCGACATCGTCGCGCAAGGCGGCATGCTGGCCATTCTCGGCTCCGGCGACAGGGCGCTGGAGGGTGGGCTTTTGCAGGCCTCCTATTACCACCGCGGCCGGATCGGCGTGCATGTCGGCTATGACGAGCCGCTGTCGCATGTCATGCAGGCGGGATGCGACGCCATTCTCATCCCGTCTCGCTTCGAGCCCTGCGGGCTTACCCAGCTCTATGCGCTGCGCTATGGCTGTGTGCCGGTCGTGGCCAGGACTGGCGGTCTTGCCGATACGGTGATCGACGCGAACGAGGCAGCGCTCTCTGCGGGTGTTGCCACCGGTTTCCAGTTCTCCAACATTTCCGCCGATGGGCTGCGGCAGACGCTGGGCCGGGTCTTTGAGGTCTGGCACCAGCCTGACACATGGCGACAGCTGCAGAAAAACGGCATGAAATCCGATGTTTCCTGGGACAAGAGCGCCGCGGCCTATGCCGCCCTCTACGCCCAGCTCATTTCGAAAGGCCATTAATTCCATGATCAAGACTGTCACCACCACCCCGTTCGAAGGCCAGAAGCCCGGGACGTCCGGCTTGCGCAAGAAGGTTCCCGTCTTCGCGCAGCCGAACTATGCCGAGAACTTCATCCAGTCGATCTTCGACAGTCTTGAAGGCTATGAGGGCCAGACGCTGGTGATCGGCGGCGACGGTCGCTACTTTAACCGCGAGGTCATCCAGATCGCCATCAAGATGGCCGCTGCCAACGGTTTCGGCAAGGTGATGGTCGGGCAGGGCGGTATCCTCTCGACACCGGCGGCCTCCAATGTCATCCGCAAATACAGGGCCTTTGGCGGCATCGTGCTCTCCGCCAGCCACAATCCCGGCGGCCCGACGGAAGATTTCGGCATCAAGTACAATATCGGCAATGGCGGTCCGGCACCGGAAAAGATCACCGATGCGATCTATGCCCGCAGCAAGGTCATCGACACCTACAAGATTGCCGATGTCGCGGATATCGATCTCGACAAGGTCGGCACGCAGACAGTCGAAGGCATGACAGTCGAGGTGATCGATCCCGTGGCCGATTATGTGGAACTGATGGAGAGCCTGTTCGACTTCAGTGCGATCCGGTCGCTGATCGCCGGCGGGACGCGCGTGGTGATCGATTCCATGGGTGCCGTGACCGGGCCTTATGCCAGGGAAATTCTGGAGAAGCGGCTCGGCGCGCCGGCGGGTTCCGTGCGCAATGCGGTGCCGCTGCCGGATTTCGGCGGGCATCACCCCGACCCGAACCTCGTGCACGCCAAGGAACTCTATGACGATGTCATGAGCCCGGAAGGCCCGGATTTCGGCGCTGCCTCCGATGGTGACGGCGACCGCAACATGGTGGTCGGCAAAGGCATGTTCGTGACGCCTTCCGACAGCCTCGCAATCATCGCGGCGAATGCCACCGTGGCCCCCGGCTACAAGCGCGGCATTGCGGGCATCGCCCGCTCCATGCCGACGAGTGCAGCCGCCGACCGCGTGGCGGAAAAGCTCGGCATCGGCATGTACGAGACGCCGACGGGCTGGAAGTTCTTCGGCAACCTGCTCGACGCCGGCAAGGCGACGGTGTGCGGCGAAGAAAGCTTCGGCACGGGCTCCGACCACGTGCGTGAGAAGGACGGGCTCTGGGCCGTGCTCTTCTGGCTCAACATTCTCGCCGCCCGCAAGCAGAGCGTGGCCGAGATCGTCAAGGCACATTGGGCCGAATATGGCCGCAACTATTATTCGCGCCACGACTATGAAGAGGTCGACACGGATGCCGCCAACGGCCTCATGGCGCATCTGCGCGACAGCCTCGCCTCTCTGCCCGGCCAGACCTTCGGCGCGCTGGAAGTTGAGGCAGCGGACGATTTCGCCTATCACGACCCGATCGACAGTTCCGTCTCCAAGAACCAGGGCATCCGCATCCTCTTCAAGGGCGGCTCCCGCGTCGTCTTCCGCCTCTCCGGCACGGGCACGGCGGGCGCGACGCTGCGCGTCTATGTCGAACGCTACGAGCCGGACGCCGCCCGTCATGGCATCGAGACGCAGGAAGCGCTGGCGGATCTGATTGCGGCGGCGGAGCATTTTGCGCAGATCAGGACGCGGACGGGGCGTGACAAGCCGACGGTTATTACCTAATCATGGGACTTGAGTAGTGTAACGTTACGAGATACACTATGATCGTGAGCTTCCGGCATAAGGGACTTCAAGTCTTTTATGAGACAGGCTCTACGCGCGGGATCAATGCCGCGCATGCGTCCAAGCTGGCGCGCATTCTCTCGGCGCTCGACGTTGCCATTTCGCCGGCAGACATGAACCTGCCGGCGTATAGATTACATCCGCTCAAAGGAGAATTGAGCGGTTTCTGGTCGATCTGGGTGAATGGGAACTGGCGGGTCATCTTCCGGTTTGACGGTCTGGATGTCGAACTGGTCGATTATCTCGATTATCACTGACGAGGTGGCACATGATGAAATCTCCGCCGCATCCGGGTCTGCTTCTCAAGGAGGACGTGATCGCATCGCTGGGACTTTCCGTGACCGAGGCGGCAGAACGGCTTGGTATGTCGCGCGTGGCGTTCTCTCGTGTGTTGAACGGGCGCGCCGCTATCAGTGCTGATCTGGCGATCCGGCTCGAAATGGCAGGCGCCAGCAACGCGCGGTTCTGGATGTCCTTGCAGAGCGCCTATGATCTGGCTGTCGCCCGGGCGCATGAGCAGCCGAATGTAAAGCGTCTGGAGCCGGAAGAGTCCTGACGCGTCAATCTTGACATTTTATTCCCGCACAATACATATAGAATATAATATTTATTGTGCGGGAGACCCAACCATGACCTATGCATTCACCAAGACCATCGACATGCCCTTCGACGCGGCGATCGCGCATGTCACGGACGCCCTGAAGGCGAAGGGCTTTGGCGTGCTGACGACGATCGACGTCAAGGCGACGATGAAGGCGAAGCTCGACAAGGATGTCGCGCCCTATACGATCCTGGGCGCCTGCAATCCGGGCTTCGCCTACAAGGCGCTGCAGGCGGAGGCGCTGATCGGGACGATGTTGCCTTGCAACGTCGTCGTGCGCGAACTTGAAAACGGCAAGGTCGAGGTTGCGGCGGTCGATCCGGCCGCCTCCATGCAGGCGGTCGACAATCCCGGGCTCGCGGCTGTGGCCGGCGAGGTTCAGACGATGCTGAAAGACATGGTGGCGGGGCTTTGAGCCTGCGGCCTTTCCTGGGGTCGAAGCGGTAAAGATTTGCGGAGCCTTCCCGGTTCTTTTGAAAGCGTCTAAGACTGTCGCATTGATTTTCGACAGTCCCGGATTCGCGCATGCAATCTCCCAAACTCGGCGCCACGCTTCTTTCCAACGGCACGCAATTTGGCGTCTGGTCGGAGCATGCCGCGGCTGTCGATCTCTGCCTCTACGCCCCCGATGGTGCGACGGAAATCGTGCGCCTGCCGATGGAGCGGGGGCTCGACAACGTGTTCCGCGTCTTTGCCGAGGGCCTTGGTGAGGGCGCACTTTATGGGTTTCGGGCGTCCGGCTCCTATGCGCCGGATCACGGGTTCTGGTTCGATGACTCGAAGCTGCTGGTCGATCCTTACGCGAAGGAACTCGACCGGCCGTTCGTTTATTCGCCGCGGCTATCGGTCTTTGGTGAGGATACGGCCGATATCGTGCCGAAGGCACGGGTGGTTGGGCAGACGCTGGTGAGCGTCGAGCCACCCCGGTTCAAGTCGGGCGGCTTCGTCTACGAGATCGCCGTCAAGCCTTTCACCATCCTGAACGAGGATGTACCCGCCGCACAGCGCGGGACGGTGGCCGCACTTGCCGATCCGTCGGTCATCGCGCATCTGAAGCGCCTGGGCGTGGATGCGGTCGAGCTGATGCCGATCGTGGCCTGGATCGATGAGCGCCATCTGCCGCCGCTCGGGCTCTCCAATGGCTGGGGCTATAACCCGATTGCCTTCATGGCGCTTGATCCCCGCCTCTGCCCCGGCGGGCTTGCGGAATTGCGCGAGACGGTGGCCGCACTCCATGCCGAGGGAATCGGCGTCATCCTCGATCTCGTCTTCAACCATTCAGGCGAGAGCGATCGCTATGGTGCGACACTCTCCATGCGTGGGCTCGACAATCTCGGTTACTATCGCCATCTGCCGGGCGAGCGCGGCATTCTCGTCAACGATACGGGGTGCGGCAACACGCTGGCGCTGGATCATCCGATCACGGGCGGGCTGGTCGTGGATACGCTCTCGCATTTCGTGGCGGAAGCGGGGATCGATGGGTTCCGCTTCGATCTGGCGCCCGTGCTCGGTCGCGAGGAGACCGGTTTCAACCCGAATGCGGCCCTCTTCCAGGCTATCCGCAGTCATTCGCAGCTTTCTGACCGCATCATGATCGCGGAGCCTTGGGATATCGGCCCAGGCGGCTATCAGCTCGGCAATTTCCCCGATGATTATCTGGAGTGGAACGACCGGGCGCGTGACGACATGCGCCGCTTCTGGCGCGGCGACGGCCATATGGTCGGGGCGCTGGCAACCGTGCTTGCCGGCTCTTCGCCCATCTTCGGACGCTATGGCGGAAAGCGCACGCGGAGCGTCAATTTTCTGGCCGCGCATGACGGCTTTACCCTGTTTGATCTGGTGTCGCACACGAACAAGCATAATGAGGCCAATGGCGAGGAAAATCGTGACGGCCATAACGAGAACTATAGCTGGAACAACGGCCACGAAGGCCTGACGGACGAGGTGGCCGTCAACGCGGTGCGGCGGCGCGATGTCAAAGCGCTGCTTGCGACGCTATTTGCGGCCCGCGGCACCGTCATGCTGACCATGGGCGACGAGGGCGGGCGCAGCCAGCGGGGCAACAACAATGCCTATTGCCAGGACAATGCCATCACCTGGCTCGACTGGGAGATGCTGGACGAGGAGTTGATGCTCTACACCCGCTTCCTTGCCGGACTGCGCAAACGCTTCGATGTGTTTTCGCGCCCCGACTTCTTTACCGGCGTGGAGGAGGATATCTGCTGGCTCTCGCCCAGCGGTGCGCCGATGACGGTTGGCGAATGGGAGGCCGAGGAGCAGGGACAGTTGAGCATGGTCGTCAAGACGCAGGATCTGGCGAAGCGCCAGAGCACACGGCTTGCGGTGCTTTTCAATCGCGGCGGCGGGCCGGTCTCCTTCCGGTTGCCGGGGCTCTTGTGGCGCGAGCTGGAAGGCGGGCAGAGCGGATCGACATTTACCGTGCCGGCGCGGAGCGTTCTCTTTGCAGTTGAAGAACCGCAATAATTCCTGCATGTTCCGCCTCTATTCTTATCTCATGATCGATTTTCCACGGATTTCTCCATGCCCCCGAAAATACACCTGAAAGACGTTCCCGCGCTCATCGGCACGGAGGTCGGCGTTTCCGACTGGATCACCGTCGATCAGGCGATGATCGACAAGTTTGCGGACGCGACGCTCGACCATCAATTCATCCATGTCGATCCGGAGCGGGCGAAGGACACGCCCTTCGGCACGACGATCGCGCATGGCTTCCTGTCGCTGTCGCTGCTTTCGGCCATGAACCTGTCTGGCGCCCCGCAGATCCTAGAGCAGAAGATGGGGATCAATTACGGGTTCGAGAAAATTCGCCTCATGTCGCCGGTGAAGTCCGGCGCCCGTGTTCGCGGTCGCTTCAAGATCGATGATGCACGCTTCCGCGGCGGCAACATGCTGATGATCACCTATAACGTGACGGTCGAGATCGAGAACGAGACGAAGCCGGCGCTGACGGCGATCTGGATCACGATCGTGCAGTTCGATCCCTCGGATCGCCCTGCTACATAAGCGGCCGTTCCAGTTGCTCGATCTGCTGTGCCTCGCCGAGAATCCATTCGCGGAAGGCGAGGATGCGCGGGTCGTTGGCGCTCTGCTCCGGATAGACCAGGAAATAGGCGAACTCGGCCGGGATGCGCAGGCCGAGCTCGAAGGGCTGCACGAGGCGACCTTCCGCCAGATCGTTGGCGACAATGGCGAAATCGGCCAGCGCCACGGCGACCCCGCTGAGTGCGGCTTCGATCGCATCCGAGGACGACGAGAAGGACAGGACGTTGCGGTCATCGAAATCGGGAACGCCGGCGGCGGCCATCCAGGTGTTCCAGTTCGGCCATGTGATGCCCTGACCCGACCATTCGATATGGGCTAGCGTGTGCTGGAGCAGGTCGCGCGGCTCCTTCAGAGGACGCTCGGCGTTCAGCAGGCGCGGGCTGCAGACGGGCACGATGACATTGCCGAATAGCCGCTCCGATCTCAAGCCTTCATAGCGCCCGGTGCCGAAGCGCAGCGCGATGTCGATATCGTCCAGATCGAAATTGCGCGTGTCGTAGGAAATGTCGAAGCGCAGGTCGATGCCGGGGTTGAGCCGGCGAAACTGGACGACCTTCAGCATCAGCCATTTCGTAGCCAATTCGACCGGGACGCTGATGCGCAGCGCCGTTGAGCCGCGCGAGAGTTTCTGGATGCGCGAGGCGGCGCGGGTCAGCGTTTCGATACTGTCTTCGGCAGCATCGCAGAAGATCGTCCCGGCCTCCGTCAGCCGCAGGCTGCGCCCGGCACGGTGAAAAAGGACCGCGCCCAGCTGATCCTCGATTTCCTTGATCTGATGGCTGACGGCGGCCGGCGTCAGGCCGAGTTCATCCGCGGCGCGCGTAAAATTCAGATGCCGGCGCGCGGCCAGCAGAGTCTTGAGCGCTCGGGTTCCGGGGATAAAGAGCATTGAAACTTCAAAAATAATTTGAAACGACAAGAAAAATTATCAGTTTCTCTTTTTCTTATCAATGCGTCATAAGCATCCTTACAAGGAAACATCAAAGATAAATAAAAGATAAATAAAAGATAAACGAAGGAGTGGCGTCATGGCTCACGAAGTCAGCAAGTTCATCGACATTCTCAAGCTCCGCAGTTCGCGCCAGCGTCTTTCCCACACGCTGGAAAGCGTTCCGGATTTCCTGAAGTCCGATATCGGCGTCGAGGGCGCCCCGGTCCGTCGCGCGCGTTATGGCGATGTTCATTCGATGGCGACCGTCGCGCGCGTCTCGACTGCCCACCGGCAGGTTTCGGCGTTCTGACGCCAGAAGTTTGAAGTGCTGAGAAACGCCCGGTGCGATGAAGCGCGCCGGGCTTTTGCATTTCGGAACGGTGTTTTGCCGGATTCTACTTTCGATTCGGCGCGTTTTGCTGTCTGGTTTACATGCACTTCAATTTTAGAGACCGTAAATATTAATTTGCCGGCAACATATGGTAATATGAGTTCTGTCGTTTTTTTGTCATGATGCGCCAAGCGAATCGCTTTTCCGACTATGGATGAGCGCGTAATGCGAGGGTGAAGACGGGTGGCGATCATATCTTTGGCGAATGCCAAGGGCGGCGCAGGCAAGACGACGGCGGCGGTTCTTCTGGCGGCGGCCTATGCGCGCAAGGGCAAGAGTGTTCTTCTCATCGATTGCGACAGGTTTTCCAGTGCGACGGAGTGGTGCGCGAAAGCTGGCGGCAAGATCGATGCGATCAGCGGCGTGACCGCTTCCAATCTCGCGGAACATCTGCGGCGCAATCGTTCGCGCTACAAGCATGTGATCATCGATCTGTCGGGCGCTTCGGACATGCTGATCGCGCTTGCCTCGGGGCTTTCGGATCTCGTTCTGGTTCCCGTCCAGGGATCGGTGCTCGACGGGCGAGGGGCCGTGCATGTGTTCGACATCATGGAAATGGTGATGCAGAACACACGTTGCCGGGTGCGTCGCGCGGTGCTGCTCTCCCGCGTCAACCCGCTGGTGAAGACGCGTTCGCTGCGCAAGGTTTCGGCCATGCTGGAGGAGAAAGGCATAGCAATGCTTGCGACGCCCATCGTCGAGCGCAGCGCCTTTCGCGACATGTTCGAAAAGGGTTGCCTGCTCGATGCGCTTGACCCGGCAAAGACCAGCAATATCGACAAGGCCATAGCCAACATGGCTGCGCTCATCCGCGAGGTGAAGACCTTTATTGCGGATGACGAAGATGCGCAGGCGCCCTATTCGGGCATCTGCTTTGGCGAGGAACGCGCCGCTCCCGAGAGCAAGCGCGATCCTTACAGACGCTACGCCGTGACGTCGCTGGCGCCTTCGTTGAGCATGCCCAGCGCATAGGTCGAGAACGACCGCCAGCATTCGACATGGAACGTGTCGGCGCTCTTGCGCCAGACGATCACCTCGACCTTGCCGAGCAGGGTGCGGGCGCATTTGCCGACCGGGAAGGCGCCGTCGCGCAGATCGAGCGGGCAGCCGGCATTGATCGCGGCGGCGGCTTGCGGGCCTTTCACCTCAAAGGCGGTGTTGCGATGCGAGACGTCGGTGGCCGAATGCAGCGCCTTCACACCGGCGAGAAGCGCCATCATGTCCACGCCGTTGGCATCGATCAGGAACCATTCGTCCGGGCCGAGCCAGAAGGCGACTCGGCCATCCTTCTCAGTCGACGTCAGCGGCTGAGTCGGCAGATCGAGGCCGAGGGCGGCCGAGAGCGCCGCGATGGCATCGGCGTCAGCGCGCAGCGACAGCCGCGTCATGGGCTTAAGCGGCGTGACAGAGGCTGCGCCCGATCCGGAGACGGTGAGCTTCTGGGGGAGGGTACGGTTTGCCTGAGCCTCAAGCATTGATGCGGCTCCCTTCCTTGTCATAGAACACGGCGTCGGTGACCTCGACCGCGATGGTTTCCTTTTCCAGCGGGACGTAGAGCGTCTGGCCGATCCTGGCGCGGCCATCGGCGACGACCGCAAGGCCGAAGCTGTAACCGAGGTTTTCCGACCAGTAGGACGACGTGATGTGGCCGAGCATCTTCATCGGCTTCGGCTGGTTCGGGTCCTCGACGATCTGCGCGCCTTCCGGCACGATCGTCTTGCCGTCGCGCGGCTTGAAGCCGACGAGCTGCTTGCGGCCGGCACGCACGAGATCCGGGCGCTTGAGGCCGCGAATGCCGACGAAATCGGTCTTCTTCTTCGAGACCGCCCAGGCCACGCCGGCATCATCCGGCGTGAGCGTGCCGTCCGTGTCCTGGCCGACGATGATATAGCCCTTTTCGGCGCGAAGGACGTGCATGGTTTCCGTGCCATAGGCACAGCCGCCAACGGCCTGCGTGGCTGCATAGAGCGCGTCCCAGAGGGCTGCGCCGTAATCAGCCGGGACGTTGATTTCGAAGCCCATTTCGCCGGCGAACGTCATGCGGAAGAGGCGGGCGGGAACGCCCATCACCTTGCATTCGGCAACGCTCATATGCGGGAAGGCCTCGTTCGTCAGATCCACGCCCTCGACGAGCGGGGCGACGATCTCGCGGGCCTTCGGGCCCTGCACGGCAACGGTTGCCCATTGTTCGGTGGCCGATGTCAGCCAGACCTTCAGATGCGGGAATTCCGTCTGAAGATAGTCTTCCATGTGGTTCATCACGCGGGCGGCACCGCCGGTCGTCGTCGTCACATGGAAGCGGTCGTCGGCGATGCGGCCGACGACGCCGTCGTCATAGACGAAGCCATCTTCGCGCAGCATGATGCCGTAGCGGCAGCGTCCGGGCTTCAGATTGTCCCAGGCGTTGGTGTACATGAGGTTCAGGAAGGCGGCCGCATCCGGGCCGACGACCTCGATCTTGCCGAGCGTCGAGGCATCGAAGATGCCGACGCTGGTGCGCACTGTCTTGCACTCGCGGTTGACTGCGGCGTGCATGTCCTCGCCAGCGCGCGGGTAGAACCAGGCGCGCTTCCAGTTGCCGACATCCTCGAAGACCGCGCCGATCGCTTCTTCGCGCTCATGCATCGGCGTCTTGCGCGCCGGGTCGAAGAGCGGGCCACGGTTGTGGTTGAGGATCGTGCCGAAGGTTACCGGCGTATAGGGCGAGCGGAAGGTGGTGAGACCCACTTCCGGGATGTCCTTGCCGAGCGCTTCCGCCGCAATCGCCAGACCATGCATGTTCGAAAGCTTGCCCTGGTCGGAGGCCATGCCGTTCGTCGTGAAGCGCTTGATATGCTCGATGGACGCCATGCCTTCGCGCACGGCCAGACGGATATCCTTGGCGCAGACGTCGTTCTGGAAGTCGATGAAGGCCTTGCCGTGGGTTTCGGGGCCCGCGCCTTCCGGCGTGCCGATCATGCCCCCGGTCCAGGCGTAAGCCGTTGCAGCTTCCGGAGCGGTGCGCACATCGCCGGTCGCGCCTGCTTCGCGGGCGGCATCCGTGCCGGCCTTGAAGGCTTCGGCCACGAGGGCGGCCGCATCGTCGGTGCCGTTGCAGGCGCCGACCGAGATGCAGTTCTCGGTATAGATGTCCGGCAGGAAGCGGGCCTTGTCGGCCTCGTATTTCAGCTTGCCGCGGGTCTGCGAGAACATGTGCACCGAGGGTGTCCAGCCGGCGCAGGTGATGAGCGCATCGATCTCGATCTTGCGGCGCGTGCCGCCCGCCTTGCGGATGACCGACATGGAGTTGACGCGCAGCTTGCCGCCGGTGGTGACAACCGACTGGCCTGTCATGACTTCGATGCCGAGGCGCGCGGCTTCGGCGCGAACGGCCTCGCCCGGGTTGTCCCGGACATCGACGATGGCGGCGATCTTCACGCCGGCATTCGCCAGGTCGAAGGCGGCCTCGTAGGCGGAATCATGCGCGGTGAAGACGCCGACCTTGGAGCCGACGGCGACGCCGTAGTGGTTGAGGAAGGTGCGGGCGGCAGACGCCAGCATGACGCCGGGGCGGTCGTTGCCGTCGAAGACCATGTGGCGTTCGATCGCGCCCGAGGCGATGATCACCTTCTTCGCGCGCACCTTCCAGAGGCGTTCGCGGGGGGCAGCGCGCTCCGGGATGGCCTGATGGTCAGTAACGCGTTCGGCGAGCGCCACGAAATTGTGGTCGTAATAACCGAAGGCCGTGGTGCGGGTCAGGACCCGGACGTTCGGACGCGCGGCTAGCCGTGCAGCGGCGGCCTGCGCCCAGTCATAGGCCGGTTGGCCGTCGACGGTCAGGCTGCTGTCGTAATGGGCGGCGCCGCCGAGTTCCGGGCGCTCGTCGCAGAGGATGACGTCCGCGCCGGCGCGGGCTGCGGCAAGCGCTGCCGTGATGCCGGCAAGGCCGCCACCGATGACCAGCACGTCGCAATGCGCGAAGCGGCTGGCGTAGTGATCCGGGTCGGCCTCCTTCGGCGACGTACCGAGACCGGCTGCGGCACGGATGAAGGGCTCGTAGACATGTTTCCATGCAGCCTTCGGCCACATGAAGGTCTTGTAGTAGAAGCCGGCGGCGAAGAAGGGCGACAGCATGTCGTTGACCGCGCCGACGTCGAAGATGAGCGACGGGAAGCGGTTCTGTGAATTGACCTTCATGCCCTCGAACACTTCCTGCACCGAGGCGCGGACGTTCGGCTGTTCGCGGGATGCGTCACGGGCCACGTTCATCAGCGCGTTCGGCTCTTCGGAGCCGGCGGAGATGACGCCCCTCGGGCGGTGGTACTTGAAGGAGCGGCCCATGAGATGGACGCCGTGGGAGAGCAGCGCCGAGGCGATCGTGTCGCCTTCCAGCGCCGTGTAATACTTGCCGTCGAAGGAGAAACGCGCCTGACGGGCGGGCGTCAGCCGGCCCTTGCCGGCGATACGGAATGCGCCGCTCACTTGGCACCTCCTTCTTCAAGATTGAGAGACTCAAGGGAACGCTTGGCTTCGCCGGCCTTGTAGGTCACGACGAACTTGTCGCTCACGGTGTGGCGCACGGCATTGAAGAAGCGGCCGCAGCCATGCTGGTGCCGCCAGCGCTCGTAGATGTAGCCCTTGGGGTTGTCGCGGAGGAAGAAATATTCCGCGAAGGCTTCGTCCGAGATGTCGGCAATGTTTTCAGGGCGCGCGATATGGGCTTCGCCGGCAGCGTGGAATTCGAGTTCCGCGCGGTCTTCCTGGCAATAGGGGCAATGAATAAGGAGCATTTGTATCCCCGAGATCAGTGAGCAACGGCGGCGGCGGCCGCTTCGTCGATGAGGCGGCCGGTGCGGAACCGGTCGAGCGTGAGGCCTGCTGCGAGTCTATGCGGTTCGTCGCGGGCAATGAGATGGGCGAAGAGATTCGCCGAGCCGGGTGTTGCCTTGAAGCCGCCGGTGCCCCAGCCGCAGTTGACATAAAGGCCCGGAACCGGGGTCTTCGACTGGATGGCCGAGCGGTCAGGCGTGTTGTCGGTGATGCCGCCCCACTGGCGCATCATCTTGACGCGGCGGAAGATCGGGAAGAGCTCACAGATGGCGTCAAGCGTGTGCTCGATGATCTGGATGCCGCCGGTCTGGGAGTAGGAGACATACTGGTCGGTGCCGGCGCCGATGACGAGTTCGCCCTTGTCCGACTGCGAGATATAGGCATGCACCGTGTTGGACATGACCACGCAGGGGAAGATCGGCTTCAGCGGCTCGGACACGAGCGCCTGAAGCGGGTTGGACACCAGCGGCACGCGGACATCGGCCATGGCCATGATCTGCGTGTTGTGGCCCGAGGCCGAGACGCCGACCTTCTTCGCGCCGATGAAGCCGCGCGTCGTTTCAACACCGGTGACGGCCCCATCCGGGCCGCGGGTGATGCCGGTCACCTGGCAGTTCTGGATGACATGGACGCCGCGATCGTGGGCGGCGCGGGCATAGCCCCAGGCCACCGCATCGTGACGGGCCGTGCCGCCGCGACGCTGAAGGGCGGCGCCATTCAACGGATAGCGGGCGGTGGCCGAAATATCGAGCGGCGGGCAATAGGCCTTGGCCTGTTCCGGCGTCAGCCATTCATTGTCGATGCCGTAGAGACGGTTGGCATTGATGTGGCGGGTGAAGGACTGCTTGTCATGCGTGTTGTGCGACAGCATCATCACGCCGCGCGGGGAATACATTACATTGTAATTGAGGTCCTGGCTGAGATTTTCCCAGAGCTTCAGCGAGTGCTCGTAGATGTCCATGCTCTCTTCGTAGAGATAGTTGGAGCGGATGATGGTCGTGTTGCGGCCCGTGTTGCCGCCGCCGAGCCAGCCCTTTTCGATCACCGCGACATTGGTGATGCCGTGTTCCTTGGCCAGATAATAGGCGGCACCCAGGCCGTGGCCGCCGCCGCCGACGATGATGACGTCGTAAGCCTTCTTCGGCTCAGGCGACACCCATTGCTTCTCCCAGCCCTTGTGGCCGCGCAGGGCCTCGCGAACCACGGCGAATGCGGAATATTTCTTCATGAAGGGCGCTCCGGCGGTCGAATGGCGTGACGGAATGATCATGCGACATCCCGTCTTTTCTCTGTGCGACAGGAATGGCAAATTTCCGTCACGCATACTGGTTCTTTTGCGACGCGAAAACAGCAATCTTTCGACACGGACAAAAGAGCTGGAGGGTTGCGGGCCTTGCAAGCGGGAAAAATCCGTCATTGCCCGTCAATGCTCTGGACTTCGAAACGTCGATCTGTTATCCGCTTCTCCCAATCGCAGGGCTTCCGGCTCGGCGAACGTTATATTTTTGCCGCATTGGAGCAGAACCTACTCCTCTCGCCGGCTTAACACGAAACCAAAGGAACGGGATTCACGTGCAGGTACTTGTCCGCGACAACAACGTTGACCAGGCGCTCCGCGCTCTTAAGAAGAAGATGCAGCGCGAAGGCATTTTCCGCGAAATGAAGATGCGCGACTACTACGAGAAGCCGTCGCAGAAGCGCGCCCGCGAAAAGGCTGAAGCCGTTCGCCGCGTTCGCAAGCTCGCTCGCAAGCGCATGCAGCGCGAAGGCCTGATCGGCGGTCGCCCGGGCGCACGTTGATTTTTGCGCCGTTATTTCGGCGTTTTTCTGAATGATGTGTGGCGGTGGTGACTGTGTCGCCGCCGCCATTTTCTTTAACGTATCGTGACTGGGTTTCAGCATTTCCTCGGGGGACTGGTTTTGACGGGTGCCATCAATTTCTCGGCAGCGAAGGCTGCGACGCCGGTTCAGCGGCCGGTTCGGGCGATCCTTGCAGCATGTGCTGTCGGCGGCCTCATGACGCTGGCCAGCTGCGCGTCCACGAATATGCCGGACGACACGATCCGCATCGATCGGGCGCAGGGTTCCGAAGAAAACATCAACTCGCTGACAGCCGTCATCAACTCCAATCCGAACGATCCGGAAGCCTACAACTCGCGCGGCTCGGCGCTGGGCAAGGCCGGTCGCTTCCGCGATGCGATGAACGACTTCAACAAGGCGATCGCGCTCAATCCCCGCTACTATCAGGCCTATGCCAACCGAGCGCTGGTCGAGCGCAGCATGGGCAAGCAGGTCGAGGCAGCGCAGGATTATACGACGGCCTTGCAGATCAATCCGCGCTATGACGTTGCCTATATCGGTCGCGGCGATATCTATCGTCTTGCCAACCGGCTGAACGAAGCGCTGGCGGATTTCAACAAGGCCATCGAGCTGGACACGACGGATGGCCGCGCCTATCACCGCCGTGGTCTGATCTATCAGCGCATGAACCAGCATGCGAAAGCGATCGACGATTTCTCGACTGCCATCTCGCTGTCGCCCACGGCACCGGAACCCTATAATGGCCGGGGTATCTCATATCTCGCCACGGGTGATCTGGATAACGCCTTCTCGGATTTCA
Organism: Ensifer adhaerens; assembly: GCA_900215285.1. Taxonomy (NCBI): domain Bacteria; kingdom Pseudomonadati; phylum Pseudomonadota; class Alphaproteobacteria; order Hyphomicrobiales; family Rhizobiaceae; genus Ensifer; species Ensifer adhaerens. The sequence continues at coordinate 1,628,919 of OCMG01000004.1, forward strand.
ATCACGCGATCGATCTCGACGGGAAGCTTGCCGAATCCTGGGCAAACCAGGCGCTCGTCTACGAAAAGCGCGGCAACATGCAGATGGCCTACAAGTCCTACTCGCATGCGCTGCAGCTTGATCCGAAGTATCAGCCCGCGCGCGACGGTGTCGATCGGACACGCGGAGCCATGGGCGGCGCAGGCTGATATCCGCACGGATATTCCAAAAGCCCGGCGCCAGCGCCGGGCAAATACGTTAAAGGCCGCAGCGGTTTCCACCACGCGGCCTTTAAACATTTCTGTCTGTCCTCGCTGATCAGAACAGCAGGATGCCGCCGACGCTCAGGATGATGAAGAGCAGGACGGAGAAGATGAAGCCGGCGGAGGTGAAGAAGCCGACGGCCATGGCGATTAGCAGAAACACGACATGCATCGTGCCGTATTTCGCGCCCTTGATGAAAAGATCGTAGCTCTTTTCATGTTCCTTGTAGTCCATCGGCGCGCCGAGTTCGACCGGACCGGACTGATGTTCTGCCATGATTTCCTCTCCTCATCTCGAAAATGCGCCCCGTCCCCTCCGGATTGACGCATGTCATCGTTAGTATGAGAAATTACATAAAGAGAGGAACTTGGCAATGGTGGCGGAGTGTCGCTGGGGTGCGCGCACGCGCAAGCCTATGTTCCACTAGGCCGTCTAGTCCAACATCCGGATAACTTTTATGGGACCGTTGATGAGCAACTCCCACCATATGGGTATGCCCTTGATCGACGGGGGCAAAGAAGTTTCGTCCCCGTTATAGGGCCGTGCATTTTCCCAATAAAATGCAGCCTGATCAATGCCCGGCATTACACCAGACGCATTTAGTGGAACTGCATAGATGGCTGAATTGCCGACCATCTCCACTTGGTAGAGATATTCTAGGTGCTTCTGTTCCCGTTCGCGATACTCGCGAGCAGCGTCCTCTGTAGGTAGGGCATATGTACAATCGAGGCGTGAGGGACTTTCTGGCATTCTTGCTTGCCTGACATTTTCGAAGTCCATTTCGCGTATGAAAAAGTTATGGCGATACGCCAATTTACGAACATTTCTGCCCCAGTTCCCGGGGAGAATTATACTTCCATCACCAAGAGGGATTAGGCAGCAATGAAAAAGTTCCAAAGCAACAACCTATATTGTCTGTATTCGCACAATTTTAGCGGCGCGATCTAAATGGCGTCAAGACTGCTGGCTCGATGATGACATATCTTGTGTCTACTCCGCCGCCACCCGCACTTCCGGCTTCGGCGAATCGATCTCCCGCTCCATCTCAGCCATCCGTGCCAGAACCTCCTTCGCAGCCTTCTCCTTCACATGGCCGAAGCCGCGGATCTTTTCGGCGGCTGCGACAAGGTCGCCGACCGCCTGCGCATTCGCGGCGTTGAGCTTGCCCGAAACCCGACCCAGCAGCGCTTCGAAATCGGCGATCATCTGCCGTTCCATCTTGCGCTCGTCGGTGTAGCCGAAGATGTCGAGCGGGGTGCCGCGCAAGACCTTGAACTTGGCGAGTGCATTCAGCGCGCCCATCATCCACGGACCGTAGGAGGCCTTCACCAGATGGCCTTGCTTGTCCTTCTTGGCGAAGAGCGGCGGGGCCATGTGGAATTCGAGGCGGTCCCAGTCGGAGAATTGTTCGGACAGGCGCTTCTCGAAAGCGCCGTCGGTGAAGAGGCGGGCGGTTTCGTATTCGTCCTTGATGGCCATCAGCTTGCCGAGGCTGCGGGCAGCGGCGAGCGTGACCGGGCCGGCGGAGCCTGTGGCGCGGATTTCGGCCTCGCGAACGGGTGCGATGGCCTTCTCGAAGCGGCGGGCGTAGCGGGTGTTCTGATAGGCGGTGAGATGCGCCTTCATGCGCTCGATCGCCTCGTCGGCGGTTTCCGCGCGCGGGGCTTCGTGGTGGTGGTCGCGATAGATGGCAGTGACGGCGGCGGGATCGTTTCCGGCGATGCGGCCCCAGCGGAAGGCGGCGATGTTCATATCCACCGCTTCGCCATTGAGGCGGATGGCTTCTTCCACCGATTCGGGGGAAAGCGGCAGGCCGCCGAGCTGGCTGGCATAGCCGAGCATGAACATGTTGGCGGCGAGCGCATTGGCGAAGAGTTCGCGCGCGGCCTCGTCGGCATCGAAGAAGCGGGTTGTTGCTTCGCCGGCGGACTTGCGGATGGTCTTCTTCATCAGCTCGGCCGGGAAGGAGAAGTCCGGATTGCGGGTGAAGCCGCCGGGCATGATTTCGGCAGTGTTGGCGATGAAGAGCGTCTTGTCTTCGGTGACGGTGGCCAGCACCTTCTTGGAGGCCGAGACGGCGAGATCGCAGCCGAGCACCAGGTCCGAACGTCCGGCGGGGATACGGATCGCGGTGATCGCGTCCGGGGTCTTGGCGATGCGCAAATGGGTCAGCACCGCGCCGCCCTTCTGGGCCAGGCCCGCCATGTCGATGAGGCCGCAGCCCTTTTCCTCGATATGGGCGGCCATGCCGAGAATCTGGCCGATTGTGACGACGCCCGTGCCGCCAATGCCGGCGACGATGGCAGCCCAGCCGTCATCGAGCGAGGCGATGGCGGGTGCTGGCAGGTTCGCGAAGAGGCTGTCGAAGCCGCTTGCATCTTTTGCCTTGGCTTCCGCCTTGCGCAGCTTGCCGCCATGCACTGTGACGAAGGAGGGACAGAAGCCGTCGACGCAGGAGAAGTCCTTGTTGCAGCTCGACTGGTCGACCTTGCGCTTGCGGCCGAAGGCGGTCTCGACCGGCTGGATGGAGACGCAGTTGGATTTCACGCCGCAATCGCCGCAGCCTTCGCAGACAGCTTCGTTGATGAAGGCGCGCTTGTTGGGATCGGGGAAGGTGCCGCGCTTGCGGCGGCGGCGCTTTTCGGCCGCACAGGTCTGGTCATAGATGAGGACAGTGACGCCGGGAATGTCGCGCAACTCGCGCTGCACGTCGTCCATGTCGCGGCGATGGTTGAAGGTGGTGCCCTTCGGCCAGTCGATGCCCGGAGGATATTTATCCGGCTCGTCGGAGACGACGGCGATGCGCTTCACGCCTTCCGCCGCAAGCTGGCGGGCGATCTGGTCGACGGTCGCGCCGCTTTCGACATGCTGGCCGCCGGTCATGGCGACCGCGTCATTATAGAGGATCTTGTAGGTGATGTTCGTGCCGGCGGACAGCGCAAAGCGGATGGCGAGCGAGCCGGAATGGGCATAGGTGCCGTCGCCGAGGTTCTGGAAGATGTGGCCGCGATCGGAGAAGGGGGCGACGCCCACCCATTGCGCGCCTTCGCCGCCCATCTGGGTGAAGCCGACCGTGTTGCGGTCCATCCAGATCGACATGAAATGACAGCCGATGCCGGCGGCGGCGACCGAGCCTTCCGGCACCTTGGTCGAGGAATTGTGCGGACAGCCGGAGCAGAAGAAGGGCGTGCGGATATTGCCGTCGGCAATGCTGGCGATCATCGCCTGCGCCTGCTTCAGGCGCGCCGTGCGGGCGGAGATTTCGTCAGAGGGGCCGATATAGCGGGTGATGCGTTCGCCAAAGGCAATGGCGATGTCATTGGGATCGAGCGCGCCTTTCACGGGGAAGAGCCAGTCGCCGCGCTCGTCGCGCTTGCCGACGATCATCGGCTGGCCGGCGGTGCCGTAAAGCGCTTCGCGCAGCTGTGTTTCGATGAGCGAGCGCTTTTCCTCTACGACGATAATTTCTGTGAGGCCGGTTGAAAAATCCTTCACGTCGTCGAGATCGAGCGGCCATGTGCAGCCGACCTTGAAGAGGCGTATGCCGAGGCGGTTTGCCTCTTCCTCGCCGATGCCGAGATTGGAGAAGGCCTGCAGGACGTCGAGATAGCTCTTGCCGGTCGAGATGATGCCGAGCTTCGGGGCTTCTCCGCCCGACCAGACGATCTTGTTGAGCCCGTTTGCGCGGATGAAGAGATTGGCGGCGGCGCGTTTGTATTCGTGCAGCCGCGCTTCCTGGCCGAGAAAGTCGATGTCGTTGAGGCGGATATGGATGCCGCCGGGAGGCCCCTCGAACGGGGGCGTGACGATGTCGAGGCGGTTGAGACCGGCATTCACTGAAGCCGTGGACTCGACATTGTCCTTCACGCATTTCAGCGCCACCCAGCAGCCGGAATAACGGCTGAGCGCGTAGCCGAGAAGTCCGTAATCGATGATTTCCTGGACACCGGCGGGGTTCAGGATCGGCATCATGTAGTCGACGAAGTTGAACTCCGTCTGGTGGGCGTTGGTGGAGGATTCGGCCGTGTGGTCGTCGCCCATCAGGACGAGGACGCCGCCGTTGGGGGAGGTGCCTGCAAGGTTGGCGTGGCGGAAGACGTCGCCGGCGCGGTCGACGCCCGGACCCTTGCCATACCAGAGGCCGAAGACGCCATCATATTTGCCGTGGCCGTCGAGGCCGGCCTGCTGCGAACCCCAGACGGCTGTGGCGGCCAGCTCCTCGTTGAGGCCTGGGGTGAAGGTAATCTGGTGAGCGGTGAGCTGCTTCTTCGCCTTCATGAACTGGCTGTCGAGCCCGCCGAGCGGCGAGCCACGGTAGCCGGAAATGAAGCCGGCGGTGTTGAGGCCCGCGGCCTTGTCGGCCTCCTGCTGCATCATCATCATCCGCGCGATGGCCTGCGCGCCGGTCAGATACACCCGGTTGCGCGAAAGGTCGTATTTGTCCTCGAGCGAGATTTTCTGATGCATTCGCGGTCCTCCCAAACCTTGAACTTGTCTTCACGCATGTCCGGACGGAAAACCGGTCGCCACTTTCCTGGGGAATGCGTCCACGGATTGTTCTACCAATGTCTTAGAACGTCAAATCTTTTCAGGCTCCTGCTTTACAGACGCAACGGAGTTGCGGATAACCTTCCCTCGAAGAGGTAATCTTTCAGACCGGGCCGACCAAGGGAAATAAGCGAAAAGCTTCGGCGCGAGGGTATTGGCGTTTTGCCGCAGGGCAGGGACCTTCAGGGGGAGAAACAATGGCATTTTTGTTGAGGCTGAGCGCGTTGATCGACGCGATCACGGCCGCGATCGGACGTAGCGTATCCTGGCTGATACTCGTGGCGGTGCTTGTCAGCGCCGTCAATGCTGTCGTGCGCAAGATATTCGACATGTCGTCCAACGCGTGGCTCGAGCTGCAATGGTATCTGTTCGGGGCTGTTTTCCTGCTGGCGGCGGCGTACACGCTGCAGAAGAACGAGCATATTCGCATCGACATCCTGTCATCCAGCTGGAGCAAGCGGACGCGTGACATCATCGACCTCGTGCTGCACATCATCTTCCTGGTGCCCTTCTCGTCGCTGATGGTCTATCTTTCCTGGTCGTGGTTCTGGCTTTCCTTCCGGACGGGCGAAGTCTCGGCCAATGCCGGCGGGCTCATCATCTGGCCGGCCAAGTCCTTCGTGCTGATCGGCTTCATCCTGCTGACGGCGCAGGCCTTCTCCGAAATCATCAAGCGCATCGGCGTTCTGACGGGGCGGATCGAGGATCCGCTCGTCGAGGCGAAGCCTGCCGATCATGCCGAGGAGGTGCGCTGAGATGCTGGAATTCCTGGTCGAAAATCTCGCGCCGATCATGTTCACGACCGTCATGGTCATGCTTCTGCTCGGCTATCCCGTTGCCTTCACGCTGGCCGCCGGCGGTCTTGCCTTCTTTGCCATCGGCGTCGAATTCTCGCATCTGTCGCCGTCCATCACCCTGTTCTGGCCGCTCTTGCAGTCGCATCCCGAGCGCATTTACGGGATCATGAACAACGATACGCTGCTGGCGATCCCCTTCTTCACCTTCATGGGGATCATTCTCGAGCGGTCGCGCATGGCCGAAGACCTGCTCGACACGATCGGCCAGCTTTTCGGGCCGATCCGCGGCGGGCTTGCCTATGCGGTCGTTCTTGTCGGCGCGCTGCTGGGCGCCACGACGGGCGTGGTCGCGGCCTCGGTCATGGCCATGGGGCTCATCTCCATGCCGATCATGCTGCGCTACGGCTATAACAAGCCGTTCGTGTCCGGCACGATCGCGGCTTCTGGCACGCTGGCGCAGATCGTTCCGCCGTCGCTTGTTCTCATCGTCATGGCCGACCAGCTCGGTCGCTCCGTTGGCGACATGTATGTCGGCGCTCTCTATCCGGCATTGCTGATCGTCGCAGCCTACTGCGCCTATGTCTTCATCATCACGATGGTAAAGCCGGCCTGGGCGCCGGCGCTGCCGCGCGAGGCGCGCACGCTGGGTGGCGGGGTGACGTCGCTGGCCGTGATGATCGCGATTGCCGTGGCGCTCTACTATCTCGCCGACTTGGTGCTCTTCACGGGCATTTCGCCGGAATGGCGCATGGTGATTTCGCTGGCGCTGGGCGTCGGCGTCATCTTCCTCATTGCGCTGGCCAACGACAAGCTCAAGCTCAACATCATCTCGCGGTTGGCCCAGCAAGTGATCATCGTGATGATCCCGCCGCTGGCGCTGATCTTCCTCGTGCTTGGCACGATCTTCCTCGGCATCGCGACGCCGACGGAAGGCGGGGCGATGGGCTCTGCCGGCGCGCTGATCATGTCGCTTCTGAAAGGGCGGCTGAGCTTTGCGACGCTGAAGCAGGCGGTCGAATCGACAACGAAGCTTTCGGCTTTCGTGATGATGATCCTCATCGGTTCGCGCGTCTTCGGCCTGACCTTCTATGGCCTGAACGGCAATCTGTGGATCGAGCATCTGATGCTGTCGCTGCCGGGCGGCGAATACGGGTTCCTGATCGTCGTGACGATTATCGTCTTCATCCTCGGCTGCTTCCTCGATTTCTTCGAAATCGCCTTCATCATGGTGCCACTGCTGGGGCCGGTTGCCGAAAAGCTGGGCATCGACCTCGTCTGGTTCGGCATCATCCTCGGCATCAACCTGCAGACGTCGTTCCTGACGCCACCCTTCGGCTTCTCGCTCTTCTACCTGCGTTCCATCGCACCGGTGGGCAACTGGAAGGATCCTGCAACCGGGATCACCATGTCCGGCGTGAAGACCTCGGACATCTACAAGGGCGTGTTCCCCTTCATCGTCATCCAGTTCGTGATGATCCTGGTGGTCATAGCCTTCCCGCAGCTGGTCATGGTCTACAAGAGCGGCGATGTGGTGGTCGATCCGTCGAAGGTCAACATCACCGTGCCCATGTCGTCGCCCGGGGGGGCGCCGGAGATGACGCTGCCGCCGCTTGGCGGGGCGGCGGGCAATGGCGGGCTTCCGGGACTTTCGCTGCCGCCCATCGGCGGCGCGCCGCCTGCGGGCTCCGGCGACGGCAAAGGACAGAGCGGCAACACACTCGGCCTGCCGCCGCTGAACGGTCTCGGCAATCCCCCGGCACCGGCGCCTGCCGATGCGGCCAAGCCGGCGGAGGGCGCCAAGCCCGCCATCGACCTGAGCCAGCCGCCGAAATTCAATTAGGTCTGAACGGTGCAAGGCCGGCCTGTCTGGCCTTGCACGATGTCCTCAGCACGCCGCGGACTGAAATGGAGTTGACGGTTCCATGGATCATTTTCACCAACTCGGCCTCGTCTATCTGACGTATCTGATCACGGTTGCAAGCCCCGGTCCCAGCAACATGGCCATCATGGGTGTGGCGATGAACCGGGGGCGGGCCCATGCCGTCGCGCTGGCGCTTGGCGTTTTGACCGGAAGCCTCTGCTGGGCAGGTCTTGCGGCCGCAGGGATTTCGACGCTGCTGACACGCTATGCCGAGGCTCTGATCGTCATGAAGATCGGTGGCGGGCTCTATCTGCTCTTTCTCGCCTGGAAATCGGCGAAGTCGGCCCTGTCGGCGAAGCCCGGCGGGTTCTCGGAGGCCGATCCGGCCGGCCGACTGATCTATTACCGGCGCGGCGTGTTGCTTCACCTGACCAACCCCAAATCCATTCTCGGTTGGGTCGCCATCATGTCGCTCGGCCTTCGGCCCGATGCGCCATCTCATACGCTGGTTGCGATCATCGGAGGCTGTGCTGCGATCGGTTTCACGATCTTTGTCGGGTATGCGCTGCTCTTTTCCACTGCGGCGATGGCGAATGGTTATCGCAAGGCGCGGCGGGCGATCGAGGGCGCGCTTGCGCTCGTCTTCGGCTATGCGGGGCTGCGGCTTCTTCTCTCCAAGCCCTGATCAGGCTGTGTTTTCAATCATCAGCGCAACCTCGTGCAGGTCATGCGCCACGACCGTGCAGAACGGGCGGATTTCGTCGGTTGGGTCAAGAAGATCCGGCACCATGACCGCCATCATGCCGGCGGCGTGCGCCGAGCGTATGCCGTTGTGGCTGTCTTCCAGCGCCAGACAGGTTGCTGGATCGATACCGAGACGGGCGGCGGCGGTCAGGAACGGATCGGGTTCCGGCTTGCCCTTGGCATAATCGCCCTGGGCAATGATGGCGTGGAAGCGGTGGGTGATATCGAACGCACCGATCTTGTAATCGACCGCCCGGCGGTGCGAAGAGGTCGCAATGGCGCGGGGGATCGAAAGTCGGTCCAGCAGGTCGAGGATCTCTACGACGCCGGGCTTGATGGCGAGGCGGAGTTCGAGAAGCGTCTGGTAATGCGAAATCCATGTTTCGCGGAACGTCTCGGCGTCGAAGGTTTCGCCCAATGCCGCGAGCAGTCTTAACCGGATATCCGGCCACTGGCGGCCGATGAGCGTCTTGAACAGGTCCCACTCAACCGTGTGCCCGAAATGCGCGGCGGCGGTGACGGCGGATTCGAAGGAGAGCGTTTCCGTGTTGAACAGAAGGCCGTCCATGTCGAAGATCACGGCGGCCGGTCGGCGGGGGAGGGACATCGCGTAATGATTCCTGAAATATCGTTTCAGGATTGTCTCTAGCGATTTTTCGTCTGAATTGTGTGAAAAACAGATGATGCCCCGGAAACAATTTCCGGGGCATCTGATGTGTCATGCCGTCCGGTCAGAGCTTGCCGGAGCGCTGCTGGATCATCATGAAGGTGTCGAACGTGTATTCGCCCACCTGCGCCCAGAGATAGGCATCCTTCTTGAAGGCCAGCTGGTCGTCATAGGTCTTCTTGAAATAGGGGCTCTTGGCTGACAGGTCCGCATAGATTTCGGTTGCGGCCTTGTAGCAGGCTTCCATGATTTCCTGGCTGAAGGGGCGAAGCTGGGTGCCGGAGCCGACGAGTTCCTTGAGCGCGATCGGGTTCTTCACGTCGTACTTCGCCATCATGTTGGTGTTGGCAAAGGCGCAGGCGTCGTCAAGAATCGCCTGATAGTGCTTCGGCAGGTTCTTGTACTTTTCCAGGTTGAAGAAGCCGTGAACGACCGGGCCGCCTTCCCAGAAACCGGGATAATAGTAGTACTTGGCGACCTTGTTGAAGCCCAGCTTGGCATCGTCATAGGGGCCGACGAACTCGGCTGCGTCGATTGTGCCCTTTTCGAGTGCCGGATAGATGTCGCCGCCGGCGAGCTGCTGCGGCACGACGCCAACTTTTTCGAGCACCTTGCCAGCAAGGCCGGCGATGCGCATCTTCAGGCCCTTGAGGTCGTCCAGCGTGTTGATTTCCTTGCGGAACCAGCCGCCCATCTGCACGCCAGTGTTGCCGGCCGGAAGACCGTAGACGCCCTGGGTGGCGAAGAATTCGTTCATCAGCTTGTTGCCGTTACCCTGGTAGAACCAGGCATTCGACATGCGGGCATTGAGGCCGAAGGGAAGCGCGGTGCCGATCGCGAAAGTCGGCTCCTTGCCCCAGAAGTAATAGGAGGTCGTGTGCGCTGCTTCCACAGTGCCGGCGGCCACGGCATCCAGTGCCTGCAGGCCGGGCACGATTTCGCCCGCTGCAAAGGTCTGGATAGTGAAAGCACCGCCGGTTGCGGCCGAGACATGTTCTGCGATGTCGACTGCGCCACCGTAAATCGTGTCGAGCGATTTCGGGAACGACGACGTCAAACGCCATGTGATCTTCGGGTTTTCCTGCGCGATGGCAGGGGCAGCCAGCGTCGTGGCAGCAGCAGCGGCGCCTGCCCCCGCAACGCCAGCTTTCTTGATAAATGAACGGCGATCCATGAATAACCTCCCGGTTGGTTGTTTCCTGCAGCCCGGTTTCCCCCTCTGTGCTGCAGAGTGGTTTGAAACTAACCATTTTGACGCGGGTGTTGCAAGCGCGACCGCTAAAAAAACCTTTCTGTAAGTGGCTGCAAGGAAATGTTTTTTTGATAAATATCCCGAACCATCCAGACACAGCTGGGTCGTGGCTGCGGCGTAATTTTTATTGACTTGCGTCAGTTGCAGCGTGATGTTTGCAAAACTTTGATCAAATGGAGCCCTGTTTCATGAGCATGCCGGTCGTCGCCATTCCTGCCGATATTCGCGAACTTGACGGAACGACCTGGCATGTGGTGCAGACCCAATATGTCAACGCCGCCGTCAAGGGCGCGGGCCTATTGCCGCTGATCGTACCGGCGCTGGAATCCGGCCACGACATTGACGAGGTGCTCGACCGGGTTGATGGGGTCATGCTTTCGGGATCGCGCTCCAATGTGCATCCATCGCTTTACGGCAAGGTCGCGGAAGAGAAGGACGGGCCCTTCGATCCGGCACGCGATGCAACGACCATGCCCCTCATCCGTCGTGCAATCGAGCGGGGCATTCCGCTTCTGGCGATCTGCCGTGGCATTCAGGAGTTGAACGTGGCGCTGGGCGGAACGCTGGCAAGCGAAATCCAGGAGATGCCCGGCATTTCCGATCATCGTCGCGAGGACGTTCCGGATCGTGACGTACAATACAAGATCCACCAGACGGTGCGCGTGAAGGAAGGAACCTGTCTTGCCGGGGCCCTCGGGTCCGGTGAGATCAGGGTCAATTCTCTGCACCGTCAGGCCATTTCCACCACTGCGCCCAATCTGGCAGTCGAGGCCGTTGCCGACGATGGGACGATCGAAGCCGTGTCCGTGATTGGCGCCAAGGCCTTTGCCGTTGGCGTCCAGTGGCACCCGGAATATTGGGTTGGCAAGGATGGTCCTTCGAACGCATTGTTCAAGGCCTTTGGCGACGCGGTGCGGGAATTTGCAGCCGCGCGCAAGCTCACGGCCTGAGCCGACAGCCAGGCCGGTTTACCGCGTTCTTGCTCAGCGAACGGCCGTCAACGTGAGGGCGGCCGATGGAGGATCTACGGCGACATAGCCGATACCGTCCCCGGGCGCGATCATCAGCACCTGTTTGCCGGCCTTGTCTGTCAAGGCGACGCTGCCGTCCGCGTTTTCAGTCCAGTTGCGCGCCTCGCCGAGGCCCGGCCAGACGTCGTCGCAGCCCGGTTCGGTCTTGAGCGACAGGGTGCGAGCCGAGGCATGCTTGCCGCGGTTGATCACGCAGGCCTTGCCTTCCGCAATATTGGCGACCGAATAGCTGTTGGGATTGCCGATGGCGGCGGTCTTCATGTTGTCCACGCCGGGGTTCTGCTGCGGCGAGGGTGCGAGGTAGCTCGCGGCGGCTCCGGCAATAGCGACAGCCGTGGCGACGAGAATCATCTTCATATCTCTCTCCTTTGCCTTCGGAGACATTTGCTCAGACTGTGCCTTCATCCCCATGACGCGACGTCGAAGCAAGGCACATTCCCATGCCTATAAAAGCATGTTGCGCGCCAATTCCTAACAGAACTCTAAAGCGCGAAGATGATATTAACCGGTTATTGAGGTCAGACAATGACCGTCGACAATTTCAGGCGGTTCGACCCTTGAATGGCGTTTCCGGAACCGGGGTCACCGGACGACCATTCTCGAACCACGAGATCAGGTTTTCCGCCGTCAGGTCCGCCATCGCATTGCGGGTCGGAACGGAGGCGGAGGCGACGTGGGGAAGCAGGCAGGCGTTTTCAAGCGAGACCAGGCGTGCCGGAACGCGGGGCTCGTCCTGAAAGACATCGAGGCCGGCGGCGGCGATCACTCCACTTTCCAGCGCGTCGGCAAGCGCATCCTCGTCAACGGTCCAGCCGCGACCCACGTTGATGAGGACGCCGTTCGGTCCGAGACGCTTCAGGATGTCCGCATTGATCGTCTTGTGGGTTTCCGGCGTTTTCGGAACGATGCAGATCAGCGTGTCCACGGAATCGGCGAGCTCCTCCAGCGTCGCAACATAGCGGTAGGAGACATCCTTCCGTTCATGACGCGTGTGGTAGCTGACCGGCAGGTTGAAGGCTGCGACGCGCTGGGCAATCTCCATGCCGATGCGTCCAAGGCCGTAGATCCCGACGGAGCGGCCACGCAGTGACAGCGGCGAGAGCATGAAGGCGCCGTCCTTTTCCCAGCGGCCGTCACGCAGCCAGGTTTCGGCGCGCGGCAGGAGACGGACAGTGTTGATCAGCAGGCCGAGCGTCGTGTCCGCCACTTCCTCGTTCAGAACATCCGGCGTATTCGTCACGATGATGTTGTTGGCGGCGGCATGGGCGACATTCACGCCGTCATAGCCCACACCGAAATTGGCGACGATTTCAAGCTTTGGCAGTGCTGCCATCAGCTCGGCCGGCATGCCGTTGAAACCGGTCGCCCCGCGGACCCGGGCGGCGATGTCCGGAGTGACGAGGTTCGGGTCGGGCCTGTCGATACGGATGAGATCGAAATGCGGCTCCAGCCGCTCGATGACGCGCGGATGGACCTTGCCGGCGGTGAGGATCGAGACTTTCGACATGGGATCATTCTGCCTGTTCGTTTCGCGCGGCTCCGGGCACAGGGCCCGGTCGCGCCGGTTCCGGGTTTGCGCCGGGATCAGGCCCGGTGCAAGGGGGCGGTGGATTGCCGGATACGCATTTCCGGCTTGATGAGATGCATGCCGTCCGGCTCGTGGCTGCCCGAGAGCTTGTCGAGCAGGGCGCGAGCGGCGAGGCGTCCGACTTCCGACTGGCCGTTCCAGACGGTGGTGAGGCCGGGCGTCGCAATCGCTGCTTCTTCGAGGTCATCGTAGCCGGTGACGGAAATGTCGCGGCCCGGCATGAGGCCTGCACGGGCAATGCCGTTCATGAAGCCGATGGCGACGAGGTCGTTCCAGCAGACGGCGGCGGTCGGCTTCTGCGGTAGCGACAGGAAATGCACGGCCGCCTCGAACCCGCCCTGCTTGGAGCGGGGACCCGCGATGCGCAGCGCCGGATCCACCGGGATATTCGCCTTTTTCAGCGCGTTGACATAGCCCTGGTAGCGGTCGCGGCCCGTCGAGGTCTGGTCCGTCCCGCCGACCATGGCAATGGTGCGATGGCCAAGGCCGATCAGGTGGTTGGTGGCGAGCGAAATGCCGTAGCTGTCGTCGCCGCGATAGGTCGGCAGATCGAGGTTCTCGACGGAACGGGCGACCAGAATGGCCGGCATGCCGTTGTTCTCAGCCAGTTCGAGATCTTCGCGCGGCGTGCCGATGGCCGGCGACATGATGACGCCATCGCCACCGAGCTGCAGCAGGGTCTCGATGAAATTGCGCTGCTTTTCAACCGAGTCGTAATGGTTCGACAGGATAAAGGTGTGGCTGGAGCGGTCGAGTTCGCTTTCGATGGCTTTGAGGATTTCGGCGTAGAACGGGTTCTGGATGTCGTGCACGACGACGCCGATAATGCCGGAGCGCGAGGTTCTGAGGCTGGCGGCGCGACGGTTGTAGATATAGCCGAGCGCGCGGGACTGTTCCTTGATCTTCTCGCGGGTGGCGGCGGCCACGAGCGGGCTGTCGCGCAGTGCGAGAGAAACGGTGGCGGTCGAGACGCCGAGGGATTCGGCGATCGTTGAAAGCTTGATCTTTTGCGCCACGTTGCCTCCCCGACGCTATCCTCACGCGGGGTCTGCGCCCCACTTTCAGATCATCATGCGACGATCTGGTCTCCTCTTGCCGCGCCAGGTTCGCGAAACCAGCTTCCCGTGCTTTCGCCTGGCGCCTTGGCCTACTTAAAAAATTTAAGTAAACTGTTTTAACGGCGCTTGCAAGAATTTCAAACGTGAAGTGTGTTCAACCTTCGGCGGAGAGGGCGGCTTCCAGGTTGTCGCTGACTTGCTGGAGAAGCTCGAGCAGGCGGCGCATCTGTTTGTCATCGAGATCGTGGAAGGCTGCATCCATGACCGTGGTGCTGGATGTTTCCACATTGGCCAGCTTGGCTCGGCCATTGTCCGTCAGCCACACCGTGGTCTGCCGGCCGTCGTCGCCGCCCTTGCGCATCAGCAGGCCTTGGGCTTCCATGCGGGTTATCGTGCGCGTGATGGTCGGAGGCTTGACGCCGAGCCGGTTGGCAATTGCCCCGGCCGTCAGGCCATCTTCCTCGCCGAGCGCGGTCATGACGCCTTCCTGTCCGCCATAGAGGCCGACATCGCTCAGCGTGCGGGAGGTCAATGTGCGGAACTGTCGGGCGACCTGCGCGATCTCGAAGGCGATGTCTGCCGGACTGGCCGACGACTTGTTGCGCTTGCCGTCTTTTTTCTTGTCCTTGTTTTTCTTTGCCATCTACCCGCTTGCCTCCGTGCCGAAGCACGTTATGACTCCCCTGCTTAAGGGATACCGGAGGTTTCGGGACGTGTCCACGCTGACGAATGGCCAAGCGGCAGGAAAAGACGATCGGATCGCTGTGCTGCCGCTGGGCGCCCATGAACAGCACGGGCCGCATCTGCCGTTTGCGACCGATACGATCATCGCAACGGGGGTGGCCCGCCGCGCCCAGACGCTGCTGCGGGATGATCTCGACGTGATCTTCCTGCCGACCGAGGCGGTCGGCTATTCGATCGAGCATATCGACGTGGAAGGCACGCGGACGCTGACCTACGGGCAAGCTGTCGAGCGCTGGCTGGGCATTGCTGAGCGGCTGAGCGAGGAGGGCATCCGCCGTCTCGTGCTGCTCAACGCCCATGGCGGAAACTCGCCGCTGATGACGATCGTGGCGACCGAGGCGCGGGTGCGGTTCGGTATGCTCTGCGTGGCGTCAAGCTGGACGCGCTTTGGGGCGGAAACCGGGATCGTGACGCCGGAGGAAAAGGCGCTCGGCATTCACGGCGGCGAGATCGAGACTTCGGTCATGCTGGCTCTTGCGCCGGAACTGGTGAACATGGAAAAGGCGCGGGACTTTGGCTCGCGGCAGAGCGATTTCATCCGCGACTTCAAGCATCTTCGCGCCTACGGACCGCATGCCTTCGGCTGGATGATGCGGGACCTCAATGCCGACGGTGTTGCAGGTAATGCGGCCCTCGCGACGGCGGAAAAGGGGCGCCATATGATCGATCGCGCCGCGCGTGGCCTGATCGAACTGCTGCATGATGTTGCTCGTTTCGATATCTCGCTGTTCGACCCTACAGAGAGGTCTTGAGCAGCGGGTGAGCCGCGAGGAAATCGATGAAGGCCCGGACCTTGGGGCTGCGATTGCCGCCCGGCGGCATGATCGCATGAATCGGGAAGGGGTCGATGCGGTGCACGTCCTTCAGGATTTCGACGAGGCGTCCGTCCTTCAGCGGCTGCGCCACCGTCAGGCGCGCCAGACGTCCGATGCCGATGCCGGCAAGCATCATGTCGACGATGACATCGGCGCTGTCAGTGATCAGGCTGCCGCCGACCTCCTGCAGGTTCACACCTTCGGGTGAGGCGAAAGGCCAGCGCCGGAGATAGGGAAATCCGGAAATCACGATGCAATTATGGTTGACCAGCTCTGCCGGTGATGTCGGCATACCGTGGCGTTCAAGATAGGCCGGGCTGGCGCAGATGGCGCGCGAGGATTCACCGATCTTGCGGGCGATCAGCGAAGGGTCGCCGAGCTGGCCCATGCGGATCGCCACGTCCCATTGCTCGCCGATCAGATCGACCTGCCGATCGGCAATGCCGAGATCGAGACGGATTTTCGGGTAGCGCGCCAGGAAATCCGGAATGATGGGGCCCAGCACATAGCGTCCAAAAGCGGTTCCGGTGTTGACGCGCAGCAGGCCCGAGGGCTCGGCGGCGCTGGCCATGACCTCCTGTTCCGCGTCCTCGACGGCCGCGAGAATGTCGCGGGCGCGGGCCACGTACATGGCACCCTCGGACGTCAGCGACAGGCGGCGGGTGGTGCGGGTGATGAGGCGGATACCAAGCCTCGCCTCCAGACGGCCCACGAGCTTGGACACGGCAGAGGGCGTCAGCGCGAGATCGTCTGCCGCCTGCGCGAAACTTCCCGTTTCCGCGATCCGGCAGACAGCCTGCATTTCTTTGAGGGAGGCATCGGACATAGCTGACCAAAATTCACGGATTTGAAGAAATTTCCCGCCATTATCATCATGCGGGAATGAATTAAGATCAAGGCCAATTCAACGGATCCGAAGCATATGGCTTCGCAAAGGAGAGTGACATGGCCGAGATTGACAGCATCCGTGCCGGCAGGTTCGAACTTGTCGGCGAGATTGATACGCCGCGGCGGCGCATCCAGAGGGACATCGAGATACCTGCGGATATCTGGCCGGGGACGCGGACGGACATGGCAAGCCTGGAGCGCAATGCGGAGGAATGGCGGCGCGAGGAGCGCCGCCGGGCTGTTGCCGGGTTTATCCGGCGCTTGTTCAGGCGGTGATGAGGCCGGTCCCCGGGTTGGCGGTGGGTACGGCTGGGCGAGCAGTCCTGCGTTTTGCCTGATCGCGCATGTCGAGCCAGTAGGCGGCTATGATCTGGATGAAGACGCCATTGGCGATCAGCAGCAGGCCGGTCTCCGGCCAGTTGCCGATGATGGCCATGATCGCCTGCGCCAGAACAGCCAGAACCGTGCCGATCAGGAAGATCGCCAGACCGTGACGGCCGATCACCGAGAGGGGATTGTCATGGTCCAGCCGCGTGATGCGCGACAGGAACGGTACCGACAGGAAGATATAGACGAGCGCAAGAAGGTGGGCGAGCCGCCAACCCGTCAGATAGGTCTTGTCAAAGCCGGTCAACACGAAGGGCAGGCCGAGCGAAAGACTGGAATGCGCGCCCAAATCCATGACCGTCCAGAGGGCGGAAAACAGCACGAGCGTGATGGAAGCCGCCAGCAGGCCGGGGCTGCCGCCGATGCGGCCTCCGCGGGCGATATAACGGGCGCCGACATAACCGATCACGAAGAGGAACTGCCACGACAGCGGGTTGAAAAACCAGATGCCGTCTTCCAGCATGCGTGGCGGGCCAATGCGCCAGGTGCCGGCCAGTGCCCAGATGAGGGCGGAAGCGGCGATCAGCATGGCCGGGTTGCGCCGCTCCAGCCAGATCATGGCCGGTGCCATCGCCATCAGCACCATATACATGGGCAGGATGTTGTTGTAGCCGAGCTGGTGGCCGAGCGTTGTCAGCGCGATCAGCCCCTTCGCCGGAGCCGCCATGACCGGGCCGATGGCGATCTGCGACAGCAGGTCCGGGCGGAGGAACAGCCATGCCGTGCCTACGAAGATAGCCAGCGTCAGCAGCGTGCCCGTCATATGCACGGCAAACAAGGTCACCACGCGGCGCCACGCCTTGACGGTAAGCGAGGCGAGATTGGTCAGATCATATTTGCGGCCATAGGCAAGCGCCACGGCGATACCGGAAATCAGAACGAAAAGCTCGGACGCGTCGGAGAAGCCGAAATTCTTCATCGTCCAGTGTTCCAGCGGCTGGCCGGGAACGTGGTCGATGAAGATCATGAGAAGGGCAAGGGCGCGCAAGACGTCAAGACGCGTGTCACGACGGCCGGCTGGTTTGGTCGCGGGAGCAGCTTTTGCGGGCGAAGCATAGGTCGCGGACATAGGTTGTCTCCTTTCGCCCGACAACGCACGGACGATTCGCTTGTTCCATCATCCTCATCCCGCAGCGCAGCAGAAGTGCGTTCGGAGGGTGGCTGCATTGTGAAAAATTCATGACAGTGGCGGCGATGAGGCGGGGCGCTTTTAAATTCGCCACGATTGTTGCGATCCGTAGGGAGGCCGTCCTATATAGGCAGCAACTCGAAGCCCTTTCCCCGAAGGTGGACCATGACCGAAGTGCAAGCGACCAAACCCATTCCCGTCACCGTGCTGACCGGCTATCTCGGCTCCGGCAAGACGACGCTGCTCAACAGGATCCTGACCGAGAACCACGGCAAGAAATATGCCGTCATCGTCAACGAGTTCGGCGAAATCGGCATCGATAACGACCTGATCGTCGAGTCGGACGAAGAAATCTACGAAATGAACAATGGCTGCGTCTGCTGCACCGTGCGCGGCGACCTGATCCGCGTCGTGGAAGGGCTGATGCGCCGTCCCGGCCGTTTCGACGGCATCATCGTCGAGACGACGGGCCTTGCCGACCCGGTTCCGGTCGCGCAGACTTTCTTCATGGACGACGATGTACGTTCCAAGACTGAACTCGATGCCGTCGTTGCGTTGGTCGACGCAAAGCATTTGCCGCTGCGTCTCAAGGACAGCCGCGAGGCCGAGGACCAGATCGCCTTTGCCGACATCGTGATCATCAACAAGACCGACCTCGTCTCCCACGACGAGCTGCATCAGGTCGAGGATGTCGTGCGCGCCATCAATCCGGCTGCCCGCGTGATGTTTGCCAAGCGCTCCGAAGTCGACATGGCCAAGATCCTCAACCAGGGCGCATTCAACCTCGAAAAGGCGATGGAAAACGATCCACATTTCCTCGACGAATACGAGGATCATGTCTGCGGTCCCGATTGCGACCACGATCATGACCATGGCCACCACCATCATCATGACCACGATCATCACCATCATGATCACGACCATGATCATCACCATCACGATCATGGTCATCACCACGGCATGCCGTCGGCCATCCATGACGTGACGGTGAAGTCGATTTCGCTGCGCGCCGGCGAGATGAACCCCGACAAGTTCTTCCCGTGGATTCAGAAAGTGACGCAGACGGACGGGCCGAAGATCCTTCGCCTCAAGGGCATCATCGCCTTTGCCGGCGACGACGAACGCTATGTCGTGCAGGGTGTGCACATGATCATCGAAGGCGATCACCAGCGTCCGTGGAAGGAACACGAGAAGCGCGAGACGCGCCTCGTCTTCATCGGCCGCGATCTCGACCAGGAAAAGCTGGAACGCACCTTCAAGGCCTGCGAAGCGCAGACGGTTGCGGCGTAATGGTTGCAAAACATGCTGGCTCGGCGAGCGCCAAACTGGTATGATTGCGCTCATGAGCGAGCTGAAAGAGCACCCAGACCTTGAGGATATTGCATCAGGTGTAGGCGAAGCGCCTGCACCTGAGCATGACGCGTGGGTGCGTCGGACGGTCGAGAGCCGGCTGGCGAAAAAGAAAGCTGGAAGTACGGCTTACCGCAATCTCGATGACGTCGCGGCGGAATTCGGGTTCCATGCACGTTAGATTTTTCGGACGATGCTCGCGCCGATCTTCGTGCCATTCAAACTTATATCAATCAAAGAAACCCGGTCGCCGCGCAGAGGGTTATCGACGCGATTCTTCTGATCGCCTATCAGCTTGAAAGCTTTCCTCTTCTTGGAAGGCCGGGGCGAGTGCCGGGAACGCGCGAAATTTCTGTGCCGCAATATCCCTATTTTCTCGTCCACACGATTGCCGATGCGTTTCACCTCGATGTCGAAGCGGTGCTTCATGGTCGACGACTTTATCCGCCAGAGCCGGATTGACGTCGCAGCGGAACCGTTTCTTGCCTTTCCACATGCGCGAACATTGTCTAAACAGCAGCCACTGAAGACAATTCATTGTGAGAAGAGACGCGCCATGCCCACAGTTGCCCCGCTTGATCTCGAAGGCCACATCGTCGGCGCACATTTCCTCGGCGATGTTCCCTTCTTCACGTCAGCCTCCGGTGAGGTTCATCGCCTCGACATGGGGCACAAAACGGTCGGCGCGCATGAAGGGCTGCTTGCCTCCATCAAGGATGACGCCAGCAACACGCTGGTGACGTCTGGTGAGGACGGCAAGGTCAACCGCATTCACGGCGATGGACGTGTGGAGTTGCTGGCCGAGGAACCGCGCAAGTGGATTTCGGTGATTGCCGCGGGTCCACAGGGCGCGATTGCCTATGGTGTCGGCAAGGAGTCGAAGGTCCGGCTCGCCGATGGCACGGTGAAGAGTTTTGCCGAGCAGCGGACGGTCGAGGCTATTGCCTTTGCGCCCAAGGGCCTGCGCATTGCCGCCGCGCGCTATAACGGTGTGACGCTGCATTGGGTGATGACGGCGGGCGCGCCGATCGATCTCGACTGGAAGGGCGCGCATAATGCCGTGACCTTCTCGCCGGATGGGCGCTTCGTCGTCACGGCCATGCAGGAAAACGCGCTGCATGGCTGGAAGATCGACGTGAAGCCTGGGGAAGAGGCGCGTCACATGCGCATGACCGGCTATCCGGCCAAGGTGAAATCGCTCTCCTGGTCGGTCAAAGGCAAGTGGCTGGCCTCGTCCGGTGCGCCGGCGGCTATCGTCTGGCCGTTTTCGGCCAAGGACGGTCCGATGGGCAAGCCGCCGCTGGAACTCGGCACGCGCGGCAATATCATGGCGACCGCCGTCTCCTGCCATCCGGCGGAGGAGGTCGTGGCCATCGGATTCATCGACGGCATGATCCTTCTGGTTCGCCTGGCGGACGAGAAGGAAGTTGTGCTGCGTCGCCCCGGCAAGGGGGCGATTACCTCCATGGCCTGGTCGAAGTCCGGCAAGATGCTGGCTTTTGCCTCGGAAGCGGGCGATTGCGGCGTGGTCGACATCGCGGGGTGAGTCCAATGCCGATGCCGCAGGACTATTTCCACGCATCGCGCGATTTTGAAAAGTTCATCGAAGATCTCAAGCGGATCTCCCTGCTGCAGACGACGCATCAATGCTACACGATGGTCGAGGCGGTGCTGCATGCGATGCGCAGTCATATGAGTCTGCGCGACGCGCTCGCCTTTGCGGATTGCCTGCCGCCCGTTCTCCGGGCCATTTTCGTTGCCCATTGGGATATCGATGCGCTTGTTCTGCCGGCGACCGATCGGGCGGGCTTGCAGCGTGAAATCGTGGCGCTGAGGCATAACCATAACCTCTCGACGCCAACGGCGCTGGAGGATGTCGGCGCGGCGCTCAGGCAAAACATGGGGCCTGCGGAATTCGATCGGCTGCTGGACATTTTGCCGCCGGACCTTAGCGGCTTCTGGCGCTGAGTCTCTCCGTTTATCGAGCCTTCTTTGAGCCCAGTTCCGTCAGTCAGGCCTTGCCGGTCTGGGGCCATCGGTCTCGCGGGGATGCAGTTTCAAGATCCGAGAGCCTCCCTGGAGCCAATCGATGGGCTTTCGGCACCTTCGCAACGGCGGCCGACCACGCGGTTCCGGCCCAGCCTCTTAGCCTCATAGAGGGCGGCATCTACAGCCAGCAAGACGTCGATCGGAGACATTCGGCGGCAGTCTTCAAATGTCACAACACCAAAGCTTGCCGTGACATGCTGAGCGGCTGGCGAACTGGAATGCGCGATCGCCAGGCTTTCGATCTTCAGCCGGCTTCGTTCTGCCCATTCGGTTGCCCGGTCGAGTGCCGTCTCCGGCAATATGATTGCGAATTCCTCGCCGCCGTATCGGGCAAGCGTTTCCGTGGGGCGGGATACGGTCTGGCTGAGGGATAAGGCAACAGACTGGAGAGCCTCATCGCCTTGAACATGCCCGTAGGTGTCGTTGAATTGCTTGAACGCATCGATATCGAGAAGGATCAGGGAGAGCGGCTTTTCCGAACTCGCGTGACGATCGAGCTCATTCTGGAGCGTGAGGTCGAAATGGCGTCGGTTTGACAGGTTGGTCAGGGCGTCGGTCACGCTCAGGCGATAGATTTTCTCGGTCAGGCCACGCAATTCTGCCTCGGCGCGTTTGCGCTCCGAGATGTCTCGCACGATCGAGCAGTTGAACGCGCGCCCCTCGAACTGGACGTAGTTGACGGTGACCTCGATCGGAATTTCAACGCCAGCTTTCGAGACATTCACCGTTTCCAGGCGAAACGACTTCTGCTCGACGACGTCCTGCCAATGCCTTTGCCAACGATCCTGATCGAAAAATGGATCGACGTCCCAGACATGCATCCGCGAAAGTTCCTTGGCGGAATATCCCAGGAGTTTCGTCGCAGCCGGGTTTACGAAAACATATCTGCCGCTTTCGTCGAGCCATATGACCATATCCGCCAACTTCTCGACGGTCGTGTTGGTCAACATCAGGCGGTATGCCAGGTTGTCGTTCAAGGCAGCCATTCGGTCGCGTCTTTCTCCTTCGATGACGCTAGAACTATGGGGGCGGCGTAAATTTTCCGTGACATCGGAGGGAGAGAAACAGGGACTCCCTGGCGCCTGGAACGCTTCAAAATGCGACATCCTCTCGGCTGGCGCGAAGAAGCCGGGCGTGTCTGGGCCTGAAAGCCGGGCAGAACGCGGCGCGGTGCCCGTCACCCACGTCGGTCGTGCCGAAATGGGTGACGATTGCGGTCAGCCCCGCCTTTCACCACTCGAGTTCCATATGCGGTCGCCCGTTGGAGGTTTTCTCCACGGTGCGGCCGTCTTCGCCGATCGTGCAGGTGACACGCTTGCGGAAGGCGGAGAAGCTGTCGAAGGTGACGACATCCACCGGTTCCTCAAAGTCGAAGGTGATGCGATAACGCCCGGGCGCATGGGTGAGTGCCTGCACGGAGAGGATTTCCGCCCTGAAGGGCTGGCCGAGATAGTGGCCGGAGACCTTCGAGCCGAGCATCCACGGATTGAGCGGCGGGCGGTTGCCGGCTTTCGCGGCGAGCGTGTTCCAGTCGCGGAAACCATATTGGGCGGCGATCAGTTCCAGCGCTTTCGAGTGGGAAATGTCCTGGCTCTCATCCTTCATTCGGGTGCGCAGGCGCTTGGCCTGGTCCTTGAGGGTTTCGAGCGAGGGGATGGGCATCGATTGTGACATGACACGAGTCCTTGCCGCATTCGCAGTGCCAGTATCGGGACCCGCATTGCCGATGGCGCGAATGCATCAAAGCTTCGGTCATCAATCTCAAGGTTCGATGCAGGCTCTTGCAACCTGCACCGGGAACTTCACCAAGGCAATTGCCAGCGGGCGGCAGGCGTTCCCAAGCCTTGCGCCGCTTATGCCTCAAATCTGGGCTGCAATCAAGCGACGGCGGGAACGGCCATCAGCACCGCTACGTAATGGATCACCGCTGCCGCCAGCACATGCGTGTGCCAGATGGCGCGGGAATAGGGCAGGCGGTCGAAGTGATAGAAGATCGTGCCGGCGGTGTAGGTGATGCCGCCCACGAGCAGCAGGATGAGCACGCTTGGATGGAGGTTCTGGATCAGCGGCCAGACGGCGACGATGCCCAGCCAGCCCATGCCGAGATAAAGGAAGAAGCCGGCGCGCGGCCAGCGGTGGAAGAAGGCGAGCTTCATGACGATGCCGATGATGGCAAGCGTCCAGGAGGAAATCGCCAGGCCCCAGCCGAGCCACCCGCCAAGTCCGATGATACCGATCGGCGTATAGGTGCCGGCGATCATCAGATAGATGGCCGCATGGTCGAAGCGGCGAAGCACGGCGCGCACCTTGCCATGGATGGTGAGATTGTAGGCTGCAGAAAACGAGAAGGTGGCGATCAGTCCGACACCATAGACGGTCAGCGGCCAGATCCAGTCAGCCGGAAGCCGCAGGCTTGCCCACACGATCAGCGCCGAGGTCGCGGCAATGGCAAAGGCCACGCCGATCACATGGACGACACCGTCGGCGAAATGTTCCCAAGGCGTATGCGGCAACTGGAATCGGGTCATGGGGTGGTTTTGGATCTCGTCGGGGTGGTTCGATTTCTAAGAGTGTACCGATGAGGTCTGCTCAAGGCAATCGCAAGCGATGCGACATTGCGACCGTCATGCACGCAAGCTTAATCAGCCGTAAGAGTCTTTATCATGACGGAGGAAGACGCATTTCGCCGAAATGCAAAAGGGCTCAGCGATGTCTCGCTAAGCCCTTGAAAAGGATGGTGGGCGTGACAGGGATCGAACCTGTGACCCCTACGATGTCAACGTAGTGCTCTCCCGCTGAGCTACACGCCCATCCGATGTCGGCGCATAGATCATAAAATGCTTTGCGCCGTCAATAGGGTTTTTGAAGCTTTTTTATCAATCGGTGGAAAAGCTTCGGTGGCTGCCTGATCAGGCCGCCAGCATCTTGTTGACCTCGTCGACGAGGTCGCGAAGATGGAAGGGCTTGGAGAGAACCTTGGCGTCCTTGGGGGCGCGGGAATCCGGGTTCAGCGCCACGGCGGCAAAGCCGGTGATGAACATGACCTTGAGATCCGGATCGAGTTCGGTCGCGCGGCGGGCGAGTTCGATCCCGTCCATTTCCGGCATCACGATGTCGGTCAGAAGCAGCGAGAAGGGCTCTTCGCGCAGACGGTCGTAGGCGCTGGCGCCGTTGTCATAGGACATGACGTTATAGCCGGCGCGCTCCAGCGCCTTGACCAGGAAACGGCGCATGTCGTTGTCGTCTTCTGCGAGGAGGATCTTCTGGGTCATTTTCTCTGACATCTGGTGGTTTCTCGTTCTGGCATATGAACAACAGTTGTATGCTCGAGCGGGTAAATTTCCCGTGAACAGCAGCGGCCAAGCCTCTGTATAACGGTTTGGAAGCCCGTTTGGCTACCGCGAATGGTTTTGACTTCACGCCCGCCTGCTGGCAACATGATTGACACTGCAAATCACCACAACAACAAAACATGGTAAAGGGGAATGATGCGCGGCCTGGGCGAGGAAAGCATTGACTTCGAGGTCTTCGAGCCCGCCGCTCACACAATCCCCTTTGTGTTCAACTCCCCGCATAGCGGACGCCGCTACAGCCGGGACTTCATGGCCCAGTCGCGTCTCGACGGGCTGACAATCCGCAAATCCGAAGACGTCTATGTCGATGAGCTGTTTATCTCTGCCGTGTCGCTGGGCGCGCCGATGCTCATCGCGCATTTCCCGCGCGCCTTTCTCGACGTCAACCGCGAGCCCTATGAGCTTGATCCCCGCATGTTCATCGGCGAATTGCCATCGCATGTGAACCGCAATTCGGTGCGTGTGGCGGGCGGGCTTGGAACCATTCCGCGTATCGTTGCCGAGAATATGGAAATCTACCGGACCCGGCTGACGGCGCAGGAAGGGCTGGATCGGATCGAAGCCGTCTACAAGCCCTATCACGCCTGCCTGCGCAAGCTGATTGCCCGCACGCATGTCTGCTTCGGCCAGGCAATCCTCATTGATTGCCACTCGATGCCCGGCAATATCCGCATTCCCGGTTCGCCGGAAAAGCCGGAAATCGTGATCGGGGACCGTTATGGCACAAGTGCCTCGTCCCGCCTCACCCGCGCGGCGAGTGATATCCTGACCGATCTCGGCTTTGCCACCGTGCGCAACAAGCCCTATGCCGGCGGCTTCATCACCGAGCATTATGGTCGCCCGGCGCGCAACCTCCACGCCATCCAGATCGAGGTCAATCGTGCGCTCTATGTGGACGAGACGACGCTGGAGAGGAAACCCGAGTTCCTGCTGATCGCGGGGTTGCTGCGCGAGTTCATGCTGCGGCTGGCGGATTACGTGGTGGAGACGTCGGGCGATATGGCGTTTGCGGCGGAGTGAGGCGCCCATCCTCTCCCCTTGTGGGAGAGGATAGCCTGCCCCAAGAGGCGTCAGCCGATTGGCTTGGCAGGCTTGGTGAGGGGGATTTGTGGCGAATATTGGGGACGAAATCGCCCCCTCACCTGGAAAATCTAGCACTTAGCCTTCAGCTAAGATGCTGATTTTCCTTCCTCTCCCACAAGGGGAGAGGCTAACCTGGCCGCACCGAATTTCCCCCGCACTCTCATCTCCCTTATCCTATACCCCTCCCGTCACCGGATGGACCAGCGACGGTTGGCTCAGGCGGGAGGAGAGCTTGATGCGGTGTTTCGTAACGTGTGGGACATTGCATCAGGGGGCGCGGGCGGCGGCAGATGAAACAACATCTGACGAAACGACTCCCCCGATGGGCTGCGAATAGCTCGGCGGCCTGGCAACGCCAGAGAACCCGTCTGCCTCCGAAGACGGTTTAGCGAGGCGGCCCGCGCTTGAGGAATGGAGTCGGATGAGGCTCCCCTTGATAATCTCGACGGGTCGCGCTGGCGCTCCGCCGTTATTTTACTACTCAATCAGGGCGGCGCGTCAGCGTGGCTCTCCGGAAGTTTGCGCCCAGAGACAGGGACGGAAGCGGTAACACCGGAGCGGAACTCGGGAGATGTTTTTTCCGGGGCTTTTGGCGTGCGGCCGAGCCGTTCGGTAGGGGCAATCCGAGGGACATGGCAGTCAAAAAAAACCGCGCCGTTGGGCGCGGTCAAATCTAGGGAGGAAACACCCAAGGAGGGTATTACAGCCGCGAGCGACTGTAAGATGACATTAATATTGCAGCGCACCAATGTCAACGGATTTGGCACAGGATTTAAGCAGATTTTTTCCGTGCCCAAATTTTATCCACTCCTGATGGACGTGGCGGCAAATGTCAAAAGACGCTCTTTCCTCCGCAGCGAAATTCCGGTTTAAGCATAGCGCCATTTGCAAACACATCGCGCAGACGACGCGCATGACGAGGTCCCCATGTTGCCAGACAGAGCGTTTTTCGATCGCCTTGCCGAAGTTGCCGCGCGCGAGACGCTGCCGCGCTTTCGCGCAGGGGCCGCGGTGGTCAACAAGGAGGCGGGCGGCTTCGATCCGGTGACGGAAGGTGACCGGGCCGCGGAAGAGGCGATCCGCGCCGAGATCGAGCGGACGTTCCCTGATCATGGCATTCTCGGCGAGGAGCATGGGAATGTCGGGCTGGATCGTGACAATGTCTGGGTGATTGATCCGATCGACGGCACGCGCGCCTTCATTTCGGGCCTGCCGGTCTGGGGCACGCTGATCGGTCTCTATAGCGGCGGTCGGGCGAACATGGGTCTTGTCGACCAGCCTTTCACCGGCGAGCGCTATTTCTCAGATGGCAAGGCGTCTTATTACACCGGGCCCGGCGGCGCGCGGCAGATCAAGACGCGCGATTGCGGGGACATTTCCAATGCGACGCTGTTTTCGACATCGCCGCATCTGTTTGCGGGCGAGGACGAGCGGAAATATCGGGCGGTCGAAAAGACCGTTCGGCTCTTCCGTTATGGCTGCGACTGCTATGCCTACATGCTGGTCGCCAGCGGCAATATCGATCTGGTGGTCGAGAACCAGCTGAAGCCCTACGACGTCGGCGGGATCATTCCGATCATCGAGAATGCTGGTGGCGTCATCACGACCTGGGATGGCGGGCGGCCGGAAATGGGTGGCCGGATCGTTGCTGCCGCCACGCCGGCCTTGCACAAGCAGGCGCTGGAATTGCTGGCGGGCTGATCAGCCGGCAATGTTTTCCGCCGCCTCGTCCTTGTCGCCATCCTCCTCGATGAGGCGGACGGGTTCCGCGAACCCGCCCGGGATGAAAGCGAGGAGGGCGGCGATGGCCTGCGCGCGATATTTCTCGGCCTCCTGAAAGACCTCGTGTTCCGATCCATTGATCGGGATCAGCTTGCCGGCGCGGAAGTAGCGCGACATCCGCTCGATCTCCGGATAGGAGGCGACGCGGTCGGCCGTGGGCCCGAGGATCAGGGTCGGAACGGTGATGGATTGCAGATAGGTCGGTGAGACGACCTTGCGGCCGGCCTTGAGGCATTCATGCACCCAGCGCCAGGTTGGCGGACCGAGAGACAGTTCCGGATGCGCCCCGAGGATCGCCTGGTTACGGGCAAAGCGCTTCGGATCCGACGTCAGCGCATTGCCTTCAAAGGCGGAGTAATCCTTGTCCCCGCGCGAGGCGCGGCCGCCCAGACCGATCGCGCACATGAGGCGGGCGACGAAGCGCACAAGAGCGGGCGGAGGGCTCATGGCGGCAAGGCCGAGGAATGGGGCGGAGACGACGATCCGCTCGACGCGGTTGGCAAGCCGCCGGGCGCTGGCCAGCGCGATCAGGCCGCCGGTCGAATGGGCGACCAGGAAGAAGGGCAGTTTCGCATCCGGCAGCACGATCTGCTCGAAGAAGGCGTCGAGGTCCTTCTGGTAATCGGCGAAGCGGCGGACATGGCCCAGCCGCTTGTTCTTCAATAGGCGGGGCGAGCCGCCCTGGCCGCGCAGATCGAAGGCGGCAACCCACAGGCCCGCATCGGTGATCTCCGTGATCGTTTCGGCATATTTTTCGATCGTCTCGCTGCGGCCCTGCAAGAGGACGACCGTGCCCTTGGGCGGTGAGGCCTTGCCCTTGAAAACCGCATAGCGCAGATCGAGCCCGTCATGGGTCTTGAACGTGCCGTCCATATGGATCGGAGGCAGCGGATTGTCGGGCGTCTCATAAAGCAATGCGGTCACCGGATTCGCGATTTCGAGTGTTTCATGTCATCCCCTCTTGAAGCGCAAAAATCAATTCCCATCTGTTTCTTCGAAGATGCCAAACGGGTCTTCTTAAACCGTCTCCCGCCGCCTGAAACGGGGTGTGAGGCATTGAAAATATTGACTGACGTCGCTTCTCAGGAGGACATCATGCGTCACATCGACTACTCTCCCCTTTATCGCTCCACCGTCGGCTTCGACCGTCTTTTCAACATGCTTGACGGCGTCGGGCAGCCCGACCAGTCGCAAAGCTATCCGCCCTACAATATCGAGCGGACGGGCGAGAACGCCTATCGCATCACCATGGCCGTTGCCGGCTTCGACGAAAGCGAACTTTCCATCGAAGCGCGCGAACATGCGCTGACCGTGAAGGGTGAAAAATCCGCGGAAACCGACAAGGATGTCGACTATCTCTATCGTGGCATTGCCAAGCGCGCCTTTGAGCGCCGCTTCCAGCTTGCCGATTATGTCGAAGTGCGCGGCGCCTCGCTGAAGAACGGCCTGCTCCACATCGACCTCGTGCGCGAAATTCCCGAAACGATGAAGCCGCGCCGCATCGATATCGTCGCCTCCAGGAGCGAAGCTCCGAAGGCGATCGAAGGCCAGCTCAACTAAGCTGGCTTAATTCCAAACATACTCCTCCGGTTTGATTGGAAGAGACCTCCGGTTCCCTGCCGGGGGTCTTTTCTTGTCTGCGTCAGGCCATGTGCGGCTTCGGTGCCGGTCTCGACAGGATCGCATCGAGAGAAATCGCCCCGCCGCCCTTCAGCGCCAGATAGACGAGCGGCACGCTCCAGAGCAGGCGCTGGTCAGAAATCAGGCTGTCGGGGAAGCGGTCGAAAAGCGCACCGATGGTTTGGGCGTCTGCCATGTGGCCGAAGATGTCGGTCAGCGTCTGGACGATAACGAAGCCGATCATCCCGACGGCGGCCACGCGGGTGAAGAGGCCGAGCACGACCAGCGTCGGCAGCAGCAATTCCATATAGGTGCCGAGCGGCACGATGATCTTCCACGGGAAGAACGGGAGCGCCGAGACATCGCCGCTCACCGCATCCATGGCTTGAGGCGCAATCTGGTAGAAGGCGCCGTCCTGGATCTGGAAGAAACCGGCAAGACCTTCGCCGACCTTGGTGCCAAAGGAGTTCAGGAAGTAGAAATAAAGCACAGCGAAAAAGACGAAACGGGCGAAGAGGCCAAGAAACCAGCCCTCCGTCAGCCTCTCGGCAAGGCCGAAGACGCCGTCGTGCAATTGCTTGATCTTCATCAGAAAATTCATGTCAGGAAACCTCCATCCCCTCAAAGAGAACCTTTGAAAATGCGCCTGCTTCGATGATCGCCGAAATTGCGGCGGGCAGGTTGAAATCCGGATCGGCGGAAAGGGCTGCTCCCGCTGCCTCACCGAGCGTGCGGCCTTGGATCAGCAAGCCGACAAGGTCTGCGCCGCCCTTCGGCAGGTGCCGGATTTCCGGATCGTAGGCGGGGCGCGTGACGAGACCGTCTTCAGCAACGAACGGGTCGAGA
Organism: Ensifer adhaerens; assembly: GCA_900215285.1. Lineage (NCBI taxonomy): Bacteria > Pseudomonadati > Pseudomonadota > Alphaproteobacteria > Hyphomicrobiales > Rhizobiaceae > Ensifer > Ensifer adhaerens. Next base: position 1,658,754 of record OCMG01000004.1, read on the forward strand.
CCGTCCAGCGGCTCGCCTGCACGATCCCGAGCCATGATGGTGACGGCGGCGTGCTGACCGCGAAACAGCCGTGTCGCGGGATGGGCGACGAGGGTGAGGCCGGCGAGGTGTTCCGGCGCGATGCGCTGCAGGGTGGCCCCGTCGAGCGCTGCGGCATCTGCTGCATGGAAGCTGTCTAGCCACAGGCGTTCCAGCCGGGCGACATCGCCCAGAAAAGGGAGTTCGGCCGCCGGCTCGAACTCGTCGAGAAACGCCGGGAATGTCGCGCCATATTCGAAGAGCAGACGCGACGTCGGGGGATTGTCCTGTATGTAGAGCCTTGCCGTTGCTCGGAAGAAGTCCTCCCCGACCAGGTTCTGGATGGTCGGGAAGATTTCGACCAGCGCATTGACGAGGCTGACGGTCACATTGTTGCGATAGACACCAAAACGTCGTGCCGCCGGCTTGCCTTCGGGCGTGATCAGGCCATCGGGAACCGCACGCTCCGGATTGAGAAGCGCGGCAACGAAAGCATGCTGGGAGGGCGATGCGTCACCCATGGCGCGCGCCCATCAGATAGGTGGAAGCGTGTCGCGCAAGAATCGCGTCCGCAGCCTCAGCCTCGCGACGCAGAACCGGCCAGTCGGGAACGTCATTGTCCCATTCGATCAATGTCGGCAGCGGGCCGGTCTGGCTGATGACGATGTCGTAGAGGCGCCAGACCTCATCGTCCACGGGCCGATCATGGGCGTCGATCAGCAGGCGCATGCCATCCTCGTCCTCGTCCTCCGCATGCCCCGCCAGATGAATTTCCTCGACCAGATCGAGCGGGAAGTCGTGCAGATACATCAGCGGCTTGAAGCGGTTGTTGACGGACGAGACCAGCACATTGTTGACGTCGAGCAGCAGGCCGCAGCCAGTCCGGAGGGCGATCGCGCGGATGAAGTCCGTCTCGCTCATCGTGGAGCGCTCGAAGACCGCGTAGGTCGAGGGGTTCTCGAGCAGGATCTTCCGGCCCAGGACCGATTGCACCAGATCGATATGATCGCAGACGCGGCTTAGCGTTTCGTGGTCATAGGGGACCGGCAAGAGATCGTTGAAATAGCTGTCGTCATGGGTTGACCACGCCAGATGTTCGGACACCTGCTCCGGTTCGTAACGCTCCACGACGGCCTTGAGCCGCGAAAGGTGCATGGCGTCGATCCCGTTCTCGGAACCGATCGATAGACCTACGCCATGCACGGAGAGCGGAAAATGCTCCCGCATGCGGGTCAGCTGGCGATGCGGGTGACCGCCAGCCCCCATGTAGTTCTCCGCATGCACTTCCAGGAAACCGATCCGGTAGCTGTCGGCGAGGATCGCGTCGGCATGCACGGACTTGAAGCCGGCCCCCGCGCGAGCGGGCAAGGTCTTGCCGATCCGGGCAGGCTGGCCGAAAACTTCCGGTTTCATCTCGTTGTTCCTTCAAATGGATTTCGTCATGAAAAAGCCAACGCCCCAGCCCGGGGAAGCCCGGGCGCCGGATAGATGTGTCAATGCCTCCTCCTCAAGGAGCCCGCCCTGCGGGACTGCGGATGGGTGAGGCATCGACGCGATGCCGGGCGATCGGGCCCGGGCGCTGCAATAAACGCCCGCCGATCCTTCCGAGGCCGAAATCAGGCCGGCAGGTCGCGCTTCAGGGCTTCCAGTGAGCCCTTGCGGTCTCCCGGCAACTTCATCGTGGTGCAGGTGCCCTTGGCGACATATTTCCAGGAGTTGCCCTGGTAGTCGATCTTGGACGTGCCGGCGCAGGTCGTGCCGGGGCCTGCAGCACAGTCGTTCTTGCCGGCCATGGCAACACCGAAGCACTTTTCCTTTGCGTCGGCAGCGGCAGCCGGCGTGACGGACGAAACGAAACTGGCGGCAGAAACTGCCATCATGAGGGCGCTGGCGACTGCGGATGCGCCAATGACGGTCTTGGTGGACATTATGGATCTCCTCAAATGGATTGGGTTCGGCGGGTTTGAAATTCCCGCCGCCGGGCCCCTGTGGTCCGGTGAGAAGAAGCTCGCACAGTTCCCGCATAAATGGAAATCAACCCGAGGTTACCGGACGATAACTCGCGTGTGATCGCGCCGTGACGGTGACGTCAACTGCGGGGGCATGGCCGTGAGCATCGCGTGATGTCGACTTTACCTCAGGAGTTCGACGAAGCGGTCGACTTCGGAGGCGTCGGTCGCAAAGGACGTGACGAGGCGCACCAGCGTCTCGTCAGGCGCCATCGCATCATGCAGGTGTTCCGGGATCTCATGCCAGTCGTAGAATTGCGCGCCGGCATCGCGAAGACGCTTCGAGGCGTCGTTGCGGAAGATGGCAAAGACCTCATTGGCATTCGTCTCCCAGGCGGAGCGGGCATTATTGCTTGCTGCGATGCCCGCACGCAGCCGATCCGCCATCGCATTGGCGTGCCCAGCAAGTTCCAGCCAAAGGCCATCTTCGAAATAGGCCTCGAACTGGGCGGCAACAAAGCGGGTCTTGGAAAAGAGCTGCGCCGACTGCTTGCGGATGAAGGGCAGCTGACGGGCCTGTTCCGGATTCATGAAGACGATCGCCTCCGCGCACCAGCAGCCGTTCTTCGTCGCGCCGAAGGAGAGGATGTCGACGCCGCGCTTCCACGTCATTTCGGCGGGCGAGACATTGAGCGCGGTCAGCGCATTGGCAAAGCGAGCGCCGTCCATGTGGAGCGGAATATCGTGGCTCTTCGCGATGCCGGCGATGCGTTCGATTTCGCCGAGTGAATAGAGCGTGCCGGACTCGGTCGATTGCGTGACGGTGACAGCCATGGGCTGGCCAGCATGGATGAAGGCCGGCGGGACGGCGCGGATGCCACGCTCCAGGCTCACCGGATCGATCTTGCCATCCTTGCCGCCGATGGGCGAAAGACGGGCGGCGCTGGAGAAGAAGCCGGGCGCGCCGCATTCGTCGCAGAACACATGCGCGCTGTCGTGGCAGAAGATAACGCCGCCGGGCTTGCCGACGCTGGCCAGAGCGAGCGAATTCGCCGCCGTCCCCGTGGAGACAAAGAAGACGGCAACCTCGCGCTCGAAGATATCGTTGAATGTCTGTTCCACCTTCTTGTCCAGCGCCGACGTGCCATAAGCCGAGGCGAAGCCGCCCGCTTCTGTCGTCAAGCGCTCAGCGATCTTCGGATGGGCGCCGGCCCAGTTGTCGGAGGCAAAAAACATCGTAAAATCCGGCCTTGTTCGTGTCGTGTCGCAGGGGTTTGCGGGGACATTAATCAATTGTCCCCGGGGCGGCCACCTTGCGGAGCGAGAAACCCCAAAATTTGACCAACTGGTAATATTCCGACCATACTCATAGAAAGCACGAAATTTAATTACGTAAATTGGTAATTTTACGAAACCTTGTGCGCTTCGGTATTAATATTTTCCTCCAAGGCCCTTGCAGCCCCGGCGTCTTTCTGGCATAGAACGAATGAAATAGGACAGGTTTGCTGTCCTATTTCGGTCTTGAAGGACCGAAGACGCGGCAAAAGTGCTGGAAACGGCGACAATTCGCGCTATAGTCCGATCGTCACTTGCGGATGTTAATGTCCGCCCAAGGACATCAATCAAGGCATGAGAATTTCCTAGGTTCCTGCGCCGGATGACGGGGCGGGCAAGGCTGAGGGATGCTCGCGCGAGGACTTGCAGCATTCAGCTGCATCGGGTGAATGAACAGGGGCGTCCGCGTGTGCGGACCAGTTTTTGGAGGAAGACGATGACGGATTTGTCGCCATCTCAGGTCATGGGTGTTGATATCGCGGCTGGTGAGACCACGGCCACGAAAACCCGCGCCTTCGCCCGAAAACTTCCCGATGCTCAGGGGCTTTACAACCCGGCCAACGAACATGACGCATGCGGCGTCGGCTTTGTCGCGCATATGAAGGGTGTCAAGTCGCACCAGATCGTCAAGGACGGTCTGTTCATCCTGGAAAACCTGACGCATCGCGGTGCCGTCGGTGCCGATCCGCTGATGGGCGATGGTGCCGGCATTCTCGTGCAGATCCCGGATCGTTTCTTCCGCGAGGAGATGGCGGCTCAGGGCGTGACCCTGCCAAAGGCTGGCGAATATGCCGTGGGTCATATCTTCATGCCGCGCGAAGGCGACCAGATCGACCATTTCAAGAAGGTGATCGGCGAGGTGATCGCGGAGGAGGGGCAGGTGCTTCTCGGCTTCCGCGACGTGCCGGTCGACAATTCGTCGCTCTCCAAGGCGCCCGACATTGCCGCGACCGAGCCGCACCATGTGCAGGTCTTCATCGGCATGGGCGCGGGCGTTGCGTCTGCCGTCGAGTTCGAGCGCAGCCTCTTCCTGCTGCGCAAGGTGATCTCCAACCGCATCTATAACGAAGGCGGCGGGCAGGAAAACCGCGACTTCTATCCGGTGTCGCTGTCGTCCTCGACCATCGTCTACAAGGGCATGTTCCTGGCCTATCAGGTCGGCGCCTACTACAAGGACTTGACGGATCCGCGGTTTGAAAGCGCGGTCGCGCTCGTTCACCAGCGCTTCTCGACCAACACCTTCCCGTCGTGGAAGCTGGCGCACCCGTACCGCATGGTCGCCCATAACGGCGAAATCAATACGCTGCGCGGCAACGTCAACTGGATGGCGGCCCGCCAAGCCTCCGTTTCGTCGCCGCTCTTCGGCGAGGACATCTCCAAGCTCTGGCCGATCTCCTATGAAGGACAGTCGGATACGGCGTGCTTCGACAACGCGCTCGAGTTCCTCGTGCGCGGCGGCTATTCGATGGCGCATGCCGTCATGATGCTGATCCCGGAAGCATGGTCCGGCAATCAGTCCATGAGCCCTGAGCGCAAGGCATTCTACGAATATCACGCCGCCCTCATGGAACCGTGGGACGGCCCGGCGGCGGTTGCCTTCACCGACGGTCGCCAGATCGGTGCGACGCTCGACCGCAACGGCCTGCGTCCCGCCCGCTACATCGTGACAAACGACGACCGCGTCATCATGGCCTCCGAAGCCGGCGTTCTGCCGGTTGACGAAGAGAAGATCGTCACCAAGTGGCGTCTCCAGCCCGGCAAGATGCTGCTGATCGACATGCAGGAAGGCCGCATCATCTCGGACGAGGAGATCAAGTCCTCGCTCGCGAACGCGCATCCCTATCGCAAGTGGCTCGATAACACGCAGCTGATCCTGGAAGACCTCAAGCCGGTCGAGCCGCGCGCGCTGCGCCGCGACGTCTCGCTGCTCGATCGCCAGCAGGCCTTCGGTTATACGGTTGAAGACACGAAGATCCTGATGTCGCCGATGGCGACGACGGGTCAGGAAGCCATCGGCTCGATGGGCACGGATACGCCGATCTCGGCCATGTCGTCGAAGTCGAAGCTGCTTTACACCTATTTCAAGCAGAACTTCGCGCAGGTGACGAACCCGCCGATCGACCCGATCCGCGAAGAGCTTGTCATGAGCCTCGTCTCCTTCATCGGGCCGCGGCCGAATATTCTCGACCACAAGGGCGCATCCAAGGCCAAGCGCCTGGAAGTGCGCCAGCCGATCCTGACCAATGGGGATCTGGAGAAGATCCGCTCCATCGGCCACACGGAAGACCGTTTCGACACCAAGACTCTCGACTTCACCTATGAAGCCGAGATGGGTGCCGAAGGCATGCCGGCGATGATCGAGCGGCTCTGCGAGCGCGCGGAAGCGGCTGTCACCAGCGGCTACAACATCATCATCCTGTCGGACCGCCAGATCGGGCCGGACCGCATCGCGATCCCGGCGCTGCTGGCGACGGCGGCCGTGCATCACCACCTGATCCGCAAGGGGTTGCGTACCTCGGTCGGCCTCGTCGTGGAATCCGGCGAGCCGCGCGAAGTGCATCACTTCTGCTGTCTGGCCGGCTATGGCGCGGAAGCCATCAACCCCTATCTCGCCTTCGACACGCTGATCGACATGCATTCGCGTGGCGAATTCCCGAAGGAGGTCGATGCCTCGGAAGTGGTCTATCGCTACATCAAGGCGGTCGGTAAGGGCATTCTGAAGGTCATGTCCAAGATGGGCATTTCGACCTATCAGTCCTATTGCGGCGCGCAGATTTTCGATGCGATCGGCCTTTCGTCCGAGCTGGTCGAGAAGTTCTTCTTCGGCACGGCGACCACCATCGAGGGCGTTGGCCTTGAGGAAATCGCCCGCGAGACTGTCGCCCGTCACGAGTCGGCCTTCGGCAACGATCCGGTTCTGGCCGGCACGCTCGATGTCGGTGGCGAATATGCCTTCCGCAAGCGTGGTGAAGGCCATGCCTGGACGCCGGATGCGATTGCCTCGCTGCAGCACGCCGCGCGCGGCAACTCCCGCGACCGGTTCAGCGAGTTCTCCGCGCTGGTGAACGATCAGACCCAGAAGATGAACGCCATCCGCGGCCTCTTCACGATCAAGGATGCCGCAGCGCTCGGCCGCAAGCCGGTCGCGCTCGACGAGGTCGAGCCGGCGGTGGAGATCGTCAAGCGTTTCGCCACGGGCGCCATGTCCTTCGGCTCGATCAGCCGCGAGGCACATACGACGCTGGCGATCGCCATGAACAAGATCGGCGGCAAGTCCAACACGGGCGAGGGCGGCGAAGAATCCGAACGCTATCTGCCGAAGCTTGACGGTTCGCTGCCGCTGGAGCGCTCGGCGATCAAGCAGGTTGCCTCCGGCCGCTTCGGCGTGACGACCGAATATCTGGTCAACGCAGACGTGCTGCAGATCAAGGTCGCGCAGGGCGCCAAGCCCGGCGAGGGCGGCCAGCTGCCCGGTCACAAGGTGGATGCGACGATTGCCAAGACGCGGCATTCGACGCCCGGCGTCGGCCTTATCTCGCCGCCGCCGCACCATGACATCTATTCGATCGAAGATCTGGCGCAGCTGATCTACGACCTGAAGAACGTCAACCCGAAGGCCGATATCTCGGTCAAGCTCGTCTCGGAAGTCGGCGTCGGCACGGTTGCCGCCGGCGTGGCCAAGGCGCGCGCCGACCATATCACGATTTCCGGCTATGACGGCGGCACGGGCGCATCGCCGCTCACCTCGCTGAAGCATGCCGGCAGCCCGTGGGAAATCGGTCTTGCCGAAACGCATCAGACGTTGGTCCTTAACGGGCTGCGCTCGCGCGTCGCGCTGCAGGTGGACGGTGGTCTCAAGACCGGCCGCGATGTCATCATCGGTGCGCTTCTGGGCGCCGACGAGTTCGGCTTCTCGACCGCGCCGCTGATTGCCGCCGGCTGCATCATGATGCGCAAGTGCCATCTCAACACCTGCCCGGTCGGCGTGGCTACCCAGGACCCGGTTCTGCGCAAGCGCTTCAAGGGCACGCCGGAGCATGTCATCAACTTCTTCTTCTTTGTTGCAGAGGAAGTGCGGGAAATCCTCGCCTCCATGGGCTTCACCAAGCTCGACCAGATCATCGGCCAGACCGACATGCTCGGCCAGGAAGCGATGATTGCGCACTGGAAGGCCAAGGGTCTCGACTTCAGCCGCATCTTCCACAAGGTCGATGCGCCGAAGGAAGCGACCTACTGGACGACGCGCCAGCATCACCCGATCGAGCATGTTCTCGACCGGACGCTGATCGAAAAGGCGATGCCGGCTCTCGAATCGAAGACGCCGACCGCCTTCGACGTGACGATCAAGAACGTCGACCGTTCCGCCGGCGCGATGCTGTCGGGCGAAGTCGCCATGCGCTACGGCCACAAGGGCCTGAAGGACGATACGATCGACGTGACGCTGCGCGGCACGGCCGGTCAGTCGTTTGCGGCCTTCCTCGCCCGCGGCGTGACCTTCCGCCTCATCGGCGATGGCAATGACTATGTCGGCAAGGGCCTGTCGGGCGGCAAGATCATCGTACGTCCGCCGGAAAACACGAAGATCGTGGCTGAAAACTCGATCATCGTTGGCAACACCGTTCTTTACGGCGCAATTGCCGGCGAGTGCTACTTCAACGGCGTGGCCGGCGAACGCTTCGCCGTGCGCAACTCCGGTGCGGTCGCGGTTGTCGAAGGCGTGGGCGACCATGGTTGCGAATACATGACCGGCGGCGTGGTCGTCGTCATCGGCAAGACGGGCCGCAACTTCGCGGCCGGCATGTCCGGCGGTGTCGCCTATGTGCTCGACGAGGAAGGCGATTTTGCCAGCCGCTGCAACATGGCCATGGTCGAACTCGAGCCGGTTCCGGAAGAGGACGACATGCTGGAGAAGCTGCACCACCATGGCGGCGACCTCATGCACAAGGGCCGCGTGGACGTTTCCGGCGACATGACCCGTCATGACGAGGAACGCCTCTACCAGCTCATCGCCAACCACCTGCATTACACAGGCTCGGCACGGGCGAAGGCGATCCTCGACCATTGGGCAGACTATCGTCCGAAGTTCCGCAAGGTCATGCCGGTCGAATACCGCCGTGCACTCGAGGATATGGAACGCATGAAGATGGGTGTTGCGGCGGAATAAGTTCACCGGGTTCGTTTGTTGTGATATGCTTTTGGCATATCACAACGGTGGGGCCTGATATGAACGAGCATGTGAAAGACGCTGGTGAAGGTGGCGAAGTTGCAGTCGCCATCTTCAAGAATGGCCGAAGCCGTGCTGTTCGCATCCCGAAGGAATTCGATCTTGAAGGTGATCGCGCCGTCATGGTGCAGCAACCGGATGGCTCGATCCTGATGCGGACGGCAGTGACTGCCGGGCTGATCGAGTATCTCAAGCAGGCGGAAGCCTGGAGTGGAGAGGATTTCGTCGAAAGCGACGATGATCTGGCGCCGCTCGATGAGGTCGAAATCTGATGCGGTACATGCTCGATACCAACATCGTTTCGGCGATCGTGAGGGATCCGCGTGGAAGGGTGTTCGAACGGCTTCTCGATGTCGGGGAAGAGAATGCTTTTATCAGCATCATCACCCATGGTGAGATCTGGTATGGCGTGAAGAAGAACGGCTCCGAGGAGCTGACACAAAAGGTATCGGCAGTCACGCGGCGCCTTTATGTGGCGCCACTGCAGCTACCGGCAGATCAGCGTTACGCCGAGATCCGGCTGGCGCTGAGGCAAGGAAAGAATATCGGTCCAAATGACCTTTGGATCTCGGCACATGCAGTGGCGTTGGACGCCGTGCTGGTGACGAACAATCAAAACGAATTTTCCCGGGTTCCGGGGCTGAAGGTCGAGAACTGGACGAAGTAGGCGCGAGGTTGCGCCGCCAAGGGGACGCTGGAATGATCGTCACGACGACGAACACGATAGAAGGACGCGAGATCGTCGAGTACAAGGGCATCGTCACGGGCGAGGCTATCCTTGGAACGAACGTGTTTCGCGATTTCTTCGCCAGCATCCGCGATATCGTCGGCGGACGATCCGGGTCTTACGAGCGGGTTCTGCGCGATGCGCGCGAGACGGCACTTGCCGAGCTGCAGGGCGAAGCCGCCCGCCTCGGTGCGAATGCAATTGTCGGTGTCGACATCGACTATGAAACGATTTCGACCGGTTCCAGCGGGTCGATGCTGATGGTTTCGGCCTCCGGCACTGCCGTTGTGGTCCGGTAAACAGGTGGGAGTAAGATGGGCAAGGTAACAGGTTTTCTGGAAATCGACCGGCAGGTGGCGAAGTATCAGACGGCGTCTGATCGTATCCGCCATTTCCGCGAATTCACGATCCCCATGTCGGATGCGGAAGTGCAGAAACAGGCTGCCCGCTGCATGGATTGCGGCATTCCCTTCTGTCACGGCGATACGGGCTGCCCGGTTCATAACCAGATCCCGGACTGGAACGACCTCGTCTATAGCGGCAAGTGGAAGGAGGCGATTGCCAACCTCCACTCGACCAACAATTTCCCGGAATTCACCGGCCGCGTCTGCCCGGCACCCTGCGAGGAAGCCTGCACGCTGAACCTCGAAGACGTGCCGGTCACCATCAAGACGGTCGAACAGGCGATTGCTGACAAGGCCTATGAGCTTGGCTACATCGTGCCGCAGCCGGCAACGGTGAAGACCGGCAAGCGCATTGCCGTCATCGGCTCCGGCCCGTCCGGCATGGCCGCTGCCCAGCAGCTCGCCCGCGCCGGACATGAGGTCCATGTCTATGAGCGCGAATCCAAGGCCGGTGGCCTGCTGCGCTACGGCATTCCGGACTTCAAGATGGAGAAGAACTTCATCGACCGCCGCGTCGAGCAGATGCAGGGCGAGGGCGTGACCTTCCATTATGGCTTCAATATCGGCGTCGATATCCCGACCGAGAAGCTGATCGCCGAGCATGATGCGGTTCTCTACTGCGGCGGTTCGGAAACGCCGCGCGAAGCCGGCATTCCGGGCGCGGATCTCGCCGGCGTTCATGATGCCATGCCTTATCTCGTGCAGCAGAACCGTCGCGTCGGTCGCGAAGACATCGACAGCGTCGGCTGGCCGTCCGATCCGATCCTCGCCGGCGGCAAGCATGTCGTCGTCGTTGGCGGTGGCGATACGGCCTCCGACTGCGTCGGCACGGCCTTCCGTCAGGGCGCGGTGCGCGTCACCCAGCTCGACATCCGCCCGCAACCGCCGGAAAAGGAAGACAAACTCGCCGTCTGGCCCTATTGGGCGACGAAGATGCGCACCTCTTCCTCGCAGGCCGAGGGCGCGGTGCGCGAGTTCCAGGTCGGCACACTCGAATTCGTCGGCGAAGACGGCATCCTGACGGGCGTCAAGTGCGTGCAGGTGGACGAGAAGCGCAAGCCGATTGCCGGCACCGAGTTCATCATCAAGGCCGATCTCGCCTTCATCGCCATCGGCTTCCGCGGTCCCTTCACGGACAGCGTGGTCAAGGAACTCGATGGCAAGATGGCTGTCTCGACCGACAAGCGCGGCTCGCAGAACGTCATTGCCAACACGCGCGACTACAAGACCTCGGTCGACAAGCTCTGGGCAGCGGGCGACGTGCGCCGCGGCCAGTCGCTGGTCGTCTGGGCGATCCGCGAAGGCCGCCAGGCGGCTGCCGCCATCGACGAAGCGCTGATGGGTTCTACCAACCTGCCGCGTTGATGGGGCCAAGCGCCAGGATTTCGAAGCCGCTCCCTCGGGGGGCGGCTTTTTATTTGGCGCGGATTCGGTAGTCGTCCACACGGCCAGCGGGTGGGGTTCCCGTATCTCCGTTGAGCACAAGGCGGTCACGGGCGCTTGGCACGATGAGCTGGCCGCTTGCAGCCGGTGCGGCGCGGGCGGCCAGCGCGTTGCTGCCGTCCAGCGCCGGGTCCGTCATCGCAATCGGTTCTGTCCGTGTAATGACAGTCGGTGTCGGCGCGGCGGGCATGGAGAGGTCGGGCAGGCCGAAATCCGAGATCGGCGGATTTGCGGTCGCAAGGGGCGCGGGCACCGACGTGTCGCCGAGAATGCGGCGCAGCGGTTTCTCCACATAGAAGGCCGCCTTTGCACGCCCGGCCTTGGTGAGGCTCACGCCATCGGAGCCGCGCAGCCTGGCCTGCTGTCCATCGACGCCAGAGCCCGTTGCCGTGAACTTGCCATCCGCGTCTATGAAGCCTTCCCATATGTCGACAAACGTGCCGCCTGCCGCTTCGACCTGCCTGCGCAGGATCAGGTTGATGGTGACGATATCTGCGGTCAGGGAGGGGGACTGGAAGGGGGGAGCGCCCATCCAGAGCACGGGAATCTGTCGCCTGGTGGCGATGCCAGTCAGCTCCGCGACCCGACGCTCGTATTCCGCGGTCCACTTCGCCGTGTGGAATTCCTCGCGGTTGCCATCGACCAGCATTTTTTGTCGGTCGTTGGAGCCGAGCGCCACCACGATCGCGACGGGCTTGACGTTCTCGATAAGACCGGGAAGCGTGGCAATCCAGTCCCAGTGATCGTTCCGCACAAGCCCCGAGGCGCCATCGGTCTTTTCGTCGATCACGACACCCGGCTCGCCGGAAAAGATGTCCATGAGTCCGTCGCCGACGGAACCGGCCATGAAGTCGCCGATGACGAGAACATGCTTGGCCGTGTCCAGCTTCTGGACGGGCTGTTCTTCCGGCTTGTTCGTGGTCAGGTTGATGATGGAGGACTGCGTCGCCTTCGGTTTCGGCTTCGGTTTGCGCTTGGCCGGTGCGGTCGCGGGGGCGGGCTGCGCCGGCGCCTTGCGATAATTGCCGAACAGCAATTCGAGAAGGGTGCGGGGTTTCTCCTGCGCCGCGGCAGGGCTTGCACCTGTCAGAATGGCTGCAAACAGGCCAAGCACAAGCGAGGCAGCCAGCAGGGCGGGCATCAATCGGGGCATGAAAAATCCGGCGCGTTTCATCGTGCCGGATGTCTTATCATGGAACCGTTGGCAATCAAACGGGAACGCCTTGCCACATCACCGTCGCAGATGCTGGAGCAGGCTCTTCGACGGCTCCGGTTCTCCATTCAGCCCCTTGCGCTTCATGAAGGCCTCGATCGCGGCCTTGGAGCCAGACCCGAGATTGCCGTCGACCTCACCGCTGTAATAGCCGAGTTCCTTCAGGCGCGACTGGATCTCGAATTTCTCGCTCGCATCCAACGCACCGGCGGGACGGGGCCAGCTCTGAACCAGACCGCTTGCGCCGGCCAGCCGGTCGGCGAGCATGCCGACGCCCAAGGCATAGCTGTCCGAGGCGTTGTAACGCTTGATGACATAGAAATTCTTGGTCAGCAGGAAGGCGGGCCCGCCGTCTCCCGCCGGCATTTTCAGCGTGGCGCGCTCGTCCCTGAACTTGAAGCTGCGATCGCCGGTTCGCCGGAAACCGAGCTTTTCCCATTCGCCGATCGTCTTGGTCTTGCCTTCGAGGCTTCCCGCACGCCCCGGGACAACCACCTCGTAGCCCCATGTCCGGCCGGTCTGCCAGCCGTTCTTGTGCAGCAGGTTGGCGGCGGTGGCGAGTGCATCGGGAACCGAGTGCCAGATGTCGCGCTTGCCGTTGCCGTCGGCATCGACACCATAGAGCAGATAGCTCGTGGGGATGAACTGGGTGTGGCCCATGGCGCCCGCCCAGGAGCCGGTCATCTCGGAAGGCTTGATGTCGCCGGCCTGTATGATCTTCAGTGCGGCGATGAGCTGCTTCTTGGCATAGCCCGCGCGCTTCGGGTCTGCATAGGCAAGGGTGGCCAGCGCCTGAGGCACATAATGCAGTTTCTCCGTCTTGCTGAGAATGGCGCCGTAATTCGACTCCATGGACCAGATGGCGACAAGAACATTCCGGTCCACGCCGAAATACCGCTCGATTCCCTGTAGCGAGCGCATGTTCTTGGCCTCCGCATCCTTGCCCATCTTGACCGTGTAGGGGTTCACGCGGCTGTCAAGATAATCCCATATCTGCGTCGTGAATTCCGGCTGATACTGGGCTTTCTGGATGACGTCGGGGTCGGGGCTCGTGATGCCGGCAAAGGCTGCATTGTAGGTCTGCACCGTGATGCCAGCCCTGGCGGCCTCGGGATAAAACGCGCGTATCCATTTTTCGAAGCGAGCGTCCGCAAGCGCACCTGTGGGCGCCAGCGAAAGAAAAACGGCTGTAATTCCGCCAAGTAAAGCGGATGTCATGGAAATGCCTTTTGCATGCTTCATCGGATCGCTCCTGTGTTTGGGACACCGGGTGAGACACACAAAGTTACAAACAGGACCTCAACAAATTCTTTACCATGGTGAAGATTTTTTGTTAGGTCTCGTTTTGAGGTGAGGGCTTCAATCCTGGTTTTTTAAACATGCAAGCTTATCGAGAGCTTGCAAAGCGTATGATTCTTGCACAAGGCCGATTCATGTCTCAGTCGAATAAAGTCCGCAAAGCTGTTTTCCCGGTCGCCGGTTTCGGGACGCGCATGCTTCCCGCCACCAAGGCCATGCCCAAAGAAATGATCACCGTCGTCGACAAGCCCGTGCTGCAATACGTCGTCGACGAGGCAATCGAGGCGGGCATTGAACATTTCGTGTTCGTGACCGGACGAAACAAGGCTGCGATCGAAGATTATTTCGACATCCAGTTCGAGCTGGAGCAGACGCTGAAGGAACGCAACAAGAAGGCGGAGCTTTCGCTGCTCGAGCATCACCGCCTGCCAGCCGGCGCCGCCAGCTTCACCCGTCAGCAGGAGGCGCTTGGGCTGGGACATGCTGTCTGGTGCGCACGTGACATCATCGGCAACGAGCCCTTCGCGCTGCTTCTGCCCGACATGCTGATGAAGGGCGAGGTCGCCTGCATGAAGGGCATGATGGATTTGTTCGCCAAGACGGGTGGCAATATCGTCGCCGTCGAGGAATGCGACCCGGCGCTGGCGCACAAATACGGCATCGTTGGCGTTGGCGACGAGATGGACGGCGGCTTCCGCATCACCGGCATGGTCGAAAAGCCTGCACAAGGCACGGCTCCGTCGAACCTCTACATCAACGGCCGCTATATCCTGCAGCCGGAAATTTTCCACATCCTGTCCACGCAGGAGCGTGGCGCCGGCAATGAAATCCAGCTGACCGACGGTATGCTGAAGCTCGCCAAGAGCCAGGAATTCTTCGGCTATCGCTTCAAAGGCCGTACCTTCGACTGTGGCATGAAGGAAGGCTATGTGCTGGCAAACGTGGCCTATGCGCTGGCGCGAGACGATATCCGCACCAGCGTCGAGGCAGATCTCAAGGCGCTCCTTGCGACGCTGAAATGATCAGCGCTTGACGCGGAGTTCGGCGATGGCGCTCCAAGAGTGTGTATCCGTGCCGGTCTTCACATCAGTAAAGTTCCAGGCCACGGTGCCTGCGAGTTCGAGATAGCGGCTGAGCGACCACGTCAAACCGGCGGTCGCAGCCCATTCTGTCTGATCGGATGCAACACCGGTTGGCGAGAACTGCCGGTATGTCGCCGCGCCGCCGAGAGTCGCGACCAGATTGTCGATCATCTGCTGCGATATGCTTGTACTGATCGTGTGATAGGTCGAGCCGCTGACGCCTGCTGTTGTCGAAGGGTCGATGCCCGTGGTCAGCGTCAGATTGACATCCGTTCCGCGGATCGGCGACCAATCGACCTTTCCGTCGACCGTGAAGGCGCTGATCCTCGACAGACGTGCATCGTAGTATCGAACCTGCTTGTAGCCGGCGGAAACTTCGCCGCGCAGCTTCTCGGTGAAATCGAGTTGCACGCCCGCCTTGGCTGCATAGATGTCGGCGTTGCGATTGTAGCCGTTGCGGTCGAGTGTCTGGTCGCTGATCGCGCGGCCGATGGAGGCTTCGACGAAGGGGATGAGCGCGGGCGAAATCTCGTAGCCCAGGCGCAGGCGGCCCTCGGTGGTCGTCTGGTTGCGGTCGCTCATGGACATCTGCGAGCCATCGGCCAGCGTTGCCGGCGTGTAGACATTGCGCGTCAGCGTGCCGGCGACCGTGCCACGGAAATCCCCGAATTCCCGGGTAATGTCCGCGCCGCCCTTGAATGTATGGACTCCCGATTGGGTCGTCGCCCCCACGATCGAGTTTGGGTCGGTTGAGCTTTCGCGGGCAAAGGCGTATCCGGCGGTCAGGTTGGCGATCGTCAGGCGATCGACATCCAGGCGGAGTTTGGCGTCGACATTGGCGGTCGGCTTGGTTTGGCCGCTGCCACCGATATTCGTCTGCCAAACGCCTGCGGCCGAAATGCTGAGTTGATGCAGCGACCAGTCCGAAATGATGTCGGCCTTGCCTGTCGTCTGCAGGAAGCTGCGGGTCGTCGTCGTGCCGCCATAGGTGGTGCTTTCCGCGCCGATGCCTTCGCCGATGCTGGGCCGAATGATGAACGAGCCGACACGGACGCCGGGCGCATCGATGTCTTCGCGGCGGGGGCGCAGGTTGTCGATGGAGCCGGTGCGGGTGTTGTCGGCCGGCTCGCGGAAGTTCATGCGGCCGAACATGTCGGAATCGGTGCTGGAGGCGGTCGGCGTGGCAACCGCTGCGGCCGTGCGCGCGGGCATAGTCGGCGATGTGACGTCCGTGGATTGATCGGCGGGAGGCGCGGATGCGGCATCCCCGGTGCGCAGGGCGAAGTTCGTGGATGTGTCGCTGAAATTGCCCGTGGACGCAGATGCGTTCGCGGTCGGATCCTGCGTCGCGGGGGCCTGGATGACGGTCTGGGCCTCTGCCGTCGAGATCGCGAGCATCGTCGCTGCGCTGGCCAGGAGAAGCCGCGTCAGGCCGGACAGGCGAAAGGTTCTGCGATATTCGATCGGCATGGGTCGACACGACTTTCAATATGATTTGTTTTCAAACGCGAAATTATTTCAACATGGTAAACAGTCGGTTGACGCGGGTGCCCGGAATGGCGAAAAACATGCAGTTTGCCGGGATGAAGATCTGTTCCGGACCCTCGGGTTTTGACAGGCGCGTGGAAGTGACTATATAGAACCTCGCTTGCCCGGGCCTGTCGCATGGGTTGCAGGCTTTGGGCAACACTTCTCTGCGCAACCCCGATGACATTGGCGTCCCGGGTTCGGGCGCAAAAGGCGCATGGGCATGATCGACAAGCCATTCACCACCGACCGGATCGATATAGCCGCTGCCGGCAAACGCACCGTGGAGACCGGCATGGCGGGCCTTGCGGCGCTTGCCCGTGCCATGGACGGCCCCCTGGGTGACGCGTTTACGAAGGCCGTGACGCTGATTGGGGAAAGCTCCGGGCGTGTGATCGTGACCGGCGTGGGCAAGAGCGGCCATATCGGCTCGAAGCTCGCTGCAACCTTCGCGTCGACAGGCACGCCGTCCTTCTTCGTGCATCCGGCGGAAGCCAACCACGGCGATCTCGGGATGATCACCCGCGATGATACGATCCTTGCGCTCTCCTGGGGCGGGGAGACGGCGGAGATGCAGGGTATCATCGCGTTTTCACGCCGGTTCTCGATCCCGCTGATCGCGGTGACTTCCGGCGAGAAGTCTGCTCTCGCGCGTGCCGCCGACATCGTTCTGCTGTTGCCGAAGGAGAAGGAGGCCTGCCCGCACGGGCTCGCGCCCACGACCTCGACGACCATGCAGCTTTCCATCGGCGATGCGCTGGCCATCGCGCTGCTGGAAGCACGCGGCTTTTCGGCAACCGATTTCCGCACCTTCCATCCGGGCGGCAAGCTTGGTGCCTCGCTCACCCATGTCTCCGAGATCATGCATACGGGCGAAGAAGTTCCGCTCGTCGGGCTCGGCACGCTGGTTCCCTACGCGGCCATGGTGCTGTCGGAAAAGCGCTTCGGCTGCGTTGGCGTCGTCGATGCGGATGGCTGTCTCGTCGGGATTGTTACCAACGGCGACATGGCCCGCAACATGAGCCGCAACCTTCGCGACACAAAGGTGGAAGAAATCATGACCCGCGGCCCGAAGACGGTCGCCCCCCAAACGCTCGCCATGAGCGCCATGGCCATGCTCAACGATCACAACATTTCGGCCCTGCTGGTGGTGGAAGGCCGCAAGGCCATTGGCATCATCGGCTTCCACGATCTGCTGCGGATCGGGGTGGCTTGAACATCCCTTTCCCTTTGGGAGAAGAGATTACTCCGCCTCCACCCGCAACTCGTTTCCCGACGCGCTGACAATCCGCACCTTCGCGCCCGCAGGCGCGTCTGGCCCTGACACACTCCACGTCGTATCGCCAACCTTCACGCGTCCGCGGCCGTTCTCGATCGCCTCCGTCACCGTAACCACCCGCCCGACAAGGCTTTCGGCGCGCTGGTTGAGGTGCGGTTCGTCGCTGTCCGTCTCGCCGCGCTTCAGCACCGTCCGACCGATGAGCACAGCGACGAAAGCGAGGACGACGAAGGTCACGACCTGGACCTGCCACGCCCAGATCGCCGAGCCCCAGAGCATGAGCGAGAGGAGGCCCGTCGCGACGCCGGCAAGTCCGATCCAGAACAGGAAGACGCCTGGTACGACGATTTCCAGGATCAGCAGGATTACACCCAGAACCCACCAGCTCCAGGGCCCCGCACGGGCGACGAGATCGGCGATCATGGCGTCAGCCTTCGCGGGTCGGGGTAATCGACGGGGTCACGACAGGCGTCGTGCGGCTACGTCCAGCGGACGGCGCTGCACGCGGCGTGGGTGCCGGCTGATCGCCGAAGACCTCGCGAGCAATCGCGCCGATCCCGCCGAGCGAACCGATCAGCGAGGAGGCTTCCATCGGCATCAGCACAACCTTGGAATTCGGGCCGGAGCCGATTGCCTGCATGGCTTCGGTGTATTTCTGCGCCACGAAGTAGTTGATGGCCTGCACGTCTCCGCTAGCGATGGCTTCCGAGACCATTTTCGTCGCCTTGGCTTCGGCCTCGGCCTGACGCTCGCGGGCTTCGGCGTTCAGGAAGGCTGCCTGGCGCTGGCCTTCGGCCTCAAGAACGGCGGCCTGCTTGGCGCCCTCGGCACGCAGGATCTGCGCATTGCGTGCGCCTTCGGCTTCCAGCACCTGCGCGCGCTTTTCACGCTCGGCCTTCATCTGTCGGCCCATGGACTCAACGAGGTCGCGCGGCGGCTGGATATCCTTGATCTCGACACGCGTGATCTTGATGCCCCACGGGCTTGCCGCTTCGTCGACGACATGCAGCAGGCGGTCGTTGATCTTTTCGCGGTTCGACAGGAGTTCGTCGAGATCCATCGAACCCATGACGGAACGGATGTTGGTCATCGTCAGATTGAGGATGGCCTGTTCGAGATTCGACACCTGATAGGCGGCCTGCGCGGCGTTCAACACCTGGTAGAAGGCAACGGCGTCTGCTGAGACGGAGGCGTTGTCCTTGGTGATGACTTCCTGGGTGGGAACGTCAAGCACCTGTTCCATCACGTTCATCTTGTTGCCGAGGCGGTCGATGAAGGGGATGATGAGATTGAGGCCGGGCTCCAGCGTGCGCGTGTAGCGGCCGAAGCGCTCGACCGTGTAGCGATAGCCTTGCGGCACGGTCTTGATGCCGGAATAAAGGAAGATAATCGCCAGCACCACGATGGCGATGACGGTGATGTCCGAACCGGTAAAGTCCATGAGTGTCCCTCCAGCATGCGTCGCGCGTCTTCGCGCAGTTGTCGGCGCATGCTGCATCAAGAACGTGGGAATGGCGATGTTTATTTCAAGGTTGGGTGGCGGGAAATCGGTGCGCTGGGGACTTCGGCGCCAATTCGCAGACTATGCGTTTGGGGTCCCCCTCATGCGACCCTTCGGGCCACCTTCTCCCCGATGGGGAGAAGAGGGAATTCGCCGCAGCGGCTGCTAACCTCCTCGCCCCACCGGGGAGAGGTCCGCCGAGCGCAGCGGAGGCGGGGTGGGGGGTACCCGGCAGAACGCTCCCGTCTCACACCCAGCCCTGCAACTCCCGCCGCAGAACCTTCTCCAGCACGTTCATGCCGTCCACGCTGTCATTCAGGCACGGGATATGCGTGAAGTGCTCGCCGCCATTGTGCTCGAAGCTTTCCTTGGCCTGCTCGGCTATCTCTTCCAGCGTTTCCAGGCAGTCGGAGACGAAGCCGGGGTTCAGGACGGCGATGCGCTTCACACCGGATTTCGCCAGTTCCTCGACCGTCTTGTCGGTATAGGGCTGCAGCCATTCTTCCGGGCCGAAGCGGGACTGGAAGGTGACGCGGAACTTTTCCTTCGACCAGCCAAGCTTTTCGCGCACGAGGCGCGCCGTCTTCATGCACTGGCAGTGATAGGGATCGCCGGCCTTGAAATAGGATTGCGGGATGCCGTGGAAGGAAGCGAGCACCACTTCCGGCTCCCAGTCGAGCGTGGCGAGATGTGCGGTGATGGAATTGGCCAGCGCCTCGATATAGGCGGGCTCGTCGTGATAGGGCGGCACGGTGCGGATGGCCGGCTGCCAGCGCATTTTCTGCAGCTTTTCAAAGGCCTTGTCGTTGACGGTCGCGGTCGTGGCGGCCGCATATTGCGGGTAGAGCGGGAAGAGCACGATGCGCTCGCAGCCTGCGGCCTGCAGTGCTTCGATGCGCGAGGCGATGGACGGATTGCCGTAGCGCATGCCCCAGTCGACCACGACATTGGGCAGGTCCTTCAGGCGCTCGGCCATGAGCTCCCCTTGCGAGCGGGTATAGGTGCGCAGATAGCTTTCGTTGCGCTCCTTGTTCCAGATCGTCTCGTAGGCCTTGCCGACCTTGGCCGGGCGGCGATTGAGCACGATGCCATAGAGGATCGGATACCAGAAGAGGCGCGACCATTCGATGACGCGGCGGTCGGTGAGGAATTCTTCCAGGTAGCGGCGCATCGAAGCCTTGTCGGTGCCGTCGGGCGTGCCGAGGTTGACGAGGAGAACGCCGACCTTTCCGAAGGCGACTTTCGGGTGGTCGGCAGGCAGGGCGCCAGGCATCATGGTCTAACTCTTCCACGTTCGAATTTGTCTGTCGCCCATATAGGCGAATTCCTTGCCATTTGTATTGCTGGCATGCGGCACTACGACAAAAAAGCGCGGATGGTTGTCCGCGCTTTCAAGAATAGAAGGATGTTTGAGCGCTGCTCAGACCGCCTTGCGGGCGAGAGAGAACTGCGCGCCAGAATCGGTCGTGCAGTTAAGCTGGTTCGGCGTGACCAGAGCGCAGTTGACGCGCGACTGCGTGTTGCGCACGAGCGAGGTCATGTTGATCTCGACAAGCTTCGGCGCGCTGCTCGTATAGGTGCCGGAGGCAAGCAGCTGGTTCGTGTCGGTCGTGCGCGTGGTGAAGGTGCCGGCCTGGAAGCTCGATACAATCCCGTTCGGATCGATCCATTGGCCTTCGACGGTGGTCGGCTGTTGCTGGATCGGCGGCAGCGTGCGCGGCGCAGGCGACGACATGCAGCCCGAAAGCGCAAGGCTGGAGCCGAGGATAAGGCAGATGGAGGGTTTCTTCATGGCATTCTCCGGCATGTTCATGGACCATGAAAGGCCGACGCTCGCGGCGTCTTTATGGCCTTTCCGGCGAATTAAACGTGTCGGCGCGCATTTTTGCACAATTGCGTTTCGCGCGCCTTTGGATGCGATTCCTGTCCCGTGCCAAAGATGCAGCGCCGCCCCGGTCAAAGCAAGACCGGGGCGGCGAATTTACATATTATCCTATGTATTTCGGGACGGCTTCAAATGGTGTTCAATGAACGAGGATGTTCTTGAACTGCCATGCATCCTTCTCGTCCAGTTTTTCCGGGAAAAGGCCTGGGCGGCCGTCCAGTGGGGTCCAGTCGGTATAGTGACCTTCGACCGGGCCGAGATAGGGCATCTGGATGTCCAGGCAGCGCTTGTAGTCCATTTCATCGGCTTCAACGATGCCGGCCTTGGGATTTTCCAGCGCCCAGACCATGCCGGCGAGAACGGCGGAGGTCACCTGCAGGCCGGTGGCGTTCTGATAGGGCGCGATGCGGCGGGTTTCCTCCAGCGACAGGCGCGAGCCGTACCAGTAAGCATTCTTCTCGTGGCCGTAGAGCAGCACGCCGAGTTCGTCGACGCCGTCAACCAGTTCGTTCTCATCGAGGACGTGCAGAACCGGCTGCTGGTGGCCGCCATTGCCGAACATTTCGTGCAGCGACAGAACCGCGTCATTGGCCGGGTGATACGCATAGTGGCAGGTCGGGCGGAATTCTGCTTCTCCGTCCTTGTCCTTCACGGTGAAATAGTCGGCGATCGAGATCGACTCGTTGTGCGTGACGAGGAAGCCATATTGCGGGCCGGGCGTCGGGCACCAGGTGCGAACGCGGGTGTTGGCGCCGGGCTGTTCCAGGTAGATCGCGGCCTTGCAGCCCTTCTTGTGCTTCTTGGCGTTCTTCGGCATCCACTTTTCGTGCGTGCCCCAGCCGAGTTCGGACGGCTGCAGGCCTTCCGAGATGAAGCCTTCGGCAGACCATGTATTCCAGAAGACGTTCATCGGCTTCGGGTTGATCGTGCGCTGCGTGTCGCGCTCGGCAATGTGGACGCCCTTGACGCCGAGCGTCTGCATGAGCTTCGCCCAGCCTTCGCGGTCATCGGCGTTGGGCTCGACGATCTCGGTGCCGGTGTCCCTGGCGAGGTTGACCAGCGCCTGCTTGACGAACCAGGAGACCATGCCGGGGTTCGCGCCGCAGCAGGAGACGGCCGTCGTGCCGCCGGGGTTCTTGGCCTTTTCCTTGCGCACGGTTTCGCGCAGCGCATAGTTGGTGCGCGCTTCGTTGCCGAGCGAGTTGTCGAAATAGAAGCCGAGCCAGGGTTCGACCACGGTGTCGATGTAGAGCACATCGAGCTTGCGGCAGAACTTCATGAGGTCGAGCGAACCGGTGTCGACCGAGAGGTTGACGCAGAAGCCCTGGCCCTTGCCTTCGGTCAGGAGCGGCTTGAGCAGTTCCTTGTAATTGTCCTTGGTGACATGCGCCTTGATGAAGCGGATGCCGCGCTCTTCGAGCAGCTGCACATCCTCGCCGCGCGGATCGATGACGACCATGCGGGACTTGTCGAACTTGAAGTGACGTTCGATGAGCGGCAGCGTGCCGCGGCCGATCGAGCCGAAGCCGATCATCACGATCGGACCGGTGATTTCGCCATGGATCGGGTATTGAACGTCAGACATCGGGTCCGTGCTCCTGAAGATGCGCCTGCGAGAAATGCAGGACAGGTTGGCGGGCCTCATCATCGAGGCCTGTGCGCGCTCTAATCACAGAATCGAGTCACAATAAAGTACAAACAAAGACCTTTGACTGAGCGCGACGGTGAAACAGTGCTCAACACTGCAGATTTCGCAGAAATGTCATGAGCTTCGCACGCTTTTCCGTCATGCCCTTGTAGGCGAGCTGCGCGTCGGTCATCGCCTCCAGCCGCGCGGCAAGCTGGTCGGCCAGCTCGGGATGCGCGGAGACGGCGGCAATCGGGTCCTGATAGATGCGGATGGTGAAGAGCATGGCGCCGGTTTCCGGCAACTTGCGCAGCGTCTGGCGCTCGACGCGAATGAAGTTCGAAGCGGGGTCGAAGTGCTTCCGCGCCAGCCGAGCGCCTTTTTCCGGCGGCCAGTCGAGATCGGCTTCCGGATAGATCGACCAATTGAAACGCTCGACCACGCGACCCGGCGCGATGCGGTCGAACATGCGGTTGATCAGTCCGTCATTGCGGCTGCCGGGCTCGAAATCCGGTACTGGCCCATGAATTTCGCCGATGGTCTTACCGGCCTTTTCCTTCAGCGACCAGGATGAGGGGAAGGCGACATAACCCGCCGTGACCCGCCAGCCACCGTCGCGATTTTCGAGGAGAACGAGATCGTCGGCGATGAGGGAGCCGGCGGTGAGGAGAGGGGGCTGGGTGGAGTTGAGCAGGATGTGGCGGTCGAGGAAGGAGAGGGTGTTGTCGTGCCGCGCATAGACGCTTTTGTGGTTGTCCAGAAGATGCGCGCTGAGGACATTCAAGGCTTCGGCTTGCGCCGGCTCCGAACCGCTGATGGCTTGAAACACGGCATCGCGATCTTCGCTCGTGAGCCGATCCTTTTCCGCCACATAGTGCTCCAGATCGCCATCCGTCTCGATCCAGGCTTCTGGCGCGATCTGCGTCAGGCCGATGGCAAAGGGTTCGGACGAGCCGTCATAGGGCGTGAAGCGGGGTTTCTGCATAACTCAGCCCTTCAAACCGTCGAAGCCTTCCGCCGTGGTGGTGAAATTGACCTCCATGACGTCCAGATCGGCGATGCCGTGAATGGCGAAGGGGTCGGTGGCGCAGAGCGCTTCGATTTCCGCGCGGTCGCCGCGGGCCAGGATCACGCCGCCGGTGCGCGGCACCTTGCGGCCCGACGCAATGAAGGTGCCGGCCGCGTAGTGGGATTTCAGCCAATCCATGTGGGCGGCCATATGCTTGTCGGCTTCTTCGGTCGGCTTCTTGTAGGTGAGCGAGATGATGAACATGGGCTATTTTCCTATCAGTTCCGCGCGGATCAGGCTGCGCAGCGAATTGCCAACATAAAGCTTTCGGCCTTTCAGGTCTTCCGGTCTCAGGCGGTGATTATAGGCCTTGCGAGCGCAGATGAGCGAGGTGCGCAAGACGCCTGCGAGGCAGCCGGAGGAGATGGGCGGGGTCATGAGGCGGCCGTCGTCATCTTCCACGAAGAGATTGGTGATCGTGCCCTCGGCGAGCTCGCCCTTTTCGTTGAGGAGGATGACTTCGTTGACTGTGTCAGTGGGGAATGCCGCGCGCGCGGTTTCGTAGAGTGCGCGGCGGGTGGTCTTGTGGCGGATCAGCGGGTCGGTGGAGGCGGTGCGGGTTTGGGCGATGGCGACGCGCCAGACGGTATCCTCGGGCTGGAGCGTGAAGGGGGCGGACGTGATGGTGATCTTGCCTGTCGGGGAGAGTTCGAGGCGGAGGCGTTGCATGTTGGCGGGTGTGGCACCCCCCTCCGTCCTGCCGGACATCTCCCCCTCAAGGGGGGAGATCGGATGGGGCGCGGCGGTCGCTCCCCCTCCCCCTTGTGGGGAGGGTTGGGGAGGGGTCTTCCAATCCGCTTGCTCGACGCTCGCCGCAAAGTCCCCCTCTGGCTGCCGCCATCTCCCCCACAAGGGGGGAGACGGAATGAGGCAGTCGCCGCCGTCAATCTCCCCCCTTGCGGGGGAGATGCCCGGTAGGGCAGAGGGGGGTAACCCCAGATACTCCGCGAGCGCTTCTCCGGCCTTCTCCGCCCCCACGAACCCCAGCCGCCTTGCCGACGTCTCCAGCCGCTTCAGATGCAGGCTCAGCCGCGCGATGCCTTCACCGGGCGTGTAGCGCATCGTCTCGAACAGCGAGAATTCGGTCATCGTGCGATCTCCTCGTCGCCCACGGCGAAGCGGGCCTTGAGGAGCGCTTCGGCATATTCGTCTTCGGCCTTGGAATCGAAAACGATGCCACCGCCGACGTTGAAGGTGGCTTTGCCGT
Source organism: Ensifer adhaerens (assembly GCA_900215285.1). Taxonomy (NCBI): domain Bacteria; kingdom Pseudomonadati; phylum Pseudomonadota; class Alphaproteobacteria; order Hyphomicrobiales; family Rhizobiaceae; genus Ensifer; species Ensifer adhaerens. The sequence continues at coordinate 1,683,543 of OCMG01000004.1, forward strand.
TGTCAAACAGCGTTATTGTACGGATTGCCACGTTGAAGAGCATTTCGCCTGATGGCGCAATGTAGCCGATGGAGCCGCAATAGGCGCCGCGGGGGGTCTGTTCGATCCTGTGGAGGATCTCCATGGTCCACATTTTCGGCGCGCCGGTGATCGAGCCGCAGGGGAAGAGGGCGGCGAATATATCTCTCAGCGTCGTGCCGGGCAGGAGCCTGGCGCGGACGTGGCTCACCATCTGGTGCAGCGTCGGATAGGTCTCGACCTCGAAGAGCTTCGGCACGGAGAGCGAGCCGACCTCGCTGATGCGCGAGATGTCGTTGCGCAAGAGATCCACGATCATGCGGTTTTCGGCTTGCGTCTTCTCGTCCGCCTTCATGGCTTCGATGATGGCGACATCCTCATCCGGCGTCGCGCCGCGTGCTGCGGTGCCTTTCATCGGGTGCGTCTCGATCCAGCCTTCCGTGTCCACCTTGAAGAAGAGTTCGGGCGAACGGGAGAGGATGATGGGGCCGCCGAGATTGACCAATGCGCCGTATTTCACCGGCTGGCGTTCGGCGAGCGCGTGGAAGGCGTTCAGCGGGTCGCCATGCCATTCGGCGTCGATGGGGAAAGTCAGGTTGCCCTGATAGCTGTCGCCCTTGCGCAGGTGATGATGGAGGACTTCGAAACGGGATTTGTAGGTCTCGAAATTCCAGCGGGCGCGGGGGGAGGTGAGGAAGGGGAGGTTGGAGCCGGTGTCGTGGGAACCCTTCATCCGGCCCGTTGGGCCACCTTCTCCCCAGGGGGAGAAGGGGTTGGCGGCTGCTGTCGGCGCATCGAAGATGCCGAAGAGGAGGTAGGGGACTGCGCCATTGTCGTCTGCCAGCTTTTCGATGCGCGGCTCGAAGAGGTGGCCGGCCTCATAGGACATGTAACCGGCTAGCCAGCGCCCGGCCCTGTGCGCCGCCTGCAGCTTTTCGAGTGCGGGGTAGAAATCCGCCTTGCGATCCACGCGGACGATCTCGCGCGGGCGGGCGAACAGCATCGTCCGATCGGTGGGATCGTCTCGAAAGAGGATGAAGGGCGTTTCCATTACGCCTTATCTAAAGCCTCCAGCTCGTCGATCAGCCCTTCGATCATCGACAGTCCCTTGCTCCAGAACGACGGGTCGGACGCATCAAGGCCGAAGGGGGCGAGAAGTTCGGAGTGGTGCTTGGTGCCACCGGCCTTGAGCAGGGCAAAATACTTGTCCTGAAAGCCTTCCGCGGCGTTCTGGTAGACGGCGTAGAGCGAGTTCACCAGGCAATCGCCGAAGGCATAGGCGTAGACATAGAAGGGCGAGTGGATGAAGTGGGGGATATAGGACCAGAAGGTCTCGTAGCCGCCGCCGGAAAGGTCGATCGCCGGGCCGAGGCTTTCGGCCTGAACCGACATCCAGAGTTCGCCGATCTGGTCGGAGGTCAGTTCGCCCTCCTTGCGGGCTGTGTGGACCTTGCGCTCGAATTCGTAGAAGGCGATCTGCCGCACGACCGTGTTGATCATGTCCTCGACCTTCTGGGCGAGCATGGCCTTGCGCTCGCGCTTGTCCTTCGTGTTGTCGAGAAGGGCGCGGAAGGTCAGCATCTCGCCGAAGACGGACGCCGTCTCGGCGAGCGTCAGCGGTGTTGCGCACATCAGCGCGCCCTGACCGCCGGCCAGAACCTGATGCACGCCGTGGCCAAGCTCATGCGCCAGCGTCATCACGTCGCGCGGCTTGCCCATATAGTTGACCAGAACATAAGGGTGCGCGGAGGGCACGGTCGGATGCGCGAAGGCGCCCGGAGCCTTGCCGGGACGGACCGGCGCGTCGATCCAGTTGCGGTCGAAGAAGGTCTTGGCGATGCCCGCCATATCCGGCGAGAAGGCGCCGTAAGCCGAGAGTACGGTTTCGCGCGCCTCGTCCCATGAGATGGTTGCGTCCGGCGTTTCCGGGAGCGGCGCGTTGCGGTCCCAGAAGTTCATCTTTTCCATGCCGAGCCATCTCGCCTTCATCGCGTAATAGCGATGCGAGAGGCGGGGATAGGCGTCCTTCACGGCGGCGGCGAGCGCATCGACCACCTCGCGCTCCACACGGTTGGCCAGATGCCGGCTGTCGGCAATGTCGTCGAACTTGTGCCAGCGGTCGGAGATTTCCTTGTCCTTGGCGAGCGTATTGGTGATCAGGGTGAAGGTGCGGATATTGGCGGCGAAGGTGGCGGCAAGCGCCTTGGCGGCGCTTTCGCGCTTCTTCGGGTCGGCGCTCTGCAGAAGGCTGAGTGTGGCTTCCAGTCCTAGCGTCTCGCCATCGACCTCGAAGGTGAGCGTCGCCATCGTCTCGTCAAAGAGGCGATTGAAGGCGGCGGCCCCCGTCATCGACTTTTCCATGAAGAGCTGTTCGATGCGGTCATCGAGCTGGTGCGGCTTTTCCTTGCGCAGGTCGCGGATCCACGGCGCGTAATGGGTGGCGAGCGGATCGGCCGCAATAGCCTTTTCGATGACGGCATCGTCGATGCGGTTCATCTCCAGCGTGAAGAACAGCAGGTGGCTGCCGAGATCGGTCAGCTTGGCCTGCACGTCGCCATAGAGCTTGCCGTTGGCGGGGTCCGCGGTGTTGGAGAAATAGGTGAGACCGGCAAAGGAGGCGATGCGGCCGAGGATATCGTCCAGCGCATCGTAGTCGCGGATGGCGGCGCCGAGGCCTTCATCGCCGGATTTCGTGGCGGCCTCCGCCAGCTTGTCCTTCCAGCGGGTCTCGAAGGTGACGGAGTCGGCTGTTGCCTTTTCCAGAGCGGCCTTGAATTCCGGGCTGTCCTTGGAGGGGAAGAGGTCGGCAAGGTTCCAGGAGGGCAGATCGCCCAACTCCGGCTTCACAGCGGCTCCCGTCGTTGCACTCATTGAAACGCGCTTGCCCAAGCCTTCGAAGGTCCGGTTCTGCATGTCGCCGCTCTCCCTATTCCATTTCTCGTTACGTCGATTGAATGCGTTGCGGATCGATAAAATGCAAGCATTTCCGAAAATGGGGTGTTTAGGGGTGCTGTGCCAAGGTGACGCGACGAAAAAAGCAACGTGCTGACAAACTGCACGAAGGGAGATTGTCCGTGGTAGCCCAGATTCTTGTTGTGGATGACGATCCGGTTCAGCGCCGCCTTCTCAAACACGCAATCGAGCAACATGGCCATGAGCCCCATATGGCCGAGAACGGCCGCGTGGGCCTGGAATATCTGAAAGACGTGGTCGACCGCATCGACGTTGTCGTTCTCGACCTGATGATGCCCGAGATGAACGGGCTGGAATTCATGGCGGCGCTCGCCAATCTCGGCACCGACATTCCGGTCATTGTGCAGACGGGGCAGGGCGGTATCGAGACGGTCGTCGAAGCCATGCGCGCCGGCGCGTTCGATTTCGTTGTGAAGCCGGTCTCGCCCGAGCGTCTGGGTTCCGCCATCGGCAATGCGCTCAAGCTCGACCAGAAGGAAGCCCGCGCCAAGGCCGGTCGCCGGTCACGTTCGACCCATGTTCGGTTCAGCGATATCGTATCGGCAAGCCCGGCCATGGACCGCGTTATCGATCTGGCGCGCCGCGCCGCCCATTCCGACATTCCTGTCGTGCTGGAAGGCGAATCGGGCGTCGGCAAGGAAATGATCGCCAAGGCGATCCAGGCCGCCTCCGATCGCTCCAACAAGCCGTTCATCACCGTCAATTGTGGGGCGATCCCCGCCAATCTGGTCGAAAGTATCCTCTTCGGTCATGAGAAGGGCGCGTTTACCGGTGCGACCGAGCGGCATATCGGCAAGTTCGCCGAAGCCGATGGGGGGACGCTGTTTCTTGACGAGATCGGCGACCTGCCGCTCGACACCCAGGTGAAGCTGCTGCGCGCCGTGCAGTCGGGCGAAATCGAAACGGTTGGCGCGCGCCAGACGCAGAAGGTCGATGTCCGGCTCATTTCAGCGACCAACAAGGACCTGATCGAGGAGGTGAAGGCCGGCCGCTTCCGCGAAGACCTCTATTATCGCCTCAACGTCTATCCGATCGCCATTCCGTCCCTGCGCAAGCGCAAGGAGGATATTCCGGTTCTGGTGCGGGCGCTGGCCGAACGTCTGGCCCATGAGCAGAAGCTGCCGCAGCCGCTTGGCGTTTCGCCGCGGGCGCTGGCGCTGCTGACCGCCTACGACTGGCCCGGCAATATCCGCCAGCTGGAAAATGCCATGTTCCGCGCTGTCGTTCTGGCGCAGGGGCACGAACTCGATGTCGAGGATTTCCCGCAGATCGCGGCCCAGGTTCCCGGCTATTCGATCAACGCCGACGGCGCGATCTCCTGGGGCGGGCCGGTGCGCCACCAGGGGCCGATGCTGGTCGAGAAGCCGCCGCGCGTATTCCCGGATTTTTCGGAACGATACGAGACGCAGGAGGTAGCCGTGCCGACATCCGGCGACAAGCATGCAGATATCATCCCGAGCCTAGGCGAAGATGGCGATGTGCGGACGTTGGCGGAAGTCGAGGAGCAGCTCATCCGTTTCGCGCTCAAATTCTACCATGGCCAGATGAGCCAGGTGGCGCGCAAGCTGGGAATCGGCCGCTCCACATTGTACCGGAAGCTCAAGGATTACGACATTGATCCGGATCATCCCTTCCGGGACGTTGCCTAAGATTAACGAGACCTTGAAGAATCCGGTCGATAGACCGGGTTCCTCGTTTCCATTTGACGAATTTTTCACTATATAACTATCGCCGTGTTGACTGTGGCGTTTCTGCCATCGTCTTACCGCATTTGCATCCCATGTGGGACGCGAGGGAAATTCGCTTTTTATGGGGACGTCCATTTGTCGGTCATTTCGGATGCCAAGGGGCGAATGCGTTGGGTTGCGCCTTTGCGGTCTGTGACGTCAAGACTGCGTAAGATGGCTGTTCGGGGCCTTACTGCCCTGGCGCTGGCGGCTGGCCTCAGTATGATGGTATCTGCGGCCGCCCAGGCCGAAACCCGCTCCCTGAAGCTCTATTTCGTCCACACCGGCGAGCGGGCGACAATCACTTACAAGCGCAATGGGAAATTCGATCCCGAAGGGTTGGCCAAGCTCAACCGCTTCCTGCGTGACTGGCGACGCAACGAGCCGACGAAGATGGACCCCCGGCTCTTCGATCTCATCTGGTCGGTCTACCAGAAGAGTGGATCGAGCGAATATATCAACGTGCTTTGCGGCTATCGTTCTCCCGGCACCAATGAAATGCTGCGCAATCGCTCGCGCCATACGGGTGTTGCCAAGGAGAGCCAGCATATTCTCGGCAAGGCCATGGATTTCTACATTCCGGGTGTTCCGCTTGAGCGGCTTCGCGAGATTGGCCTGAAGCTCCAGATGGGCGGCGTCGGGTATTATCCGACCTCCGGTTCGCCCTTCGTACACATGGATGTCGGCGGCGTGCGTGCCTGGCCGCGCGCATCGCGCGAAACGCTGGTGCGCCTCTTCCCCGATGGCAAGACGATCCATATTCCGCCGGATGGCAAGCCGCTGCCGGGTTACGAGGCTGCCATGGCGGACTACAAGCGCCGGATGGGCTCGGACAATATCGAGATCGCCTCTTCGGGTGGCCGCAAGAACCTTTTCCAGATGCTGTTCGGTGGCGGTGACGAGGACGAAAGTCCGGAAGCCATCACGGATAATGCTGCGCCAGCCAAGGCACAGCCTCCGAAGGCTGCGCCGCCTGCAGCGCCGCCGGTCCAGGTTGCCACAGCTGAGCCCGCGCCGCAGCCGAAGCAGACATTCATCGAGAATATTCCCGGGACAACGGTGGCCAATGCCCCTGTTCCCAGCGTCCGGCCGACAGTGGCCGGCGGTGCGGGCGCCGATCTCGAAACAGCGTTGGTGTCTCCGACGCGCAGCTCCGCCAGCGACGCGATGGCGTCCGTCCTGCAGCCGCCGGCGGAAGGCAATGGCGACTATGCCGATCTCGGCGATTACAAGATCCCGGTTCCGCAATTGCTGAGCGAGCGGAAGCTGCCGGGTGAGGCCGATGTGGCTGCGGTGCCGCTGCCTGGCTCGCGGCCGGACTATCAAATTGCCTCGGTGGCGCCTGATGCGGCAACCGTGCCCATGCCCGTAGCCCAGCCGCCGCAGACTGCGGATGCAGCGGGCAATGCGCCGAAGCCGGCGTCGGAGAGCGACGAGATTGCCACGATGATTCGGCGGATGTCGGGTGATGCGGTTGCCTCGCCGGCCTCCAAGCCGCAGCAGGTTGCCCTTGCCGAGCCGCCGGTCGCTTCCAACAAGCAGCTGACACGCTCGCTGAAGGCCGATATCCGTCCGGCGCTTGCAGAACAGGCGTATAAACCGAAGAAGGGCGCACGGCCCAGCAAGACGGATGCCATGGCAGCCTTGCGCGGATCACATTCGCAGCCTGCGCAGCTGACGGGCGAGATGATCGAGAAATGGGCGCTTGCCGCTAACAACGCGCAGATCGTTGCGCCGAAGCCAGTCGATGGCGGTAATGGCAAGGACGCGGATGTTGCCAGCAGCCAGCCGAGCGTCAGCCCAGCCAAGTTTGACCCGGCCCGGTTCTCCGGTGGCGCGCCGGCTGCCAGGCCGCAGTAATATCGGCCTTCGAACATCTGTTGGCACATACAAAAAGGCCCGTCTGAAACGGGCCTTTTGCATAAGTGAACTTGCGCCGGGAGGCTTATTCCATGCCGAGAGCGGCCATATAGGTCTGCAGGATGGTTTCTTCTTCGAGGCGTTCGTTGGCGTCTTTTTTGCGCAGACGAACGATTGTCCGCATGGCCTTAGGATCGTAGCCGCGGCCTTTGGCTTCGCCGTAGACGTCCTTGATGTCGTCGCTGATCGAGGCCTTTTCCTCTTCGAGACGTTCGATGCGTTCGATCAGCTGGCGCAGTTCTGCGGCGGCGACGTTTTCGACGGCTTTGGTTTCTTCTTCCATGTCATGCTCCTGCATTGGGCCACGGCCGCATGAGGTCGGGCTTGGGGTCGGTGCGGCTGGCGAATGCGCCCGCCGAGGGATGCGGTGACGTGCCGCGAAGCCCGTTCGAGGTCAAGGGGAATGTTGCGGTTCTCCGCGATATTCTTGAGAGCCGCGTGCGATCCGATGGCTTAAGATCGGGGCTTCTACCTTTTCTGTGGGAGGATAGTCCGAGCGATCCCGCTTCGCGCCGACCGGATCAATCCTTGGGGCGGTTCCCTTCGAAAGCCGCCTGCTGCTCGACGCTCGCCTCGCGCTGGTTCAGCTTCTTCCAGTCGTCGTAGGGCATGCCGTAGACGGCTTGGCGGGACTCATCCTTGGACAGCGGCAGACCGGCATGATTGGCCGCTTCGAGATACCAGTTGGACAGACAGTTGCGGCAGAAGCCGGCAAGGTTCATCAGGTCGATATTCTGCACGTCCGGGCGATGCTGGAGATGGGAGACGAGGCGGCGAAAGGCGGCGGCCTCGAGTTCGGTCTGCTGTTCTCTGGTCAGTTCGGCCATGGGGCGTCTCCTTCCTCTTCGGGGAATGTTATTCGTACGGGCCGGTGCGCGACGGAAAGATCCGGTACTCGTGCAACTCGGGCATGGCGTTCATCTCGGCGAAGATCGGTGCCAGCACGCCAGCCCATTCATCGACGCCGCGCCGGTCGGCGATCAGGTCCTGCCGGACTTCCAGCAGCACATGCGGGATGCCGTTGCGCATGCAGTGGCGATACATCGTATCGCCTTTCAGCGCGCCGTCATAGGGTTCGTTGTCGCCCGTGACATAACCGCGATTTTCGAGCGCGCGGATGAGGGGATGCACGGCGCGGTGGTCGGTGTCCCAGAGAACGCCTGCCTGCCATGGACGGCGAAAGCCCTTCCAGAAGGGGGTGAACGAATGCAGGGAGACAATAAGCGGCGCTCTGCCACAGGCCATGGCGACCTCGGCAATCGCCTTGTCGACCGCCATATGGTAGGGGCGGTGCCAGGTTTCGATCCGCCGCCGCCGCTCCGCGGGCGTGATCGGATGGTTGGCCGGGATGATCGCGCCATCCGAGAGTTTCATGATCAGCGTCGGGTCGTCCTCGCCGCGATTGGGGTCGATCAGCAGGCGGGAAAAGCAGGAGAGGACCGCCGGTGCGCCGAGCATGGCGGCGAGCCGCTCCGTCAGCGGCTCAATCCCGATATCGTAGGCGATGTGGCGGGCGAATGCTTCCTTTGGCAGGCCGAGTGCGGCATAGTCGGCCGGAACATGATTCGTGGCGTGATCGGCAATGATCAGGAGCCCGGCGGCGGAATTTCCGCCGATCCTACGGTAGGCCTGGTGAAGTGTCATGAAGCGCCCGTGACCGGTGTATTGCAGGGATTGTCATTTTAAAGACAATTAGTGATGACATGGCAGGGAGTGTCGTTCAAGGCCAGAAATGGCTCGTAGACTTCAGCGCGCATTCTCGACCGGACACGATACTAATCGATTGAAACTCTCATTGACATTCGGGCTATGGCAGCGCACAACGACAAGACCACCCATCATGGAGCCACAACGGAAAACGTGACCCGTTCAACTCGAAACCCATCCCCGAACCGTTTGGCCAAGCGCTTTGCTGCGCCCGCCGTGCTGTTTACGCTCGCCTTTGCGCCTGCTTTCCTGCCGGCAAGCGAAGCGCGGGCAGATTTCCGGGTTTGCAACGGAACGCAGAACCTCGTTGGCGTCGCCATCGGTTACCGTGCCAGCGAGGGCTGGGTGACGGAAGGCTGGTGGCAGGTGCCTGCAACGACATGTGCCACGCTGATCGAGGGCGAACTGAAATCGCGCTATTATTATCTCTACGCCGAGGACGCTGCCCGTGGCGGGCGCTGGACCGGAGACGTGAAGATGTGCGTGGCGGAGAACGAGTTCAAGATCGTCGGCGTCAAGGATTGTTTCGCGCGCGGCTACCAGCAGATGGGCTTCAAGGAATATGACACCGGCAAGCAGGGGAGCTGGATGGTTCAGCTCACCGACACGTCGGGAACCCAGGAAAGCCAGAGCAAATGAGACGCAGACGTAAGGTCAAGATCCTAGCCACCCTCGGCCCCGCTTCTTCTGAAGAAGCCATGATCGAAAAGCTGTTCCTGGCGGGTGCAGACCTTTTCCGCATCAACATGAGCCATGCCAGCCACGATACGATGCGCACGCTGATTTCGCGCATCCGCAACGTGGAGAAGCGCATGGGCCGGCCGATTGGCATCCTTGCCGACATTCAGGGTCCGAAGTTGCGTGTGGGCAAGTTCGCCAACACCAAGGTGGCGCTGACACCCGGCCAGACCTTTACGCTGGACAACAAGGAAGAGCCTGGCGACGAAACGCGCGTTTTCCTGCCGCATCCGGAAATTCTGGAATCAGTCAAGGCCGGCGACCGCCTGCTGATCGATGACGGCAAGCTGCATCTCAAGGCCGTCAAGTGCGATGGAAAGAGCATCGTCACGGAAGTCATCTCCGGCACCTCGATCTCCGACCGCAAGGGCGTCAGCCTGCCTGATACGCTCCTGGCCGTTGGCGTGCTGACCGAGAAAGACCGTGCCGACATCGAAGCCGTGCTCGCGACCAACGATGTCGATTGGGTGGCACTCTCGTTCATCCAGCGGCCGGAAGATCTGGCGGAAGTGCGCAAGATGGCGCGTGGTCGCGTGGGTCTGATGTCCAAGATCGAGAAGCCGCAGGCGTTGGAGCGGATCGAGGAAATCATCGAGCTTTCTGACGCGCTGATGGTCGCCCGTGGCGACCTCGGTGTCGAAATGCCGCTCGAATCCGTTCCGGGCATCCAGAAGCAGCTCACTCGCGCCTGCCGCAAGGCCGGCAAGCCGGTTGTGGTGGCGACGCAGATGCTGGAGTCGATGATCACCGCCCCGGTTCCGACCCGCGCCGAAGTCTCGGACGTGGCGACCGCCGTGTTCGAAGGTGCGGACGCGATCATGCTTTCGGCGGAATCGGCCTCCGGCGCCTATCCGGTTGAGGCGGTTTCGACGATGGCATCGATCGCTCAGAAGGTCGAGGAAGACCAGTATTTCACCGGGATCATCCATGCCCAGCGTTCCGAGCCGAACCCGACGGGCGCGGACGCGATTTCGCTCGCCGCCCGACAGATTGCCGAGACGCTGAAGCTCAACGCCATCGTCTGTTACACCGCCTCCGGCACGACGGGCCTGCGGGCGTCGCGCGAACGTCCCGCCATGCCGATCCTGGCGCTTTCGCCCATCGTGAAGACCGCGCGCCGGCTGTCGCTAGCTTGGGGCCTGCACTGCGTGGTCACGGAAGACGCTACGGATCTGGACGACATGGTCAACCGGGCCTGCCGAATCGTCGTCAGCGAAGGCTTTGGGGGCCCCGGTGACCGCATTATCATCACGGCCGGCGTTCCGCTGGGCACGCCCGGTTCCACCAATATGCTGCGCATCGCCTATATCGGTTCTGACGGCGTGACCGGCATCTGATCGGATCAAGGAATTTGATTTTCGAGGCCGCGCATCATGCTGATGGCGCGGCCTTTTTGCGCAGTTCCGGACGCGAAACCGGTTTCCACTTTCGCTGGAATTGCTCTATGGGGCGAGAACCTTCAATGCGCCGGGATGGATGCAGATGCGGATATCGCGCGGCAGCGGCATGAGTTCGCCGTCAAGCACACAGCGCGCCGTTGGGGTGCGGCGGGGGAAGTGTAGCTCCACTTCCTGGACGAGTTCGGACGTCACCGCGATATTGTCCTTCAATCGACCGCGGAACAGGTCGAAGGCAAGATGCATGGCGCCACGCCAGTTGAGCCGCTTCGCCAGATAAAGCCCGAGATGACCACCATCCAGCCGTTCGGAAACGAGCATGGGGCTCGGTCCGAAGGCATTGTTGGACACCGAGATTGCGGAGACCTTCAGGCTCTCTTCCCTTCCGTTGATCGTATAGGCCACGTCGAATGCCGGAGGATCGAGAAGCACGCCGAAGGAGGCACGGATATTGGCCAGAATCTTGCCGATGCGTGACTTGTAGGCGATCTTTTCGCGCAGCCGGATCATGCGTGCATGCATGCCGGCGCTGAATTGATGGACAAAAGGATTGCCGTTGGCATCGCCGATATCGGCGGCTACGACATTCCATTCCGCCAGGACAGCTGGTACCGCGTTCACGTCGAGCGGCAGGCCGATGGCGCGGGCAAAGAGGTTCATGGTGCCGGCGGGTATGACCCCGAGAGGATGGCCGCTTTTCCAGGCTATGGCCGCGGCGGCCGAGACGGACCCATCGCCCCCCGCGACGATCAGCGCATCGGTGCCCGGCTCTTCTGTTGCCGCCTTGAGGGACTTTACCACATCGCGACCCGCCACGATGCGGCAGGTGATGTCATGTCCCCTTGCGGCGAAGGTCCCCTCAAGCAGGCTCACATAGGCCTGGAGGTCCATCGTCCTCAAGGTCCCGGCATCCTTGTTCAGAATAGCAATTGCCCGCATGTCATCCTTGCTGCATGGGGCCGGGCGCTTTCTCGGCGCTCCGGCTGTCGAATGCATAAGCCCGAGAAGTAGTGCGCCGGTGCCATGTCCACAAGGACGCCCGCGCTAAACGTCAAAACAGGTGCAAGGTTCCACAATTGCATCCACGCGAGGCAATCGAGCGCTTCAGGCCTTCGGGATGGGGCGGTGGGTGACCTCAAGAAGCGCCTTCTGGATGTATTCGTTGCCGGCAATCACGCCACCGGTTTCGAGCATGTCGGTCTTGCCGTGGAAGTCGGAAACCCAGCCGCCGGCTTCCTTGATGAGGAGAATGCCGGCTGCGATGTCCCAGGCGGCAAGACCGGTTTCCCAATAGCCGTCGCAACGACCGGCAGCGACATAGGCGAGGTCCAGGGACGCTGCGCCAAAACGGCGGATGCCGGCGACTTCACCCATGACATGGCGCAGTTCGATGAGGAATTTGCCGTGATTGCCGCGACCGAGATGGGGCACGCCGCAGGTGATGACGCTGTCGGAGAGTTCCTTGCGGGCCGCCACGCGCAGGCGGCGATCGTTGAGGAAGGCTCCGCCGCCCTTTTCGGCCGTGTAGAGTTCGTCGGTTGCCGGGTTGAAGACGACGGCGGCGACGATTTCGTTGTTGCGCTCGAGCGCGATGGAGACGGCGAATTGCGGGATGCCGTGCAGGAAGTTCGTCGTGCCGTCGAGCGGGTCGACGATCCACCGATGTGCGCCATCCGTGCCCTTGATCTCGTCGCTTTCCTCGCCCAGGAAGCCATAGGTCGGGCGGGCCTTGAGGAGTTCGTCCTTGACGATCTTTTCAGCCTTGCGGTCGGCCTGGGAGACGTAGTCGCTCGGGCCCTTCACCGAAACCTGGAGGTTCTGGACCTCGCCGAAGTCGCGCGAGAGCGATTTGCCGGCCTTGAAGGCGGCCTGGACCATGACGTTGAGAAGGGCTGAACGAGCCATGAGACGAATTCCTTTGTCAAAAAACAGACTTGGCCGGATGATGATCCGACCTGGTCGATGCCGCGTGGCTGCTTAGTCGGCGCGGCGGAGATAGATGAGTTCGTTGGTATCGACGAGAACGCGCTCGCCCGTGGCGATGAAGGGCGGAACGAGGATGCGCACGCCGTTTTCGAGAATGGCGGGCTTGTAGGACGAGGCCGCCGTCTGGCCCTTGACGACCGGATCGGCTTCCGCGATTTCCAGAACCAGCTGGTCGGGCAGCGCAATGCCGATCGGCTTTTCGCCATAGAGCTGAACCGTGACCATCATGCCGTCCTTGAGGAAACGCGCACGGTCGCCAACGAATTCCTGGGGCAGTTCGAGCTGCTCGTAGCTTTCGACATCCATGAAGACGAGGGCGTCGCCCTGTTCATAGAGATACTGGAAGTCCTTCTTTTCCAGGAGAACCTGCTCGACCGTGTCAACGGTCCGGAAGCGCTCGTTGAGCTTGGTTCCGTCGATCAGGTTCTTCATCTCGACCTGATTGAACGCACCGCCCTTGCCGGGCTTGACCGTGTTGCACTTTACCGCCACCCAGAGCCCGCCGTTATGCTCGATAACGCTGCCCGGGCGGATTTCGCCGCCGCTGATCTTCATTCCAGAATGTCCATGCTGATGTGTTGCAGCCGAAAGACCGCATCTTGCGGCTTCCAAGACCACAAATTTCGGAAATATTCAAGTCGGTCGCCACGCGAAAGAGCGGTCGGCGTGGCCGCGCCGGCCGCTCTCCGTCTCGTCAGCCGGGCGGCGATAGCCCGTTGGCGAAGCATGCATATGCAGGCGCCGCGGAATATTGCGGAGGGCGAACTCTTTCAAACTCCAGCTCGCCCCATGACCTTGATGTGGCCATGGCACCCCGCCCGAAGGCATGGCAGTTCTCTCAAATCGCACCATTTTTTTCAACAGAAACAGATTTTTAACCTTAAACGGCAGCGTTAACGCTGCCGTCAGCGCAGGCGGATCAGCCGTTGCTGCTTGTTGGCCGCTTCGATGGCGGCCTTCTGCTGCTGGTCGGTCAAGCCCTGGAAGGCGTCCTCGAGATATTTGTCCTCGCGGCCTGCACGGCGGGACATGACGTACCATTTGCCCGCTTCGGCGACATCCTGTTTCGTCCCGATGCCTTGGATGAGAAGATGGGCAAGCTTGTTCTGCGCTGCGACGTTACCTGCAGAAGCGGCGCGATACATCCAGGCAAAGCCGGCGTCCTGGTCGCGCGGAAATTCGATGCCGTCGATCAGCCAGATCGCCATGTCGAACTCTGCCGTGTCATATCCTGCCTTGGCAGCGCGCAACAGCCAGTCCTTGGCGCTGTCGCGCTTTTCCTTCGGCAGTCCGGGCAGGTTCAGATAGATCTGGGACAGCGCGTATTCCGCATCGGCGATGCCTTTGGCCGCGGATTTCTCGTAGTAGGGCAGGGCGTTGCGCAGGCCCTCTTCGCCGGGCTTCTGGGAGACGAGTATCTGCGCCCAGTTGAAGGCGGCCAGCGGGTTGCCGGCGTCCGCTGCCTTGTGCATGAGCTCATCGGCCCGCGCCTTGTCCTGCTTGACCAGTCGCCCCTCCATCAGGATGAGAGCGTAGCGGAACATGGCGGACGGGTCGCCGCCCTCTGCCGCCTTGGAATACCAGAAGACGGCCTTCTGCACATCCTGCTTCACGCCCATGCCGCGCGCCAGAAGTTCGGCGATCAGTGTCTGGGCAGCCGGATCGCCCAACTGGGCCCGCGGCAAAGCCTTGTCGAGCGCGGTGATGTAATAGCCCCGCTGGTAGGCGCCATAGGCCTCGTCCACCTTGCCCTTGAAGGGTTTTTCCGGCGGCAGGTCGGGGAGCCGCAATCCCATCCGGTCGTAGAGGCCGGTGCCGGTGGAGGGGGCTGCGTCCGGCTTGGACAGCTGGTCGACCGGCTTGCCGTCCGGCCCGATGACCTTGCCGTCGAGCGGCTCATCCCTGGCGATGGACGGGGTGCCGGCGGGTGCGATGACACGCGATGTCTTCGCCGATTCGCCATCCGCCGGTCCGGCAGCGTCGTCATCCACCCCGTCCTGCAGGTTCACGCCTGGCAGATCGTCGGTCGCCAGCGCATATTGCGCCGTGCTGCCCATAAGGACTGCCAGCGCCAGAGCCAGGCCTGTTCGACGAATGAGAGAGTTCCCGCACATGGTGACTATACTTACTCAAACCTTGGCGCTTTTTCGTCAAGAAGCGCATTGGCTTGCGCAACCACGATGGCTGCACGACCGGGCTCTGCGAAGACGGCTGTCGAGAGGGCTGCGAATTCCGCGCCGGTCTCAGCGATCGCCAGCACGGAGGCGGGATCGGTGCCGCCCATGACGATGCAAGGGATCGATACCATCGACGCCCACCATTCGCCCAGCGCGAGGTTTTTTGGATGCGGTTCCGGCTTGATGTCGCCGCCGATCTTGCCGAAGAAGACGTAGTCGGGATCGAGTTCTCCGACTTCGAGCGCCTGGTGGCGGTCGCTGACGCGGCCGGCACCGACGATGAGCTTCGGCCGGAATTTTTCCACCGCATCGGCAAGCTCTGCAAACGGCGCATCGATGTGAAGTCCATCGGCCTTGGCGCGGCCGGCGACACGGCTATCGTTGACGACAAGGGCCGCAGCACCCGCCGCCTGAATAACAGGCACCAGGACCTCGGCGTGGCGCTGGAACTCGTCGTCGGAACGACCGTAACCGGGCACGATCACGGTCGCGACGTCGCCGCCCTTGAGTGCGTCAGCCACAACGCGGGTCCGCTCTGCGGCATCATCGATGTCCGGTGCAATCAACACGAGGCGGCAGCGGTATCTTATAGTCGACATGTGTGGCGCAATCCTTTGGGCATCCGGCCCCTGTAGGCATCAGTTCGATTCGTTGCACGGCGTCCAGGCGGTCACCCGGCCTTCGCAACGATATCCGTGATGATCTCATATACAAGCTTCGTCGCGGTCGCAAAGGTCTCATTGCGTCCGGCGACGGTTCAAGTTTATACTGCAGTTGCTCACGAACTGGGCAGGCCGATTTAGAAAGATGCAAGTCTCTAAAAACGTGTCATTTTTATTGGTTTGCACTGCACAAACTCTCTTGCCCGTGGGCAGGGATTATTTTAGGGTCCGCGCATGTCGAAGCCCGATGCATTTTCAGCGATTGCCGATCCGAACAGGCGCTACCTGCTTGAGGAATTGCGCCGCACGCCGCGCACCGTCAACGAACTGGCCGAGGGCTTGCCCATCAGCCGCCCGGCCGTTTCCCAGCATCTCAAGGCGTTGCTTGACAGCGATCTGGTGAAGGTGACGGCCAAGGGCACGAAGCGGATCTACTCGATCAACGCTCAAGGGTTCAACAAGCTCAATCTGTGGCTCGATCAGTTCTGGGCCTGAATTGCTTTCTCCTCGGAGCTCCCAAGCTGCCTGGCAGATGGCCTCGAAATCCTAAAAATAAAGCCACCGGAACCAAAGCAACCCTAGGGCGCAATGATGATTCCGATGGCTGGTCTTCAAATCCGTCAAAAGCCGGTCTCACTGCATGACTATCATGCCGGCCTCTGGATTGGTTCCCTTCGCCGTTCAGCCGAAGGAGGAATGCTGGTTTTAATGAACGGATGAGCGAATCCGCTCGATTTCATCCTTAATGCGCAACTTGCGCCGCTTGATTTCCATGATTTTCGTGGCATCTGCTGAAGGCTGGTTCATCGCCGAGTGGAGTTCCTCCTCAAGATCTCCGTGTCTCTTGGTAAGCGTTGCAAGATGAGCCTCGATATTCATGCGGCACGTCCTTCCTTCCCTAGTGGCCCGCACCCTGTATCGCCTCAGGGTACCCCAAGCCGTAACACCCGAAAGTGTGTCATAGAATTGTAATCTTGTCGAAGGCGAAATCGTGGCAAGGGATAACTTCCCGTTAACGCGTTTTTTGTGATAGGAGCGGCGAGCGCGAAATTTGTGTATGATGTTAAGGCGCTACAGAACGGGGAATGGGGATGGCAGACCAGGATCAGGCGGAATTGCGGATGTCGGCCGCGAAGCTCAGGCAGGAGCATGAAGACTACGACGCCGCGATCAATGCCATGATCACCGTCGGCTGCGACGCTCTTCGCATCCAGCGGATGAAGAAGAAGAAGCTGGCGATCAAGGACAAGCTGACCAAGGTCGAGGACCAGATCATCCCGGACATCATTGCCTGACATGGAGCACGACATGACCTATGCCGGCCCGCCGCCCGTCGCCATCATCATGGGAAGCCAGTCCGACTGGGAAACCATGAAGAATGCCGCAGACACGCTGGATATGCTTGGTATTCCATATGAATCCCGGATCATTTCGGCGCATCGCACACCTGATCGGCTCGTCTCCTTTGCGAAGGGTGCGCGCGAGGAAGGCTTCAAGGTCATCATCGCCGGCGCCGGCGGGGCCGCGCATCTTCCGGGTATGGCGGCTGCCATGACGCCGCTGCCGGTTTTCGGCGTTCCTGTGCAGTCGAAGGCACTCTCGGGCCAGGACAGTCTCCTGTCCATCGTGCAGATGCCGGCGGGCATTCCGGTGGGCACTTTGGCCATCGGTCGAGCAGGTGCGGTGAACGCTGCTCTGCTCGCTGCAGCGGTGCTCGCGCTCTCCGACGAAGACGTTGCCCTGAAGCTCGACGACTACCGCGCACGGCAGACCGCATCGGTCGCGGACTACCCTGTGGATAATAGCTAATGTCTATGAAGACGATCGGCATTATCGGGGGCGGCCAGCTCGGACGCATGCTGGCCATGGCCGCCGCCCGCCTCAATTTCAGAACAGTGATCCTGGAGCCGCAGGCCGATTGTCCGGCCGCGCAGGTGGCGAACCGCCAGATCGTTGGCGCTTATGACAATCCGCACGCGCTCGCGGAACTCGCAGATGCCTGCGATATCGTAACTTACGAATTCGAGAACGTGCCGGTGGATGCTGCCGAAACGCTGGCAGCGTCGCGCCCGGTCTATCCACCGCCGCGCGCGCTTGAGGTGTCGCAGGACCGATTGACGGAAAAGGAATTCCTGGCCTCGTGCGGCATTGCGACCGCGCAGTTCCGCCGCATCGACAGCCAGGACGATCTCGTCGCTGCGCTGGCGGAATTTGGCGGGGAGGGGGTCTTGAAGACCCGCCGCATGGGCTATGACGGCAAGGGTCAGCGCGTGTTCCGCAAGGGGGACGATCCGGCAGGCACCTACGAGGCGCTGGGCGGTGTCCCGCTGATTCTCGAAAGCTTCGTTGCTTTCGAGCGCGAGATCTCGGTGATTGCGGCGCGTGGTGTCGATGGAGGCTTCACCGCTTACGATCCCGCGGAGAATGTCCACAAGAATGGCATTCTCCATACCTCGACCCTGCCTGCCTCGGTTTCGGCTGCCACGGCTGCCGCTGCGACCGAGGCAGCACGGGCGATCTTGGACAAGCTTTCGTATGTCGGCGTTATCGGCGTCGAGTTCTTCGTCGGTGCTGACGGTTCGCTGATTGCCAATGAAATGGCCCCTCGCGTCCATAATTCCGGCCATTGGACGGAGGCCGCCTGCATCGTCTCGCAGTTCGAGCAGCATATCCGCGCGGTTGCCGGCCTGCCGCTGGGCGATACGTCGCGGCATTCCGACTGCGTGATGCAGAACCTCATCGGCGACGACATCGCGACGGTCGGAGACTGGCTGAAGACGAAGGACGCACTGGTTCATCTCTATGGCAAGGCCGAGGCGCGGCCGGGCCGGAAGATGGGCCATGTCACGGTTCTGAAACGTTGAAAATGCAGTCCAGACCGTTGACACGCGTGTCACGGAACTGTATCACGCCGCCAACCTGAAGAGCGCGCCCTGCTGGCGCGCTTTTGATTGTATAGATTGTGATGAAGGAACGGCAACGTTTCTTCCAACCACGCGGATCAGAAAAATGAAGATCAAGAATTCGCTCAAGTCGCTGAAGGCCCGCCACCGCGAAAACCGTCTGGTTCGCCGCAAGGGCCGCATTTACATCATCAACAAGCTGAACCCGCGCTACAAGGCCCGTCAGGGCTGATTGCGCGCCTCCCGCCTTTTCGAGGCTTTCAAGGTCTCGGGCGTGATGCAGCATAATTTTGTTGATCTTCGACCATGGCGGAGTACGATCTCCGCCATGCGTTTTCTTGCGACATTGATCCTGCCGGTTCTGATTCTTTCCGCCGCTTCGGCGCCGCCCGCAGTTGAGCCGCCGCCGCAGGATCCACCCCTGGCCGCCGTCTCTCCGGCACAGAAACTCGACAAGCTGTTTGCGCAACTGAAGCGAACGCGCGATCCGGATGCCGCGCAGGCGATCGTCGGGGACATATGGGCGGCATGGAACATTTCCGGCAGCGCCACCGTCGATCTCATGCTGCGTTCCGCCGACATGGCGGCGAGCAAGCAGCAATATTCGGCCGCCCTCGATTATCTCGACGAAGCGATCGCATTGAAGCCGGACTATGCCGGAAGCTGGAACAAGCGCGCCACGCTGCATTTCAAGACGGGCAATTTCGAACGCTCCATGGCCGATATCGCGCAGGTGCTGGCGCGTGAGCCGCGACACTTCGGAGCACTCACCGGCATGGCCACCATTCTGGAAGATGCCGGGCAAGATGCGGCCGCTCTGGCGGTGTGGGAACGGGTTATCGACATCTACCCCGCCAACCGCGACGCTCAGGGTCATGTGCGCTCGCTGACCGAAAAGCTCGACGGCAACAAGACCTGAGCCGATCCAGCCGGAGGTTTTGCGCGTAAGACCTTCATCGCCCTCTCGATTAGATCGCTTTTTCATGCTGAGAATCCTTCTGGCGCTGGTCGTCGTCTTTCCGTTTGTCGCTCTTGCCGCCGGATTCGTGTTCACCGAATGGAAGACCTCGCAATTCGAGACCGCCTATCCGAATATCGGCCGGCGCACGGATATTGGCGGCTATGCGCTGAACAGCGTCGACATTCCCGCCGGGGCGAATGCGGATCTGCCTCCCATCGTCTTCATCCACGGCGCGAGCGGAAACCTGCGCGACCAGCTTTTCGCTTTCGAAAAGCCGCTTGAAGGGCGGGCCCGGCTGATCTTCGTGGATCGACCGGGTTATGGATATTCCGATCGCGGCGGCGCGGAAAACGACACGCCGGCGGGCCAGGCGGATGCCATCGCGCGGCTTCTGGAGAAAAAGGGCATAGACCACGCGATCATCGTCGGCCACTCGCTGGGCGGGGCGATTGCGGCGAGTTTTGGTGTGCGCCATCCGGACAAGACCGCCGGGCTGCTCTTCCTGTCGGCGGCAACGCATCCCTGGAAGGGCGGCGTCGACTGGTATTACGATCTCGCTGCGATGCCGGTCATCGGCACGATCTTCCGTTACACGATGCTGCTGCCGGTGGGCCTTGAGCGGATTGATAGCGGGAGCCGTGCGGTCTTCGCACCCAATCCCATGCCGGCCGACTATGTGGCGAATACGATGCCGGGCATGATCCTGCGCCCTTCGGCTTTCTATGCGAACGCCGTCGACGTTTCCGGTCTCAACGCCTTCGTGAAGACCATGGCGCCGCACTACAGGGAGATCACGGCGCCAACGGTGATCATGACCGGCGACAGCGATGACATCGTGGCAGAGGAAATCCATTCCGTCGGCCTCAAGCGTGACATCCCGAACTCGGAACTCCTCTGGCTCAAGGCCGTTGGGCACAAGACGGATTATGTGGCGAATGGACTGGCGGTGGCCGCCATTGAAAAGCTTGCCGGAAAGCCGCGCGATCTGGCGGCTATGGCGGTGCGGTTCCATGCACCGCAGGATGTCCGGGCAGCGTTGCGGAAATAGGCTGCGACCGATGGTCAGCAAGCTGTGCAAGGCCTTGAGGCGCTGATGCTTTTGCGCTTCATTTCACCGCAGTCTTCCACTAACCTCGCCTGAAATTGCTGGAGGTGCATAGTCAATGTCGGATCTGGATGTGGCAGTGGAGCGGGAGCGGGTCGTCCAGAACGAGGGCTACGTCCAGAAGCTGTCGAGCCCCATGGCGTATTTCTGGCCCATGGCGATCTTCATCATCCTGGCCGCTTTCGTTGCGGCCATCCTCTACCGGCAGGCTCATGCCGCCTTCGTGTCCAATCCCGGTCTCAACAGCCTCATCATCGGTGTGCTGGTCATCGGCATCATCCTGAATTTCAGCCATGTTCTGCGTCTCCGACCCGAAGTGCGCTGGTTCAACGCCTTCCGCGCGGCGGGCAGCATCGAGAAGGCCGGCCGCGCGCCGGTTCTGCTCGCGCCCATGCGCGTGCTGCTCGCCGGCAGCCGGAACATGGCGATTTCGGCAGTGGCGCTCAGATCCATCCTCGATTCGATCGCGAGCCGGCTGGATGAGTCTCGCGACACAACCCGCTACCTGACCGGGCTTCTGGTCTTCCTCGGCCTCCTGGGCACGTTCTGGGGCCTGCTCGGCACGATCGGCTCGATCAGCTCCGTCATCCAGTCGTTGAGCGTGGGCGCAGGCGACACGGCGGATGTGTTGAGCGCGTTGAAGGAAGGCCTATCGGCGCCGCTTTCCGGGATGTCGACGGCTTTTTCCTCCTCCCTTTTCGGTCTTTCCGGCTCGCTCGTTCTTGGCTTCCTCGATCTTCAGGCCGGCCGGGCGCAGAACCGCTTCTACAACGAACTGGAAGAGTGGCTGTCGTCGGTTACCGATCTGTCCAGTGATATGGGCGTTCAGGCCGGTGTTGCCGGGACTTCGCCTCTGCCGTTACAGGCACAGGATGACATTCGCCTCGTCACACAGCAGCTCTCGCGCCTTGCCAGCGAAAGCGCGTCCAACCAGCGCGCCACCACGGCCATGGCCAACCTTGCCGAAGGTATTCAGGGTCTTGTGAAGAACATGCGCACCGAGCAGCAGATGCTGCGCGACTGGATCGAAGCCCACCAGTCCGAATCCCGCGATCTTCGCGTGGCGCTCGAACGCCTCGTGAAGGCGCTGGAGGAGAAGTAGGATGGCACTCGCCCGCCGCCGCCAGCAGCGGCATATCGATTACTGGCCGGGCTTTGTCGATGCGCTGTCGACCCTGCTGCTCGCCATCATGTTCCTGCTCACGGTCTTCGTGCTCGGGCAGTTTTTCCTCAGCCGTGAAATTTCCGGCAAGGACGCGGTTCTCAATCGGCTGAATAGTCAGATCAACGAGTTGACGCAGCTCCTTGCGCTCGAAAAGAGCGGCAAGCAGGACATGGAGGATCAGCTCGCGGCCCTGCAGGCCTCGCTGTCCCAATCGGAAGGGGAGAAGTCGCGGCTGCAGAAGCTGCTTGATGCCGGATCGGGAATTGCCTCCGGCGCGCAGGCAAGGATCGGCCAGCTGTCCGGCGAGCTGGACGCGGAAAAGCAGGTCTCGGCACGGGCGATGAGCCAGGTGGAGCTGCTCAACCAGCAGATCGCCGCCCTGCGCGCGCAGATTGCTGCCGTCGAAAGTGCGTTGCAGGCGGCCGAAACGAAGGACCAGGCCTCCCAGACGCAGATCGCCGATCTCGGCCGGCGGTTGAATGTGGCGCTGGCGCAGAAGGTGCAGGAACTCAACCGCTATCGCTCCGATTTCTTTGGACGGCTGCGCGAAATCCTTTCGGATCGCGAAAATATCCGCATCGTCGGCGACCGTTTCGTCTTCCAGTCGGAAGTGCTGTTTCCTTCCGGCGGTTCCGAGCTGAATGATGCCGGCAAGGTTGAAATGCAGAAGCTGGCCCAGGCGATCATCGAGCTAGCCAAGGAGATTCCGCCGGAAATCAACTGGGTCCTGCGTGTCGATGGCCACACCGACAACGTCAAGCTGTCCGGTAACGGCAAATATGCCGACAACTGGGAGCTGTCGACGGCCCGCGCGACCTCGGTCGTGAAATATCTGATCAGCCAGGGCGTGCCGGCTGACAGGCTGGTCGCGGCTGGCTTCGGCGAGTACACGCCGATCGCGCCCGGGGATACGCCGGAAGCGCGCGCGCAGAACCGACGCATCGAGCTGAAGCTCACGGAGAAGTAATCAGGCCTCGCCGAGAAAGGATCGGGCGAGCGTTTCCGGCAGACGCCTTGGCCGTCCCAGGGCGTTGACGACGGCGATGATCACTTTGGCAGAAATCAGCAGCGTCTCGCCGCGCAGGATCTTCTGGTTCAGCACCATTTTTGCGCCACCAGCCTTTTCTGTCACCGTTTCGATGGTCAGGACATTGTCCATGCGGGCCGGAGACTTGAAGTCGATTTCCATGCGGTGCACCACGAACATGAGCCCTTCGCCATCCATCTGGTGAAGAGCACTTTGCTCGACGCCGAGGCAGCGGAGGTAATCGGTGCGGGCGCGCTCCATGAAATGAAGATAGCGCGCATGATACACAAGGCCCGAGAAATCGGTGTCTTCATAATAGACGCGCTGGATCAGCCTGTGGCTGCCGTCGGCGGCAAGCTCGCCGGAAAGGGAAAAGGTCTCGGTCATTCGGGCACGCTTTCGCGGTGGATCAGGTATTCGCTCTTCTCGGGGAGGGCGGCGATGCGGGCCGGAATGAAATCCGGCTGCAGCGGTAGCGCCTCCAGGCGCGACCTGTCGGCCAAAACCCATTTGAATTCAAGATCGTTCTTCGCGTCGCGCACCCGGTGGATGATCGTTTCGGGCTGGAACGGGAAGTGGTCGGGCATCTGCATCAGATAATAGACGCCGATCTCGTGCCATTTCCGCCCTTCGAAGGAGAAGAAGTTTTCCACCGTCCAGAGATGGCGGACGAGCGTGACGTCGCAATCCGTTTCTTCCTTCATTTCACGAATGAGCGTTTCCGCCGAGCTTTCTCCAACTTCCGCCGTGCCGCCCGGGAAGGTCCAGAACTTCTCATGCGTCGCACGGTGCACAAGGATGTGCCCGTCGCGAAAGGCAAGGCCAGCGATGCGCATGTTGAACAGGCGCCGCGCCAGCTTGATGCGGATTGTCTTGCGGCTCATGTGGTCACCCTATGTCCAGCACGACGATCTCCGGCCATGCGCCGAGACGGAACGGAATGCCGGTGCAGCCGAGGCCGCGAGAGACAACGAGGTGCCTCTCATTTTCGATGATGTGGCCACCGCGGAACCGTGTGCCGAAGCGCGAGTTCATCGCCGGCGACCAACCGAAGATGTTCACCTGACCTCCATGGGTGTGACCCGAGAGCGTCAGGGAAACGCGGGACGGCACATCAGGGAAGACATCGGGTTCATGCGCCATCAGGATGACCGGTGCGTCGTCGCTGACCCTGGCAAGCGTGGTGGAAAGATCATCGACGCCACCATCGCCCTCGCGGCCGGGAGGATGCTGGAAATGAAACGCCAGCTGATCGCCAAGTCCGGCGAGCCAGAAGGGCTTGCCGTCCTTTTCATGCCGGGTCGCGTCGTTGATCAAGAGGCTGATGTTTGCCTTCTCCAGGGCATGGCCGATCCGCGGCATGAGGCGAGGGTCGCGAATGAAGTTCCACGACTGCCAGTAGTCGTGATTGCCGAGAATGGCGTGGGTGCCCAGCGGCGCCGAAAGCCGGCTGAGGCAGGCCGCGATGTCATCTTCCGGCAGCGCCGTGCCGAGTTCCGGCATCGCGTTCACATAGTCGCCCAGCAGCAGGATCATGTCTCCCCCGAGGCTGTTTGCCATGTCGCAGATGCGGGCGACGCGGTCGAGCTCCATCCAGTGCTTGGTGGTGTGAATGTCGCTCAGCAGGACGAGCCGGAGCTTCAGGTCCGGCGTCCACCCCGGTGGCGTGAATGCATATGTCCGGATGCGCGGGGTTCCCATGGCCTCCGCCCCTGTGCCATAGCCCAGCAGGGCCGCAGCCGAGGCAAATCCGGTTGCCGCCAGTTTCAGAAAGCCGCGTCTGGTGATCACTCGTTGTCGTCCTGGAAAAGGCTGATCTGGGTTCTTTCGATGTCTTTAGGCGGGGTCAGGCCCAGGTGTTTCCATGCATTTGCGGTCAGAATGCGGCCGCGCGGCGTGCGCTGGATGAAGCCCTGCTGGATCATATAGGGCTCAATGATGTCCTCGATCGCGTCGCGCGGCTCGGAAAGGCCGGCGGCAATCGTCTCGATGCCCACCGGGCCACCGCCGAAATTATGCGCGATCATGGCGAGATAGCGTCGGTCGAGCTGATCCAGGCCCATGTTGTCGACATGCAGCCGCGTCAGGGCCTCGTCGGCAATCTGGCGGGTCACGGCCTCGGCACGGGCAACCTCTGCAAAGTCACGTACGCGGCGCAGCAGACGGCCCGCAATGCGGGGCGTGCCGCGGGCGCGCCGGGCAATCTCGCGGGCTCCGTCATCGGTCATGCCAAGGCCCAGCAAACGTGCGCCGCGGCGCACGATCGATTCCAGCTCTTCGACGGTGTAGAAATTGAGCCGCACGGGAATGCCGAAACGGTCGCGCAGCGGGGTCGTCAGAAGGCCAAGGCGGGTGGTTGCCGCCACCAGCGTGAATTTCGAAAGGTCGATCTTCACCGAGCGCGCGGCCGGACCCTCGCCGATGATGAGGTCGAGCTGGAAATCCTCCATGGCGGGATAGAGGATTTCCTCTACCGCCGGGTTGAGGCGATGGATTTCGTCGATAAAGAGGACGTCGCGCTCTTCGAGATTGGTCAGAAGGGCGGCAAGATCGCCGGCCTTGGCGATGACCGGGCCGGAGGTGGAGCGGAAGTTGACGCCCAGTTCCTTCGCCATGATCTGCGCGAGCGTCGTCTTGCCGAGGCCAGGAGGGCCGACAAACAGTACGTGGTCCAGCGCCTCGCCACGGTTCTTGGCGGCTTCGATGAAGATCTTCAGATTGGCGCGCGCTTCGGCCTGGCCGGTGAACTCGTCCAGCGATTGCGGGCGCAAAGCCGTATCGAGGTCTTCGCCGCGCTTTTCAGGGCTCAAGAGCGGATTTGGCTGGTTCATCTGGTCGATCCCGTTTCGACTAGGGCTTTAGCGGCGAAAGCGGACGAAGGAAAGGCCGCTCTCACCGCGACAGTTCCTTGAGGCCCAGGCGGATCAACTTTGCGCTATCTGCATCTTCCCCGCCATTCTTCAGCGCGGCCGCCACCGCATTGGCGGCCTGCTCGCGGGAGTAACCGAGATTCGTGAGGGCCGAAACGGCGTCTGCGACGGGCGCGCTGGCGGCGCCTTCGCCGATTTCCTGCTTGAGCCCCATGTTCGCCGCCCCGCCGGCAAAGGCAGGGGCCTTGTTCTTCAACTCCGTCAGGATGCGGATGGCAACCTTTGGCCCGACCCCAGGTGCACGCGATATGGCGGTCTTGTCCTGAAGCGCGATGGCGTTGGCCAGTTCGGCTGGCGTCAGCGTCGACAGGACGGCAAGGGCCACCTTGGAGCCGATGCCCTGCACGACCTGCAGAAGCCGGAACCATTCGCGCTCCAGCGGTGTCGCGAAGCCGAAAAGTTTCAGCTGATCTTCCCGGACATAGGTTTCGATGAACAGGACCACGGCCTCGCCAAGGTTCAGTTTCGAGAGCGTGCGCGCCGAGCAGAAGGCGAGGTAGCAGACGCCGTGCACATCGACGAGCACGTAATCCTCGCCGATTTCGTCCACGGTGCCTTTGAGTTTGCCGATCATGGGTAAAGTCTTTCAGGAATGCGTTTCGGGCGAGATGATATCGAGGTCGGGAAAGCAGGCGCGGTACCTGTTCGGATCACGGGTGAGTAGCCGGTGGGAGCGAACGGCGGCATGGGCGCCGATCAGGAAGTCGGGCAACGTGCGTTCCCGACTGCCGCCCTGGCGACGATAAGACACATGCGCCAATCCCGCCTTGTAGGCAGCTTCAAATGGCAGCGCTTCTTTGATCAGGCCAAGCGGCGCAGTCAGAGCTGATATTTCGCGCTCGCTGCCGGCCAGTCCGGCGAGTTCCGCCCAGACGATCGGCGATAGCACGAAGCTCGCTTCTCTGCGCAGATGTTTCAGCATGCTGCCTGACCATGCGGTAAACGCGCCTGGTTTGGCAAAAATGTCGATGAAGATATTGGTGTCAACGAGGACTGACGTCATCGCGAGGTCCTCGCAGCCATTCCATATAGTCTTCCGTGCTCATGCCGCCAGCATCAAGCGCACCACTGACCGTTTTCAGCCAGTCGTCGAACCCCTGTTCGGTCAGATCTGCTGAGGACGAGATAAGAACCAGCCTTGGACCCTTCTCATCCGCAATGAATTCAACCTCCGCGCCGGGCAGGATGCCATAGCGGTCACGAATGTCTTTTGGTATGGTAACCTGACCTTTTTCTGTCACGCGCATGGTAATACCTCGTGAGTATTACTTGGCAGCCCCTTGAGAACAAGTCAAGAACATTCAGCCGGCGAGCATGGCCAGGCGACTGGCGGTCGCGCCGCGGTTGTGGGCATGGCAGATGGCGATCGCGAGCGCGTCGGCGGCATCGTTGCCCTTGAATTCGGCCTTGGGCATGAGAACCTTCAGCATCATGTGGATCTGCTGTTTCTCGCCGTGGCCGACGCCGATGACGGATTTCTTCACCGCATTCGGCGCGTATTCGGCGACCTTGAGACCGGCACGGGCCGGGACCAGCATCGCTATACCCCGCGCCTGACCGAGCTTCAGCGTGGCGACCGCGTCCTTGTTCACGAAGGTCTGCTCGACGGCTGCCTCATGCGGCTGGTAGGCGTGAATAATTTCGGCGAGCCCGTCATGCAATTGGCAAAGCCTTGAGGCGAGGTCCATGTCGCCATCGCTGGTGACCGTCCCGGAGGCGACGAAGCGTAATGAATTGCCCAGGCTCTCGATGATTCCCCAACCGGTGCGCCGAAGCCCGGGATCAATGCCGATAATGCGAATCATGTCTTTCATGAAGCGAGGTTAGGATAGAAATGGCGGGCTGCCCATGTCTGTTGGCAGGGTTTCATCGGGTAGGGTGTGTCGAAAAGTGTCGCAAAGCCGATCGAAATATCGAAATCTCTAAAATAAACAGTACTCATTAACCATAGAGTAAGCGCAGCTGAGAGAAGAATGCGTCTACGGGAAGCCAATGCAGTGCTGTGCAGGCGCAGGCTTGCACGCATTTGCAATTTCATGATGTGGGCGGTGGGCCGATGAGCCGAGTATTCAAATCTGTCAGGACACGCGTGACCGGCCTGTTCATCTTCTTCATGGTCCTGTCCGGCGCCGTGTTGCTGGCCATTGCCTATGGCGGCAGCGCAGGGGTCTTTCAGCAGCAGGCCGCAGCGGCCCGACAGGCAACGCTGACCTTCCGCGCCGATATGCTTTCCGAGAAGCTTGCACAATTGAGAGGGCAGGCGGAGTCGATCGCACGTATCGAGGCGCTCCAGCAGGATCTGACGAACCTCAAGAGTGGCTGGAAGACGGTGGAAAAGACGTCCGGCGATGCTTCCAAGGCGCTGATCGACATCTATATCACCCGCAACCCGAACCCTGCCGACAAGCGTGAGCGTCTGGTCAAGGTCGACGGGCCCAGTGGCTTCTATTTCTCATCGCATGAGAAAACGCAGACCGATGTGCAGACCTATCTCGCAAACGGGCCCTTTTCCGATCTACTGATGGCGGACACGCAGGGCAACGTCATCTACTCCTACAAGAAGACGGAAACGTTCGCGCGGAACGTGGCCACGGGCGATCTTGCGAAATCCGGACTGGGGACGGTCTATGCGCTCGCCAACAAGGCTGTTTCCGCCTCAAAGGACGGGGAGACCGCCGATACTGTGTTTTCCGGTCTCGTGGTGTCGCAGTCGACCGGAAAGACGGACATCTATTTCGCCGTGCCGCTTCTGAAGCTCGGCTCGCCCCGTGGCGTCGTCATCTTCAAGGTAGCCGATCATGCCATTTCGGATGTCATGTCGAAGGCGCTGCCGACCGACGGTCAGGAGCAGGTGAATATCATCGGCGACGACGGTCGCGCACTGGGCGTTTCGCCGCAAGGCGCGATCGTAGCGGTCGACGCGACGCCCTTCACGTTTGCCGCGCAGGCCTTTGCCGCTCAGGCCCCCTTTCAGGCTGACTTTCATCGCGCAGATGGACCGGCGCGCGCCTTCACGAAGTCCGTCACTGTCTATGGGTATCGCTATCTGATTTCCGAAAGCGACAGTATCGGCTCGCTTCAGGCCGGGTCGAAGCATATCGCGAGTCTGATGGCAGGCGCCGGGGTGATCGTGATCCTGGCGGGACTTCTGGTTTCAGCCTTCTTCCTCAAGCGCATGCTTTCGCCGCTGGGCAGCCTGGCTGAAGCAACGCAGGCGGTTGCGGCCGGCGATCTCGGCGCGACCATTCGTTATCAGGACAGGGTTGACGAGATCGGGGTCATGTCACGGGCGTTGCACAGCTTCCGCCAGTCGCTGCAGCGGCAGAAGGACATGGAGGCGCAGACGGCGCAGATGGCGGCTGATGCGGAGCGCGAGCGCGATGCGCGGCAGACGGAACGCGAGGCGCAGGCAGCGGAACTCAAGGATGTGGTCGCAGCTCTGGGCTCGGGCCTGGGCCGGCTTGCCGGCGGTGATCTGGCCTGCAGGATCGATCGTCGTTTTCCCGGTGAATTCGAGACTCTGAGGATCGACTTCAACCGGTCCATCGAGCAGTTGCACGACGCGATGCTTGCTATTGGCGGCAATTCGGCGGCTGTGCGCGAAGGATCGAGCGAGATGCGGAGTTCGGCCGACCAGTTGGCGGCGCGCACCGAGCGGCAATCGATTTCGATCAGCCAGGCGGCTGCGGCTATCGATCAGGTGACCAGGGCCGTGCGCGAGCAACTGGCCCGCGCGGAAGACGCCGCGCATATTGCCAAGACCGCGCGCGACGGAGCCGACGACTCGGCCGGCATCATGCGTTCGATGATCGAGGCAATGGAGAACATCCAGTCGTCGTCGCAGAAGATCAACCAGATCATCGGTGTGATCGACGAGATCGCCTTCCAGACCAATCTTCTGGCGCTGAATGCCGGCGTTGAGGCCGCGCGTGCAGGCGAAAGCGGCAAAGGATTCGCCGTGGTCGCACAGGAAGTGCGCGAACTCGCCCAGCGATCGGCGACCGCAGCCAAGGAGATCACCACACTGCTTGCCCGATCGACAAGCGATGTCGAGGCCGGTGTTGCGCTGGTGGAGAAGGCGGGCCATGCGATCGGCGCGATCGGCGGTCACGTCGCAGATATCGACGGGCGTATTCGCTCGATCATGGAATCGACCCGCGAGGAGGCGGATTCGCTGCGCGCCATCAACGCCTCGGTCGGCGAGCTCGAAACCGCCACGCAGCAAAACGCGGCGATGGTCGAGGAAACCACGGCAGCCGTGCACAGACTGGCGCATGAGGCCGGGGAAATGGACCAGCGACTGGGGCAGTTCCGTCTGGAAGACGACCGCAGCGGGTATCGCATGGCGGGGTAATGGACTGCCATCAGGTTCAAGAAGTCGGTATGATCGGGGCTCCTTCGGTCCACTTATCATTTTGACTTCTGGCGGCCTTGGGATTGTGGCGAGGGTGACCTAGATAAAGGGCTCAATCCCGAAAGGCCTCTCCCATGACATTCTTCTCTGTTCTTGATCTTTCCACCATCAGCGAGGGCTCGACCGTCTCGGATGCGCTGGAGAATACGCGGCGCATGGCGATGGCAGCGGAAGAGGCGGGATACAAGCGGTTCTGGCTTGCCGAGCATCACGGCATGACGGGGATTGCCAGTGCGGCGACCTCGTTGGTCATCGGCCATGCCGGTTATGCCACGAAGCGCATCCGCATCGGCTCGGGCGGCATCATGCTTCCCAACCATTCGCCCTACATCATCGCCGAGCAGTTCGGAACCCTGGCAGCACTGTTTCCGGGTCGCGTGGATCTGGGGCTCGGCCGCGCGCCGGGAACCGACATGGCGACGGCCCGCGCGCTGCGGCGGGACATGCAGGCGGCCTCGGAACGGTTCCCCGACGATATTCTGGAACTGAAGGCCTGGCTCGGGCCGCGCGCGGAAGGTCAACGGGTCATCGCGGTGCCCGGTATGGGATCGCAGGTGCCGCTCTACATTCTCGGCTCAAGCCTCTATAGCGCGCATCTGGCGGCAGCGCTCGGCCTGCCTTATGCGTTTGCCTCGCATTTCGCGCCCGACCAGCTCTTCGAGGCCATCCATATCTATCGCTCACGCTTCGAGCCTTCCGATCAGCTCGACCAGCCCTATGTCATGTCGGGCGTCATGGGCGTGGTGGCCGAGACGGATGAAGAGGCAGCCTATTACTTCACCTCGGCGCAGCAGCAATTCGTCAACCTGCGACGCGGCCGGCCCGGACAATATCCGCCGCCCGTCGCCGATATGGACGAGCACTGGACGCCGATGGAGCGGACCATGGTGGAGCACACGCTGCAGTTCGCCGTGGTCGGTGCGAAGGACACCGTGGAGACGAAACTGAAGCGCTTCATCAAGGACACCGAGGCCGACGAGATCATCGTCTCCTTCACCATTTTCGACGTCGAGAAGCGGCTGGCGGCGGTGAAGGCGATTTCGGAGATGGGTGTGTTCGAGGCGGCTTGAGGGTTCAAGCCCTTTCAGATGTCGCCGGCGACTGCGTGTCCTTTTCTTTTCAGCCTCACACGTCCTCGCTTTCCTGAAAGCTCGACCAGGCGGCGAAAGGTCGGGCACTCCATGTGCGAAGGCGCCTTGCAGTCGGCGACGTGGCGCAGCGTATCGCTGAGCGCGCTCAGTTGCTGGATCTTCTCGTCGATTTCGTCCGCCTTGCGATGCAAGACATCGCGCGGCAGGTCGGGTCTGCCATTCCTGCCGAACATGCCGGCGATTTCCTCCAGCGAGAAACCGGCGGCCTGACCCATCGTGATCAGCTTGATCTGCAAGAGAACGTCGTCAGAGAACTGCCGGCGCAGACCATGGCGGAAGAGGGACTCGATCAGCCCGATCTCTTCGTAATAGCGCAGCGCCGACGGCTTGACGCCGGTCCGTGCGGAGACTTCTCCGATGTCCAGAAATTTCATGCTTGACCTCAAGTTGGCTTGAATTCGTAGCCTGCTCCTGAACGGAATTTCAGACAAGGGTTCAAGACATGAACAGACATGGAAAATCGAATACCGATGCGTCGCAAGGATGGGTGACGGGTGCACTGGCTCTCTCTGCATTGCTGGCCTCGCTCGGCACCAGCATCGCCAACATCGCCTTGCCGGCGCTTGCGCAGGCGTTCCAAGCGCCCTTCACCGAAGTGCAGGCTGTCGTCGTCGCCTATCTTGCTACGCTCACCGTTTCCGTGGTCGTCGCGGGGCGACTTGGCGATCGTTTCGGGCTCAGGCGTGTGCTGATGGCCGGGCTCGCGCTGTTCGCGGCTGCATCGCTTTCCTGTGCGGTTGCGCCGGACCTGCGCTTCCTGATTGGCGCGCGCGCAGTACAGGGCGTAGGTGCGGCGATCCTGATGACGCTGTCGATGGCGCTCATGCGCGAATTGGCCAGCGAGGACCGGATGGGTCGGGCGATGGGTCTGCTTGGCACCATCTCCGCTTTGGGGACTGCGCTCGGGCCGTCGCTCGGCGGGCTTTTGCTGCCGCTTGCCGGATGGCGAGGAATTTTCTGGGTTCAGGTCCCTCTGGCGGTTCTGGCTCTGCTGTTGACCATCTTTCTGTTGCCCGCCGATGAGCACAAGGCGAAGGCGCGTGCGCCCTCGCTTCTGGCTGTGCTGAACCATCGCCTTGTGCCAAACCTCGCGGTCAACTTCATCGTCGCGGCGGTGATGATGACAACGCTGGTCGTTGGCCCATTCTTTCTGGGCATGGCGCTCGGACTTCATCCGGGTGGTGTAGGTCTCGTGATGACGGTTGGCCCCGCGATCTCCATCCTCGGAGGCGTTCCGGCAGGCAGGCTGGTCGATGGGTGGGGACGTGGCCGCGTGTTGATGCTCGGCCTTGGCCTACTCGTCGTCGGCGCTGTTCTTCTCGCCTTTCTGCCGGAGTTCGCAGGCGTGGCGGGCTATGTGGTCGCGATTGCCGTGCTGACGCCCGGCTATCAGCTGTTCCAGGCAGCCAACAACACGCAGGTTCTGGCCCATGTCGCCAGAAATGCGCGGGGAACGGTGTCGGGCCTGCTCAGCCTGTCCCGCAATGCGGGGCTGATTGCGGGCGCGTCGCTCATGGGCGCGGTCTTTGCGTTTGGCGTCGGCCGGACGGATATCGCGAGCGCCAGTGCCTCTGCCATTGCAGGCGGCATGCGAATGACGTTTCTCTTGGCTGCAGGTCTGATGGGCGCTGCCATGTTGTTGCACGCAATGATGCGCCACCATGCTGCGACACCGATAGAGCATCCAGACGTTTGAACCGGTGGTCTACTTCAAATAAGCCCTGACGACATCCACCAGTTCGCCTGCCGCCTCGTTCCGATCGGGCTGCGTCAGGTCCGGGGCGGCGAGGTGGTGGTGGATGTGATCTTCAATCACCTCGGCCATCAGGCCGTTGACGGCGCCGCGGATGCCGGCGATGAGCTGCATGACTTCGGCGCAGCCCTTTTCCTCTTCCAGCATGCGCTCGACGGCGTCCATCTGGCCGCGCAGGCGGCGGACGCGGTTGATCAGTTTCTGCTTTTCGCGGATCGTATGGGTCATGTCTCAGGGCCTTGATGCCGCGCCATGATTTTCATGTTTCACGCTGCGTGGGCTTCCACCTCGACCGTCACATGCGACAGATCGTGGATCACTGCAAGCTTTTCGCGATAGTAGGAGGGCGCCTTGGGGTGATCCGCGAGGATGGAAACGATCGCGCCGTGGTGACCGGGGCCGAGCTGCCAGACATGCAGGTCAACGATGTCGGCGCCTTCGCGTGTGACGATCTGGCGAATTTCCTCCGGCAGGTCTTCATCCTCCGGCACGTAGTCGAGCAGGGTCGCCCCGGTGTCGCGGATCAGGCTCCATGACCAGTTGGCGATGACCAGCGAACCGACAACGCCCATGACCGGATCGAGCCAGGACCAACCGTAGAGACTACCGAGGGTCAGCGCCACGATGGCCAGCACAGAGGTGAACGCGTCGGCAAGCACATGCACATAGGCGGCGCGGAGGTTCTGGTCCTTGCCGCCGTGGCCGTGATGATCGTGACCTCCATCATGGTGGTCATGGCCATGATCGTGCCCGTGAGAATGACCATGATGGTGATGATCGTCCTTCAGGAGCCAGGCGCAGACGAGGTTTACGGCGAGACCGAGGACGGCGATCAGGATCGCTTCGCGGAAGTTGATCGCAACGGGCGCGCGCAGTCGCATGACGCTTTCCCATGCAATCACCAGCGCGATCATCGCCAGCACGATCGCGCTGGTGAAGCCGGCGAGATCGCCGAGCTTGCCGGTGCCGAAGGTGAAGCGCGGGTTTGTCGCATGACGGCGGGCGTAGAAATAGGCAAGCGCAGCAATCAGCATGGCCGCCGCGTGCGTCGACATATGCCAGCCATCGGCCACCAGCGCCATGGAGCCGTAGACGTTCCCCGCGACGATCTCGATCACCATCATCGTGGCTGTGACCGCAATGACGATCCAGGTTCGCTTCTCGTTTCGCTGATGCGCCTCGCCGAGGAAGACGTGGTCGTGATGTGCGGGCAGGGCGTCAGAACGGTGGTGGTGACCCGTGTGATCGCCATGGGGATGTGGATGGAAGTGGTCGCCGCTCATTGTGGCATCTCCTATTATTATAGGGGGGTATACTATATTGAGCGGGAGCGAACAAGGATCGCACCGTCTTTCCGTACAAACGCGAAATCCCCGGCAGATTGCCGGGGACCGACGGGCCATCACATGGATGGGGTTTGAGGTGTCTGACGACCTGCGGGCCTTTTCAGACGCCGTTTTTCATCCAGCGATAGACATTGGTTTCCATCTCCAGGAAGCCACCGACGGAGGCGGGGTCGGCGAAGGGAAGGATCTGGGTTGCCCAGTATCCGCCGATACCGTTCTGGCGGTCGATCCAGTAATAGAGGTTGGCAAGGCCCGCCCAGGCGAGCGCCCCGGCAGGGCGGCCCGTGGGGGCCTCCTCGTCATTGATCATGAAGGTCAGGCCCCAGCTTTTCGGCATGCCGGGGAAGAATTCCGCATAGTTGGAAAGCGTCGGGATAACGCCGGGAAGCCCCTTGATCTTCATCTCGCCCAGGCCGTTCTGTGCCGCCATGGCGACCGTTTCCGGTCTCAGAACCTGACCATTCGGTCCGGCGCCGTCGTTCAGCCACATGCGGATGAATTTCGCGTAGTCGAGCGCGGTCGAATGCAGGCCATGGCCGCCCATATGGACCTCCGGCATCTGATCCAGCAGGAATTCGTCGTCCGGAACGAGCTTGCCGGCCGGGTTCCGGTTATGCATGGTGACGTAGCGTTCGCTCATCGAAGGCGTCATGGTGAAGGCGCTGTCTTCCATGCCCAGCGGTTCGAACACGCCCTCCTGCATCAGCTGGCCCAGACGCTTGCCGGTGATGCCCTCGCAGACGAGGCCGGCCCAGTCGATATTGGTGCCGTATTCCCAGGCCGTGCCCGGGTCGAACAGCATGGGCGTGGTCAGCGATTTCATCGTGGCGGTGATGACGCTGGGCTGACCTTGCTCCTTGGCAAGGCGATTATAGGTTTCGTTGAAGAAGTCGTAGGCGAAACCGCCCTGATGCAGCAGAAGCTGCCGTGTCGTGACATCGGACTTCGGCGCGCGCAGGCGCGGTTCGCCGTTCGTCTCGAAGCCTTCGATCACCTGGAGTTCGCCGATGGCCGGCGCATACTCCCTGGCCGGCGCATCGAGGTCGAGCTTGCCCTGCTCATAGAGCTGGAGGCAAACCGTGCCGGTGATGGCCTTGGTGGTCGAGAAGATGGCGCAGACGCTGTCCGGCGTCATCGGCTCGTCGCGGCCCAGTCGCCGCGAGCCGGCGGCTCCGGCGTAGATCGTTTCGTTGCGGTCCGTGATGGCTGCTGCGACCCCGGGCACGCCGGGATTGCCTGCGACCGCATTCTGCAGAACACCATCCAACGTTGATTTCAAATCGCGATTCATCGATCTCTCCTCCAAGTTCACAACCGCATATCCTCCGGGTGCGGTTGACCGTGAAAATAGCCAGTGTCGTTCTGAGCGCACGTCGGAAACCGGAAACGGCTATCGGAAATCGGCGGATTTGATACATTCAATTTCCGCAGCGTATTTGCGGAGGCGGCTGGACGAGGTCAGATGGCGGCTGCTTTCGCTCTGGAGGTAAGAGGCAAGGGAGGAAATGCATGCTGGAGAATGTGCTTCTTTACGACGCGCAGGGAAAACCGATCCAACAGAAACACAAGATTGCCTCCCATGATTGGGACGAGATCAAGGACTGGTCGAGCAAAGTCTACATGCCGTACGATGTGTCTCCGACGGGCAAGGTGGGGTCGCCCGATTCCACCATGCGGTCGGCAGAGATCGGCCGCATTACGCTGACGCGCTTTGCTTACGGGATTCCCGTCAATATCAAGGACTGGGACATGGATTCCGGCAATGCCGTTGTCCTGACCACGGTGGGCGGGCAGGCGCGCCACAAACTGACGGGTAACGACGCCGTGGAGACCGGCTATGGCGAAAGTTTCGTCGTCGATTGCTCGCGTACCGACTATGATGTGGACTTCAACCCGGATCACCTGCAGGTCAACCTGACGATCCCGCATCAGGTTCTCGAGCAGGTCTGCCAGGACCTGTTCGGCTTCGTGCCCGACGACCGCCTGTGGCAGTTCAAGACCGGTCTTGGCGGGCGCGGTTCAAGCTGGATGGCGCTTCTGGAATACATGTCGCGCTGCATCGCCGAAGCGCCGGACCAGATCGCCCGGAGCCGCGTCGGCCGGCATCTGGAGCAGACGATCTGCGTTCATCTTCTGAACGAATGGGCCAACCGCGCCGGCATCGATCTTGAAAACCCATCCCACACGCTTGCGCCGCGCACGGTGCGCCGGGCGGAAGCCTTCATGGCGGAGAATGCCGCCAATGTGCCCTCGATGACAGACGTCGCGCGGGCCGCGGGTGTCAGTCTGCGCAGCCTTACCGAGGCCTTCAGGCAGTTTCGGGGCTATACACCCAGCCACTTCCTGAGAGAACAACGCCTGCAAGGCGCCCGTCATGCTCTGCTTGCCGCCGGACGGGAAGGCCGGGTGGCGGAGATTGCAAACGTCTGGGGCTTCATCAACATGGGCGACTTCGCACGGATATACAACGAAAGGTTCGGCGAATATCCTTCGCAGACCCTTTCGCGGTGACGCGCGGCTTGTCGGCGCGGTTACGCCGACAGCTTGGCCATGACTTCGTCCGACACTTCGAAGTTCGAGTAGACGTTCTGCACGTCATCATCGTCTTCGAGGTTGTCGATGAGCTTCATCAGCGACTGGGCTTTTTCTTCATCGACCGGAATCGTGTTCTGCGGCTTCCAGACGGACTTCACCGTTTCGGCTTCACCGAGAACGGCTTCGAGCGCCTTGGCGACTTCGTTCGTGTCCTCGAAGCCGCAATAGATCGTGTGGCCGTCTTCGGTCGTCTCGACATCCTCGGCACCGGCTTCGATGGCCGCTTCCATCACCTTGTCGGCATCGCCAACGGAGGCCTTGTAGGTGATTTCGCCGACGCGGTCGAAGGAGAACGAGACCGAGCCCGTTTCACCGAGTGCTCCGCCGGCCTTGGTGAAGAGCGAGCGGACGTTGGAGGCGGTGCGGTTTCGGTTATCCGTCAGCGCTTCCACGATGACGGCGACGCCGCCGGGGCCATAGCCTTCATAGCGAACTTCATCATAGTTCTCGCCATCGGCGCCCGCTGCCTTCTTGATGGCGCGGTCGATATTGTCCTTGGGCATGGACTGCGCCTTGGCGTTCTGGATCGCCAGACGCAGGCGGGCGTTCATGGCCGGGTCCGGCAGACCGGCCTTGGCGGCAACGGTGATTTCGCGCGCGAGCTTGGAGAAGAGCTTGGACCGAACGCTGTCCTGCTTGCCCTTGCGATGCATGATGTTCTTGAACTGTGAATGGCCAGCCATGGCACCCCTATGCGTATTTCATCAGGAATTTTCGAGATTTTGGCGCCTTATAAGGATTTTGAGGCGCTTCGTCCAGATGTGGAACCATTTCGTGCGGTCGTGGATTAACCGGGTGACATTGACCCCCGCCACAACGTGAAAGGACATGACGATGGTAAGCCTCTCGACTGCCAACAAGGATCCGGAAAAGCTGATCTGGGACGAACTCGACCGCGTGACCGCCGGTATGCTCGGTCTCAAGGGCGAAAGCTTCGACCTGCAGCCGATGGCGCCGAATCTGGACATCGCCACCAAGTCGATCTGGTTCTACACCCGCAAGAACAGCGATCTGGTGCGTTCGATCGGACCCGGCTCGGAAGCGCTCTTTGTCGTTGTTGGCAAGGACCATGACTTCCACGCGGTCCTGAAGGGCACAATCGAGGTGAATTACGACCGGGCCCGTATCGAGGAATACTGGAGCTCGGTCGTCGAGGCCTGGTATCACGATGGCAAGGACGATCCGGATCTCACCATGCTGCAGTTCCGCCCGCGCGAGTGCAGCTTCTGGGCCTCGACCGGCAACCTGCTCACCTTCGGCTGGGAGATTGCCAAGGCCAATCTCGATCCGGACAAGGAACCGGATGTCGGCGTGCACAAGCACATCGCCTTTGTTTAACAAAAAGAGGCGGGGCTTCGGCCCCGCCTCCTTATCTCTGGAGGGTTGGTCGTCAGGCTGCGCGGCGGCCGCCTTGGGCGTGTTGAGCGCGACCGACTTTGAGTCGCGAGACCAGTTCGGCCAGATGAGTGGCCTCGGAAGCCAGCGAATGGCTGGCATTTGCAGTATTCGACACCATCGCTGCGTTCTGTTGTGTCATCTGGTCCATCTGGTTGACGGCGCTGTTGATCTCGCGAACGCCCGTTGCCTGTTCCTTGGCCGACTGCGCCACGTCCGAAATGAGGCTGGTAATGCCGGCGATTTCGCTCACGATCGTTTCCAGCGCGCGTCCGGTCTCGCCGACGAGGTTGACACCCTTGCCAACCTGATCGCTCGAGGTCGAGATCAACTGCTTGATCTCCTTGGCGGCATTGGCCGAGCGTTGTGCCAGTTCGCGCACTTCCTGTGCAACGACCGCAAAGCCCTTGCCGGCGTCGCCCGCACGGGCGGCTTCAACACCGGCGTTTAGCGCCAGCAGGTTGGTCTGGAAGGCGATCTCGTCGATCACGCTGATGATCTGACTGATCTGGCCGGAGGAGTGTTCGATCTGGGACATGGCGGCAATGGCGTTCTGGACCACGCTACCGGAATGTTCTGCGGCCTGCCGGGTCTTCGTCGTGGCGGAAGCGAGTTCGCTCGTGTTCTGTGCGGTCCGCTGCACCGTCGAGGTGATCTCGTCGATCGCGGCTGCGGTTTCTTCCAGTGAGCTTGCCTGCTGCTCGGTCCGACGCGAGAGGTCGTCTGTCGAACGGCTGATCTCGGAAGAGCCGCTTGTGATGCTGGATACGGTTTCGGAAACCGCCTTGATGACATGCTCGAGCTGCTGCGTGGCCGTGTTGAAGTCGCGCTTCAGCACATCCGTTGCAGCAGGGAAAGTGGCATCGATGCGGTAGGTCAGATCGCCCGATGCGAGCGCGGTCAGCGCGGTGCGCAGGGCGTGGATGACGGTTTCGTTTTCCGCCGCCGTGCGCTTTGAGGCTTCCTCCAGCATCGTCTGGTCGTGAATTTCAGTCAGCGATCCGCAGGCCCGAATGGTCGTGCCGTCAGGCTGGTACTTGCAGCCGCCGGTGGCGCGGAACCAGCGATAGCTACCATCGCGGACCTTGAGGCGGTAGGCGACATTGTAACGGGCGCGTCCCGTCTTGTCCTTGAGATGCTCACCGAATGCAGCGAAGGTCGGAGCGACATCGTCCGGATGAAGACGGTCGGACCAGGATTCCATCACATTGGGAAACTCTGCTTCGCTCTGATAACCGATGAGTCTGCGAAACTCGGCAGACCACACCCATTTCGCATCCTTGTGAGCGGCCTCGCCATCGGGCATCAAGGCCTCCCAAAGGCCGATGCCGCACGCGTCGTCAAGAAGCGCCGACCGCTCGCGAACTGCCGTCAGCTCTGCCTTCAGCGCTTCGACCTCCTTATTCTTTCCAAACCCAAGCATGTTCCCCTCCAATGCAAAGTAAAACCTGGAGCCTGAACATAGAATTTTATTCATAAGAAAATGTTAAGCGTCTCTTTCATTAGAATTGTAGAATATTGCGGGGATGGGGTTGCATTTTTGGTTTAGAATTGCGCTCTTATCTTCTTTGGGTTGTCAAAACTTCTACGTGTATTCGGCAAACATTACCAGAAAGCCGGCACAGTCTCAGATAGGCGCGGACCAAGCCTGAGTGGCGCGATCTTTTCTGCCAGTCCCGTGCGGTCCGATATCTCTACGGCCAGCCCGCAGATTGTCGCCGGACCGTTGGCCGCTTCAAACCGGCCCTTGGGCATTTTGGAAATGAAGCGGTTGATTGGCTCTTCCTTGTCCATGCCGAGCGAGGAGTCATAGTCGCCGCACATGCCGGCATCCGACATGTAGGCGGTGCCGCCGTTCAGGATCTGGTGGTCGGCGGTCGGCACATGGGTATGCGTGCCGACGACGAGCGAGGCGCGGCCGTCGACGAAATGGCCGAAGCACTGCTTTTCGGACGTGGCTTCCGCGTGGAAGTCGAAGATGATTGCATCGGCTTGTTCGCCAAGCGGGCAGGCGGCGAGGATCGCTTCGCCGGTCTTGAAGGGGTCGTCCAGCTCCGGGTGCATGAAAACGCGGCCCATGATGTTGGCGACCAGCACGCGCGCACCATTCTTCGCGATGAAGAGGCCGGAGCCCTTGCCCGGCGTGCCGGCTGGATAGTTTGCGGGGCGCAGGAAATTGTCGTAGCGGCCGGCAAAGCCGACGGCTTCCTTCTGGTCCCAGACATGGTTGCCGGTGGTGACGACATCGGCGCCGGCATCGATCGTATCGAGATGGATTTGCTCGGTAATGCCAAAACCGCCGGCGGCGTTCTCGCCGTTGACGATGACGAAATCCAGTTTGTATTCGGAAATCAGACCCGGCAGGCGCTCCCAGACAGCCGTCCGGCCCGTCTTGCCCACCATGTCACCCAGAAAAAGCAGTCGCATCTAAAGTCCGTTCTAGCGAAAACGCGTGAGGCCGCTTTCGGTCAGAATGGCATCGAGCGGCATGTCGTGTGGTTCTGCGGGAATTTCTTCCACCTTCTGGACGTCGAATGCAATGCCGATCAGCCTCGGTTTCAGCCCTTTCCGCAACAAACGGTCGATTGCGCGGTCGTAATGGCCGGCTCCATAGCCGATCCGGTTGCCGAGACGGTCATAGGCGGAGAGGGGGATGAGCAGGATATCCGGGTCGAGCTCTGCCGCTTCCGGGCCGGGGCCAAAGGTGCCGAAGCCGGTGTTCACCAGTGTTGCGGTGGGTAGCAGTTCGCGGAAGACGATTGTCTCCTTATCGAGAACGACCGGAAGGCAGAGCCGCGCGCCCCTTGCGCGCAAGCCGGACATCATGGGGCGCACATCGGCTTCCGAGCGGATCGGCATGAAGCCGGAGATGATTGTGCCGGGATCGAATGCGAGCGTTTCGGCGTGATCGGCCATGGCGAGGCTTTTTTCGATGCGGGCCTCGGCTGGGATGGCATCGCGCAGCGCAAGGCGGTCTTTGCGGATTTCGGCTTTGGTCAGGCTCACATTCTGCTCCGGTCATGGTTGGCGCGACAATAGGAAATCCCGCGCCCTTGGCAAGCCGGCGCAGATTGCGAACATCGCCTTTCAATCGCATAATCCGGCCCATGCGAGATCGCCCCATGGATTCGGCCGAATATATGCTTTTCGAGACGGCGCTCGGCGTCTGCGGCATCGCGTGGAGTGAGGCGGGGCTCACGCGCGTGCAATTGCCGGACAGGGATGCGGCGGCGACCGCTGCGCGGCTGGCGAAGAGTGCGCGACGGGCAGGGGGCGGCGTGCCCGTGCATGCTGGCGATGCAGCCGAGCTTCTGGCGGTCTATGCGGCCGGCAAGGCCGTCGATTTTTCCGGTGTGCCGCTGGATTTTGCCGACATCGCTGCCTTTGAGGCGACCGTCTACCATACCTTGCGCAAGGTCAGGCGCGGCGAGACGGTGACCTATGGAGAGCTTGCGGTTCGAGCCGGTTCTCCGGGTGCTGCGCAAGCGGTGGGCACGGCAATGGCGCGCAACCCTTGGCCGGTCGTCGTACCGTGTCACCGAGTGCTGGCCGCCGGCAACAAGCCGGGCGGGTTTTCCGCGCCCGGCGGTCTTATCACCAAGGCTAAGCTGCTTGCCATGGAGGGCGTCTATCTCGATGGTGGCGCGCCGATGCTTCCCGGTCTTTTCGACTAATCCGGCCAAAATAAAAGCGCGCCGTTTCCGACGCGCTTCGCATTTTAATCCTGCTCGCGCAGACTTCAGATGAGCTTGGCGAAGGCAACCGCGGTGTCGCACATGCGGTTGGAGAAGCCCCATTCGTTGTCGTACCAGGTGAGGATACGCACGAAGTTGCCTTCCATGACCTTCGTCTGGTCGAGCGCGAAGATCGAGGAATGGCTATCGTGGTTGAAGTCGCGCGAAACGAGCGGCTCGTCGGTGTAGCCGAGGATGCCCTTC
This sequence comes from Ensifer adhaerens, assembly GCA_900215285.1. Lineage (NCBI taxonomy): Bacteria > Pseudomonadati > Pseudomonadota > Alphaproteobacteria > Hyphomicrobiales > Rhizobiaceae > Ensifer > Ensifer adhaerens. The sequence goes on from OCMG01000004.1 coordinate 1,725,531, forward strand.
AGCGGACCGCTGGTGGCGGCGGCCTTGATCGCTTCGTTGATCTCTTCCTTGGTCGTTGCGCGCTTGGCGACGAACTTCAGGTCGACGACCGAGACGTTCGGGGTCGGGACGCGGATCGACGAACCGTCAAGCTTGCCCTTCAGTTCCGGCATGACGAGGCCGACGGCCTTGGCGGCACCCGTCGAGGTCGGGATCATGGAGAGAGCGGCTGCGCGGGCGCGATACAGATCCTTGTGCATCTGGTCGAGCGACGGCTGGTCGTTGGTGTAGGAGTGGATCGTGGTCATGAAGCCATGATCGACGCCGATCAGGTCGTGCAGGACCTTGACGACCGGCACGAGGCAGTTCGTCGTGCAGGACGCGTTGGAGATGACCATGTGGTCCTTGGTCAGCTTGTCGTGGTTGACGCCGTAGACGACCGTCAGGTCAGCGCCGTCAGCCGGAGCCGAGACGATGACGCGCTTGGCGCCGGCGGTCAGGTGCGCGGCAGCCTTGTCGCGGGCGGTGAAGATGCCAGTGCATTCCATCGCGATGTCGACGCCCATTTCGCCATGGGGAAGCGTAGCCGGGTCCTTGATGGCTGTCACCTTGATCGGCTTGCCGCCGTTGATGATCAGCGTGTCGCCGGAAACTTCGACCTTGGCCGGGAAGCGGCCGTGGATCGAGTCGTAACGCAGCAGATGCGCGTTGGTCTCGACCGGGCCGAGGTCGTTGATGGCAACGACTTCGATGTCGGTGCGGCCGGACTCGATGATGGCGCGAAGGACGTTGCGGCCGATGCGGCCAAAACCGTTGATGGCAACCTTAACAGTCATATGGATATCTCCAATCCCGTGGACAATTCCGTTTTCTGAAGCAAAGCTCGATCCGAATGCATCAGATCAAGGCCTCAGGTTCCTTGATTTCAAGCAATACGGAGGCGAAAGCGGTCGCCCGCCTTCGCCCTCAATTGCCTCAGACCCGGCTTTCCGCCGCAGCGACCACGGCTTCCACCGTGATGCCGAAATGCTTGTAGAGTTCCTTGTACGGACCCGAAGCGCCGAAGCTCTTCATGCCGATGAAGGTGCCATGCGAGCCGATGATTTCGTCCCAGCCCTGGCGGATGGCGGCTTCGATGCCGATCTTGACCGAGGCGTCGCCGATGACGGCCTTGCGGTAGTCTTCCGGCTGCTCGGCGAAAAGCTCGAAGCAGGGGACGGAGACCACACGAGCGGCAATGCCCTTTTCGCCCAGTGCCTTCGCGGCGTTGACGGCGATCTCGACCTCGGAACCGGTCGCGAAGATCGAAACCTTGGCGTCCTTGGCGGCGACGAGTTCATAGGCACCGCGTGCGCAGAGGTTCTCTTCCGACATTTCGGTACGCACGGCCATCAGGTTCTGGCGGGTGAGCGCGAGGCCCGACGGACGGTCATGGGTCTCGAGGGCGATCTGCCAGCATTCGGCCGTCTCGGTGGCGTCGGCCGGGCGGAACATCATGAGGTTCGGGATGGCGCGGAGTGCCGCCATCTGCTCGACCGGCTGGTGCGTCGGGCCGTCTTCGCCGAGGCCGATGGAGTCGTGCGTCAGAACGTGGATGACGCGGATGCCCATCAGCGCGGCGAGGCGGATCGGCGGACGGCAATAGTCCGAGAAGATCAGGAAGCCGCCGGAGTAGGGGATGAGGCCGCCATGCAGCGCCATGCCGTTCATGGCAGCGGCCATGCCGTGTTCGCGAACGCCCCAGTGCATGTAACGGCCGGAGAAATCCGTCGGCGTGATCGACTTGGTCTGGCTCGTCTTGGTGTTGTTCGAGCCGGTCAGGTCGGCGGAGCCGCCGATGGTTTCCGGGATGATGCCGTTGATGACTTCCAGCGCGTTTTCAGAGGCCTTGCGGGTTGCAACCGTCGGCTTCTCTTCGGCGAGTTTCTTCTTGTAAGCGGAGATCGCCGCGTCGAGGCCTTCCGGCAGCTTGCCGGCGAAGCGACGGGTGAACTCAGCCTTCTTGGCCGTGTCAGCGGCAGCGAGGCGGGCTTCCCACTCCGACCGGGCCTTGGCACCCTTGGCGCCGACCTGACGCCATGCGTCGAGTATGTCGGAGGGGATGACGAAGGGCTCGTAGTCCCAGTTCAGCTGTTTGCGGGCGGCGGCAATTTCTTCCGGGCCGAGCGGCGAGCCGTGAACGTTATGCGTGCCCTGCTTGTTGGGCGCGCCGAATCCGATGATCGTCTTGCAGGCGATCATGGTCGGCTTGTCGGACTTGTGGGCCGTGTCGATGGCGGCTGCGATCTCGTCCGGGTTATGACCGTCGACGGCAATCGTGTTCCAGCCGCAGGCGCGGAAGCGGGCGTGCTGGTCGGTCGAGTCGGCCACACCGACATGACCGTCGATGGTGATGTCATTGTCGTCCCAGAAAAGGATCAGCTTGTTGAGCTTCAGGTGGCCGGCAAGCGAAATCGCTTCCTGGCTGATGCCTTCCATGAGGCAACCGTCGCCGGACAGGACGTAGGTATAATGGTCCTGCAGGTCCGCGCCGAACTCGTCGCGCAGCTTGCGCTCGGCAATCGCCATGCCGACAGAATTGGCAATGCCCTGGCCGAGCGGGCCGGTCGTCGTTTCGATGCCGGAGGCATGGCCGTATTCCGGATGGCCGGCCGTCTTGGCGCCGATCTGACGGAACTGCTTGATGTCCTCGATCGTCATGTCCTCATAGCCCGTGAGGTAGAGGAGCGAGTAAAGCAGCATGGAGCCGTGGCCGGCAGAGAGCACGAAACGGTCACGGTCGGCCCAGTGCGGCTGCTTCGGATCGAACTTCAGATAGCGCGAGAAGAGAACCGTGGCGATGTCGGCTGCGCCCATCGGCAGGCCGGGATGGCCGGAATTTGCCTTCTGGACGGCATCCATGGACAGGAAGCGGATCGCATTGGCCATCCGGTTGTGTTGTTCTCGCGAGATCATGATTTAACCCGTTTTTTCCGGTGTCGATTGAGTGGCCGCGCGTTCCTCCCGCAGCCGCCGTGAAATCGCGGAGAGACATAGCAGGTGGGACGCTGGAGTCAACAAAACTGAGTGTTCTGCGGTGTTTCTAACCGCGTGTTTGCCAAGATGTTCAGGCGGTTTCTTGTCGCGGTCACAATGGCGGCGGGATTTGAAACGATTGATATCTCATCCACAGCAAAGCGGCTTTCCATGCGCGCCGATCTTGCCGCGCTTTATTGACGCTTGTCGTGCGACCTGACTACTGTTCGACCATAAGCCGACCGAAGCTGTGACGATTCGGGCGGCAGACAGAAGTATTGAGCGTGTGAGGGTGCAAGGCAGAGATGGCTCCGGGAGACAAGACGGTCAAATCGGCGGTCGAGGAACTGAGGGCCGCCGTCCAAGCGCTCGCCGGCGCGATCGACGGCCGTTTTGACCGCGAAATGTCCTCGGCCGAATATCGGGCGGAGGTGCGTCGCGTTCATGAGGACCGCGCCAAGCTCGCCCATGACCTCGATCAGTCCGAATTCCGTGCGAACCGGCTGGAAGAAGTCAACCGCGAGGTTTCCCGACGTCTGGTGACGGCGATGGAAACCATTCGCGCCGTCCTCGATCGCTGACAGGAAAGATCATGGCCCAGGTCACCGTACAAATCGACGGCAAAGCCTATCGCATGGCATGCGAAGAGGGCCAGGAAGGTCATCTCACGGAGCTTGCCTCCCGCTTCGACCGCTACGTGATGCACCTGAAATCACAATTCGGGGAGATCGGCGACCTGCGCCTGACCGTCATGGCGGGCATCATGGTCATGGATGAACTCTCCGATGTCAGCCGCCGCCTGAAGGCGCTGGAAACGGAAACCGAGAACCTGGCCCGCTCCCGCGAGAGCATGCTGGCGGCCTCCGAGAAGAGCGACACGCTGCTGGTGGCCGCGCTCAGCGAACTCACCAGCCAGATCAGTGGCATCACGCAGAAGATCAACGGGAGTTGATCGGAGCGCGGCTCACTCCGCCCGCTTCACCAGAAGCTTGTCTATGCGGCGGTTGTCCAGGTCGATGACTTCGAAATGCCAGCCTTGGGCGGTGAAGGTTTCGCCAAGCACAGGCAGATGCTTCAGCTCCTCGATGGCGAATCCGGCCACGGTTTCGAAATCGGGATCTTCGCCAACGGAAATGCCCATGCGGTCGGCGAATTCGTCGATGGGGGTCCAGCCGGCGACGAGATAGGAGCCGTCTTCGCGGAGCAGAATCGCCGGCTCCTCGGAACTGTCGTCCATGAAGACGCCGGTGATGGCTTCCAGGACGTCGCCGGAGGTGACGATGCCTTCGAAATGGCCGAATTCGTCATAGACCAGAACCATATGCGCTGGCGTCTGGCGGAGCGCTTCGATCACGTCCAGCGCGCCCGAAAGATCAGAGACGACGGGCGCGTCGCGCATGATTGCCTTGAGGTTCAGCTTCTCCCCACGCAGCAGTGCGTCCAGCGCATCCTTGACGAAGAGAACGCCGACGATTTCATCCGATGCGCCGTCACGGACCGGGATGCGCGAGCGTTGGGTCTTTTGCAGCTGCTCCCGGATTTCGGCGTCCGTGTCCTCGATATCGAGAATTTCCACATCGCGTCGCGGGGTCATCAGGCCGCGCGCCGTGCGGTCCGCCAGGCGCATCACGCCGGAGATCATCGCAGATTCTTCCGCCTCGATGACGCCGGCGTGATGGGCTTCCGCAAGAACGGTGCGAATTTCCTCGTCGGTGACAGTTTCCTCCGACGCGCCCTTCTGGCCAAGGAGGGCAAGAACCGCTTTGCCTGAAGCATCCAGCAGCCAGACGAGCGGAAGTGCGAACCGCGACAGCAAGGACATGGCCGGTGCAACCTTCACGGCGACCGCTTCAGGTGCGCGAAGGGCAATCTGCTTGGGCACGAGTTCGCCCACAATCAGCGACAGATAGGTGATGGCAACGACGACGGAGCCGACGCCGAGCCAATCAGCGGCGTTTGAAGAAAGACCCTGCGCTTCAAGCCATTGCGTCAGGCGCGCGCCGAGCGTCGCGCCCGAGAAGGCGCCCGAGAGAACGCCGACCAACGTGATGCCGATCTGGACCGTCGAGAGGAAGCGGCCGGGATCCTCCGCAAGTCGGATCGCGGTGGCTGCGCCCTTGTTGCCTTGCTCGGCGAGAATCCTCAGCCGGACGGGGCGCGAGGAGACGACCGCCAGTTCGGACATGGCCAGAACGCCATTGAGGATGGTCAGGAGAACGACGATGGCGATTTCGGTTAACACAAGAAATCCATGGAGTTGGCCCGCTCGCACCCTGCGGTCTGGCGGCTTCGGGTCAATGCATTCGCGTGTGGGGTGGCATGCGAATGGAGGCATAATAGGTGCTGATAACGTCGTGTTCAATGCGCGGGCTGCAGAACAGTTGCGCAAAACGGAAGCCGGCTCTGGTAATCGTGCGTGATTGAGCCTACATTGCCAATGCGGTCTGCGCCTCACGACAGGTCATCACATCCCTGGGGCCATACTCGATCCTAAGGGAGCTGTCCCTGACCCGACCCGTGGGTTTGGTCACACGGTGCCCACCTACTTCTGTAGGCACCCAGGATCGTAAAGTACCATCGGTTTGCGTGGATCGCACTTCTCTTCTCGCTCACGCGCTGATCGCCCCAACGGGCGGCGCTGCACGGGCGCGCCGGACGGTCGGCGACGCGCCTTGCGCTTGCGTCGCGTTGCGCCGGGCTTCCCCTTCTGGCTTTGGAACGAACGAGGCATTCGCCTTTGATCTATCCCCTTGTCTCCTGAACGCGGGCGTGTATGGTCCGGTCCGATCTGGAAAGCCATGCTTTCCATCTTTTTGTTCAACGCAATTCCGGACGAAAAACCGCACGGCACTTTTTCTGGAATTGCTCTGGCCCAACGCAATCTGGGGAGCAGCCATGACCTTCAAAACCCTTGACGATCTCAACGACATCGCCGGCAAGCGCGTATTGGTGCGCGTCGACCTCAATGTGCCTGTCAGCGACGGCAAGGTGACGGATGCCACGCGCATCGAACGTGTTGCACCGACCATTCTCGAGCTGTCCGACAAGGGTGCGAAGGTCATCCTCCTTGCCCATTTCGGCCGTCCCAAGGGCGAAGTGGTTGCGGACATGTCTCTGAAGACGATCGCGCCGGCGGTTGAAGCCGTGCTCGACCGGCGCGTCCTCTTCGCATCCGATTGCATCGGCGATATCGCCAAGACGGCCATCGGCGCCATGCGGAACGGCGATATCCTGCTGTTGGAAAACACCCGCTTCCACAAGGGCGAAGAGAAGAACACGCCGGAGTTCACTGCAGCGCTTGCCGCCAACGGCGACATCTTCGTCAACGACGCCTTCTCGGCCGCGCATCGCGCGCATGCCTCGACGGAAGGCCTTGCCCATCACATGCCGGCCTATGCGGGTCGGACGATGCAGGCAGAGCTCGAAGCGCTGGAAAAGGGGCTCGGCAATCCGGCCCGCCCGGTCGTCGCCATTGTCGGCGGCGCGAAGGTCTCGACCAAGATCGACCTGTTGCAGAACCTCGTGAAGAAGGTCGACGCGCTAGTCATTGGCGGCGGCATGGCGAACACGTTCCTGGCCGCCCAGGGCATCAATGTCGGCAAGTCGCTTTGCGAGCACGATCTCGCCGACACCGCCCGAACGATCATGGCCGAGGCCGAGAAGGCCGGCTGCGCCATCGTACTTCCCGTTGATGGCGTCGTTGCCCGCGAGTTCAAGGCGAACGCTGCCAACGAGACGGTTGCCGTTTCGGCCATTCCGGCCGATGCCATGATGCTTGATGTGGGTCCGAAGTCGGTCGAAAAGGTCAATGACTGGATCTCCAAGGCCGCAACGCTGGTGTGGAACGGTCCGCTCGGCGCCTTTGAAATCGAACCTTTCGACAGGGCGACCGTGTCTGCCGCCAAGCATGCAGCAGCGCGCACCCAAGCCGGCAAGCTCGTCTCCGTGGCGGGCGGTGGCGATACGGTTGCGGCCGTGAACCATGCCGGGGTGGGCGACGAGTTCACCTATGTCTCCACTGCAGGCGGCGCATTCCTGGAATGGATGGAAGGCAAGCCACTGCCGGGCGTCGATATCCTGAATGCCTCGAAGTAATAGCAGGCATGCGGCCGCCGATTAATTCGGTGGCCGCATTAAATATAACAAAAACAATACGAAATTCCGGTGGATTTTAAACCGATTTATTTTCTTTTAAACCGATTTAGTTAAATTTAAATCGTTTAAGGCATTTTTAGGCCCATTTTCCTTGTCATCTTCTTCTGTTATCGGCGGAGGAATGGTTGAATGGAGGTATTTAAATGGCCGAACGGATTGAAGACATTGCGATCGCTATGGTGGCACCGGGCAAGGGGTTGCTCGCTGCGGACGAATCGACCTCGACGATCAAGAAGCGCTTCGACAGCATCAATCTGACGTCCACCGAAGAAAGCCGCCGCGATTATCGCGAGATGCTTTTCCGCGCGGACGACGCGATGAAAAACTACATCTCGGGCGTCATTCTCTACGAGGAAACGCTTTACCAAAAGGCGAAGGACGGGACGGCGCTCGCCGATCTGATCAAGGCTGCCGGTTCTATTCCCGGCATCAAGGTCGACACGGGTGCGAAGCCCATGGTCAATTTCCCCGGCGAAACCATCACGGAGGGCCTCGACGGCCTCGCCGAACGCCTTGCCCGTTATTACGAGGCCGGCGCCCGCTTCGCCAAGTGGCGCGGCGTGATCGCCGTGTCCGACATGCTGCCGACGCGCGGTTCCTTGCGTGCCAATGCGCAGGCGCTCGCGCGCTACGCGGCGCTCTGCCAGGCCGCTGGTATCGTTCCGATCGTCGAGCCTGAAGTGCTGATGGACGGCAAGCCCGGCGACCACTCGATCGAACGTTCGGAAGAAGTGACCGAATGGACGCTGCGCACGACGTTCGAAGAGCTCGCCGAAGCCCGCGTCAGCCTCGAAGGCATGATCCTCAAGCCGAGCATGGTCATTGACGGCAAGAATGCCCGCAAGGCCTCCGTCGCAGAGGTGGCCGAGCGCACGGTCCGCGTGCTCAAGCGCACGGTTCCGTCCGCAGTGCCCGGCATCGCCTTCCTCTCCGGCGGCCAGTCCTCGGAAGAAGCAACGGCGCATCTGTCGGCCATGAACACGTTCGAGCTGCCCTGGAAGCTGACCTTCTCCTACGGCCGCGCGCTGCAGGAAACGGCGCTCAAGGCGTGGGGCGGCAAGGCGGAGAATGTCGCTGCCGGTCAGCGCGCCTTCTCGCACCGCGCCCGCATGAACGGCCTTGCCGCTCTCGGCAACTGGAAGGCGGATCTCGAAAAGGCTGCCTGAGCCTTTCTGATCCGATCAGGACAAGATGACGCGCGGGGGGACACCTCGCGCGTTTTCGTTTGATCTTCTTGCGAAGGGCCGTGTCAGCGCAGCAGACTGACGAACATGGTTGCGGCGAAGGCAAAGACCGCGATCTTCCAGAAGTCCCCACGGCGGCGCAGGCCAGGCAGGCCGAGCGGCTTCACGACATGGACAAGCATGGCCACTATCAGCAACAATGCGATGATTTTCGTCATGTTGCGTCACGCCCTATTCTTGAGTTTCGCCATATCCGTGTCATGATTTGAGTCATAAGCATTTCGGTAGAAATGCTTCGGGACCATGATCATCCTTGGCGCTAACGCAAAGGCGGTCCTCTTTCAAGCCAAACACATACTGAAAGGCCTGCCCAGATGTGCGGGTTGGGACGGAACATTCATGCGGCGTAATCTTATCCCGGTGTTTTCGCTTCTGGTCGGAACGCTTTTCCTTTTCTTCGGGAACGGCTTGCATTCGCTGCTTCTGCCCTTGCGCGGCACCGCTGAAGGCTACTCCACGACGACGCTTGGTCTTCTCGGCACGTCCTGGTCGGCAGGTTTTGTCGCAGGGTGCTTCCTGGCGCCGCTTGTCGTCAGGCGCATTGGTCATGTGCGCGCATTTTCCGGCTTCCTGTCTCTGACGGCGATCATTGCCCTGCTGACCGGCATTCTGGTCAATCCGACGGCTTGGATTGGCCTGCGCGCGCTGACCGGCTTCGCCTCCGCCGGCACGTCGATGATCATCGAGAGCTGGCTTAACGAGCGCGTCGACAACCAGAGCCGCGGCGTCATCTTCTCCACCTATATCATGATCACTCTGGCCGGGGTTGTCGGCGGGCAGATGATGGTGGCCTCGGGCGACATTCACACGACCATCCTCTTCATGATCGTCGGCATTCTCTATTGCGTGGCGATGTTGCCGACGACCCTGTCGACGGCAGCCTCGCCGCAGCCGTTGAAAAGCGTCAAGCTGGATGTGGCTGCCCTTTATCGCAATTCGCCGATCGCCTTTGTCGGCATGGTGCTGATCGGGATCGCCAACGGGGCCTTCGGTACGCTGGGGGCGGTGTTCGGCGCCAAGGCCAACCTCTCCGCCGGCCATGTCGCGCTGATGATGAGCCTTGCGATTGCGGCCGGGGCATTGATCCAGATTCCGACAGGGCGGTTGTCGGACCGCATGGACCGCCGGCTCGTGCTCGCGTCGCTTGCCGGTGTCGGCGCGCTTGCCGGGTGGAGCCTTGCGCTGTTTCAGCCGTCCAACGTGGTCATCCTGCTGGCGATCGTCTGCCTTTATGGGGCCTCTGCCAATGCGCTCTATCCTCTGGCCGCCGCGCATGCAAACGATCATGCCTCGCCGGAAAACTATGTGAAAGTGTCGGGTGGTCTGTTGCTGCTGTATGGTATCGGCACGATCATCGGCCCGACCCTGGGTGGTCCGGTCATGGCTGTGTTCGGGCCTTATGCGCTGTTTGCAATCACATCTTTCGCCCATGTGGCGATCACGATCTATGCGGTCTTCCGTTCCCGCATGCGTGCGCCCGTGCCTGCTGCGGATCGCGACGCCTATATCCCGCTTGGCCATATTACCGTGAAAACGCCTGAGAGCTTCAACTTGAGCCCGCTTGCCACCAGTGCCTCCGAGGAGGCATCGACGGGCGAGAGGAATGGCAGGGAGGAAAAGGCGGCATGAGCATGTTCGAAGACGACCGGCCGGTTCGCAAGACAGTCCATGACATCGGCCAGGACCTGTCGCTCCTGGCCGTCGACGAACTGAAGGCCCGGATCGCGCTGCTGAAGGCCGAGATCGAACGGCTCGAGGCGGCTGTGGCGGCAAAGGGGGCGAGCAGGGCTGCCGCCGACAGCCTGTTCAAGCGCTGATGGCGACCGCCAAAATTTGCAATCAGGCCGATTTCGTTAAGTAATCAGAAACCTTCATAAGTTATTACTGAGTTCATCCAGAGCTTTCTGGGTTCAGATGGTTCAGCTTCATGAGCGACTTCTGATTTTCTCCCTGTTTTACCTTGAGAGCCGCCTTTTCAGCGGCTCTTTTTTTGTCTTCTGCGCAGCAATTGCCGGACAGGGGAGAGTTTCGAATCTGGTTAATGTGGGTATTAACCTTTTCTTAAGATTCGGCTTGCGCGTTTGTGCTATTCGCATCATGTTATGTTCACACAAGCGGGGAACAAAAGAACTCCCCGAGCCTTTAAAAGTTTGATGCGTATCGAGGCGATAAAGAATGTCCGACACCGGTTTGAACACGATCAGTTTCGCAGGCCATGCGGCTTCGTCCACACAGTTCAAGTCGCTCTATGCCGAAGGCATGGCGCTGGTTGAAGAGACTGCGAGCTACCTCGACGGTCCGGGCCGCGCCGCCTCGAAGGTTTTGCCGCGTCAGGTTTCCGTGCTTTATGCAGCCGAGTCGATGCGTCTGACCACGCGCCTCATGCAGATGGCCTCCTGGCTCCTCCTGCAGCGCGCCGTCAACAATGGCGAAATGACGCGCGATCAGGTCATGTCGGAGAAGAAGAAAGTCCGTCTCGACGCTTATAACCTGGACCGCGAGGCTCCGGGCTGGGAAGATCTCCCGCTTTCGTTCCGCGAACTGATCGAGCGCTCGCATCGCCTGCAGAGCCGCGTGGCGCTTCTCGACCGCGAAATCTATCGCCCGGCCGATGCGCCGGCCGTACACGACAACCAGAACAGCGTTCAGGCGCAGCTTTCGTTGCTGCAGACCGCCTTCGGGCGCCACTGATATCTGTCTTGGCTCCGGACTGAAAGCCGTCCCGCTTTCCCCGGATGACCATCGAACCATCCTGAGTACGACTTGACGGCGGAGGCAACTCCGCCGTCTTTTTTGTCGCGCATCGGCGTGCCGTGGTTTTAAACGCGGGGCTTCATGCTGAACAGTGAGCGTGAGACCTCCTTGATGGAACGGGCGCGAAGGAGGTCGCGCGCGATCCGGCCCCATTCGCCGAAGAGGATTGCGAACGGATTGTTGGTCGGCTGCTTGTCCACCAGGCCGAACCGCAGCGTTTCGTTCTCGGGCGCCTCGGCGAAGGTTCCGAACAGACGGTCGAAGACGATGAAGACGCCGCCGAAATTCTTGTCGATGCATTGCGCGTTCGAGGCGTGATGCACCTGATGATGCTTCGGCGTGTTCAGCACCCATTCGAGCAGGCCGAGATCCGGTGCCTTGGCCGGGTGGATGAAGAGCTGGTAGGCCAGTCCAAGGCCGAGCATGGCGTAGACCACAAGCGGGTGAAAGCCGATCAGTACCAGCGGTGCATAGAAGAGAAAGCCGCCGGCGATCTGCGCGCCAAGCCCCAGCCGCACGGCCGCCGTCAGGTTGAGCCGGGTCGGCGAGTGGTGCACGCTGTGACTTGCCCAGAGCAGGCGGATCTTGTGCATGGCGAAATGATGCCAGTAGTAGCAGAAGTCCGTCAGCACGAAGGCTGCGATCAGCCCTGTGACGCTGTCGACCGGAATCGTGAAAATCCGGAATTCGTAGAGGAACAGGAGCGGCAGGGCGGTTAGACCGGCAGTCAGATAGCCGACGGTCTTGTTGATGACGGCAATTGTCAGGGATGCCGCAGTTTCCCTGACATCGTGGGTTTCATCGGCGTCCGGGAGGTTGGCCAGGTATTCGACGATCATCGCCGCCAGAGCGGCGGCGATGATCAGGCCCGGATGCCCATAGATTGCGGTGGCAGCTTCCGTGAAACGGTCCATGATCTTTCCCCGGCGGACGTTTCCGCATCACTGGTTGATGAGTTTCTGCGCGTCGGCGGCGTAAGGTGTGGCCGCATCGATGCACTTTTTCGAAACGTCGGCCTCGTGCGCCTTCAGGCACATCATGATGCGGCCCTTGCCCGGTTCGACGTCGTTGCAGAATTTGGCGATATCGGCAGAGCAGGCATTTCTGATCTTCATCAGCTCGAGATATCCGGGTTCCTTGGCAATGGCCGCGCCGGCGGCAATGACCGGCGCGAGCACTGCGATCGTCAGGGTGACGGTCCTCATGTCTGGCCTCAACGAGAGATGGACGAGCTGCGCTTCCAGCCGCCGTTCGGGGTGCTGACGGTCGCATTGGTGTTGCAGGTGCCGCCGCTGCACGTCACGGCGCGGTTGCGCGTCGCCGTCTGGCCGTTCGGACCGGTGAAGGTCTGCTGCTTGGAGCAGGTGCCGTTGGCGCAGCCGCCAGTGGCGTGGCTCGAAAAGGTGCGTCCATACGCGCCGGTGGTGGAGCCGTTGCGTTCCCAGGCAAAGGCGCTCGCCGACATGGCGACGAGGGGAAGGGTGAGAGCGGCGGTCATCAAAAGACGGTTCATGTCATTCTCCTGTGTTTCGGTTCGGTCGTGGCCTGCTGCCTTCGACGTGATGGAGAATGGCGGTCGCGTGTCACGCGGCGATCACCGGAACGGGGAGTTTTGTCTCGCTTTGTCGCCGTTTGTAACGGTTTGTCACAAGCCCGGCTTTGCCCTTGAAATGCGGTCCGGCGCGGGGAATAGATGAGACATGATGGACACGTCGACACATATCCTGCTGGTGGAAGACGACGACGAGGTGCGGCGACTGGTCAGCGGACTGATCGAGAAGGAAGGCTATTGCGTGACGGCAGCGCCGGACGCAAGGGCCATGGATGTGGCGCTCGCGATGGGTGCGCCGGACCTCGTTATTCTTGACGTGATGCTGCCGGGCGAAGACGGTCTTTCGATCTGCCGCCGGCTGCGTCTGTCGCTCTCCGTTCCCATTCTGATGCTCACGGCGAAAAGCGACGAGATCGACCGGGTGCTCGGGCTTGAAATGGGGGCGGATGACTATCTGGTTAAGCCGTTCGGTCCCCGCGAGCTTGTGGCACGCATCCGCGCGCTGCTGCGCCGGGCGGCGGAGCCGGTCCGTTCCCGGCCTGACGCTGGCAACAAGATTGGCTTTGATGGTTTCGAGATCGATTTCGATACGCGTGTGGTGACCACGCCGCCCGGTGATGTTTTGTCGCTGACCAGCGCCGAGTTCGACCTGCTCACCTGTTTCGTCAAACGGCCCCGCCGGGTGCTGAGCCGCGAGACGATCCTCGACTTTGTCCATGGCCGCAATGCAGACCCGTTCGACCGGTCCGTCGATATGCTGGTCTCAAGACTGCGCAGGAAGCTGGATGCGGTGGACGGTGGCGCCGGGATGATCACGACCATTCGCAATGGCGGATATCTCTTTACCGCAAAGGATGTGTCGCCCCGATGAAGCTCCTGCGTCAGCATCTCGCATTCCGGCTGTTCGGGGCGATTGTTCTTGTCGGGACGGTCCTGTGGATTGGCTATCTGGTTGCTGTCTATCGACGAGCCTCCTGGCAAAGCGACATGGTGCCGCCCCCACAGCGGCTGGCGACAATTGCGGCACTGATCGAAGCCACGCCGCCGCCGGATCGTGCGCTGCTGCTCGCCGGGCTGAGTTCGGATACGTTCCAGATCCGCATCGAGGCAGGCGATATCGTGGCGAACCAGTTTGACGATCTGCCGCGCCAGTCGCGCTATGAGGTCGCGGATTATGATCAGGCGCTTGAGGGTAGACGATTCAGCATCGAGAGTCAGCTCGGCGAGCGTCCCCCGCTCGGTTTCGTGATGCGCCGGTTCATTCCCGCGACGCTGGAATTCAAGGTGCGGCTTTCGACTGATGAGACAATCGTGATCGATGCGCGCTCGCCATTCCTGACGACAGAAGCCGGTCTGCCGGTGGGGCTCTTTGCTGGGTTGATCGGAAGTCTGGTGGGCCTGGTGACACTCGTGCTGGTCTTCATCGCCAGCCGGCCGCTGCGTGAACTGGCCGATGCTGTGGCGACGCTTGACCCGGATGGCGCGCCGCGTCCTCTGCCAGGTGCTGCGGCGTTTTCACCCGAGATCCGCCGCCTTACGGAGGCATACAATACATTGCATGGCCGGGTTGCCGCGCTGTTGCGGAACCGCATGGAGCTCGTCGGTGGAATTTCTCATGATGTGAGAACCTTCGCGACGCGGCTTCGCCTGAAGGTCGATGCGATCGAGGATGAGGCGTCGCGTGACAGCGCTGTGCGCGACATCGAGGACATGGTCCGACTGTTGGATGACGCGGTGCTGACGTCGCGCGCCGGGGCTGGCGAGTTGCAGCAGGAGTTGGTCAGCCTGCGGGATCTGGTTGCTGCCGATTGCGCGGCTCTTGCGGAGGCTGGCCGACCGGTTGTTCTGGAAGACGCATCAGAGGACGATCCGTTGACGGTTCTCGGCGACCGGGTGGCGATCCGGCGGATCGTTGCAAACCTGATCGACAACGCCATCAAGTATGGCGAGGTGGCGCATGTTTCCCTTCGCCGTGACGGTGTGCTTGCGGTTCTGGTCGTGGAAGACCAGGGAGCCGGAGTCAGGCCGGAAGAGCGCGAGGCGCTGTTCGAGCCGTTTCACCGCCTGGAGTCCTCTCGCAGCCGAACGACGGGTGGGGCGGGTCTCGGGCTTGCCGTCGTGAAAACGCTGAGCGAAGGCCATAACGGCACTGTTTCGATCGGCGATGCAGCGACTGGTGGGCTGTCGGTCCGGGTCCGGCTGCCGCTCTTTTCCACCAGCGCATGAACGCAAAAAGCCCGGCACAAAGGCCGGGCTTCAAAACTTGCCTGTCAACAGGATCAGAGGCCGAGGCCGCCGAAGCGCTTGTTGAACTTGGAAACGCGGCCGCCACGGTCCATGAGCTGCTGGTTGCCGCCGGTCCAGGCCGGATGCGACTTGGGGTCGATATCCAGGTTCAGAACGTCGCCAGCAGCGCCCCACGTGGAGCGGGTTTCGTATTCGGTGCCATCAGTCATGACCACCTTGATCACGTGATAGTCGGGATGAATGTCAGCCTTCATAACCTTGTCTTCCTGCCTGGGATGGGATCAATTGACGCAGACCATTGCGACATGTGACCCAAACGCGTAAATGGAGCCGCAACCGAATTTTGGCCGGCCCCGCAATGAGTGCCGTGCCTATACATGAAGGATTGCCGGATAACAAGGCCCGGCGGACAAAACTTGCGCATTCCCGCAAGCCTGCCCGTTGCGCGCCGCCGGCACGGGATTGAGAGGGAATTGCGTTGAGTGAAGTCGATAACGGTCAGCCGCCGCGCGCGCGGTCGCTGAAGCCACTGGCCACACTTTTCCCTTACCTCGGCCGCTATCGCGGCATGGTTGTCAAGGCCTTGATTTTCCTCACGCTTGCCGCCGTGACGACATTGGCGCTGCCATTGGCCGTCCGCCGCATGATCGACCATGGCTTCTCTCAGTCGGATGCCGGCTTCATCAACAACTATTTCATCATGCTGATCGCGCTGGCGCTGATGCTCGCCTTCGCCAGCGCCATGCGGTATTACTACGTCATTTCCATCGGCGAGCGTATCGTCGCGGATCTCCGTCGCGACGTCTATGCTCATGTCATCAAGCTTTCGCCGTCCTTCTTCGATGTCAACCAATCCGGCGAGATCGTTTCGCGCCTGACGGCGGACACGACTCAGGTGAAGTCGGTCGTGGGCGCGACGGCATCGCTGGCGCTGCGCAACCTTATCCTCTGTCTGGGCGGGGCGGCGATGATGGTTTACACAAGCCCGCGCCTGTCCGCGCTGGTTCTGGTCGCTATCCCGTTCATCGTTTTCCCACTCATTGCCTTCGGGCGCTCCGTGCGCAAACGGTCGCGCTCTGCTCAGGATACTCTTGCCGAAGCATCCGCGTTTGCCAATGAGTCGATTGGGGCAATCCGGACGGTCCAGGCTTTCAACGGTGGCCCCGGTGCGGACAAGCGCTACGCCAACGCGATCGAAGGCGCGTTCGGAGCGGCCCAGGCGGCAATCCGGTCGCGCTCCATCCTGACGGGCGTGGCAATCTCCATGGTGTTTGGCAGTATTGCCGGCGTTTTGTGGTATGGGGCGCATGCGGTGCTCGACGGGACGATGTCGGCGGGCACGCTCGGACAGTTCGTGCTGTACGCCGTGGTGGCGGCTTCCAGTCTCGGTGCCCTGTCGGAAGTCTGGGGCGAGATTGCGCAGGCTTCCGGTGCTGCCGAGCGGCTTTCGGAATTGCTGGCCGAAGTGCCGGCCATCCGTGCGCCGGCCAACCCGAAACGCTTTCCGGCGACGGCCGCCGGCGCGATTGCCTTCAACGACGTGCGCTTTGCCTATCCCTCCGCGCCGGAGCGTTCGGCTCTCAAGGGGTTGACCTTCAAGGTCGAACCCGGTGAAACCGTTGCCATCGTGGGTTCCTCGGGGGCGGGCAAGAGCACCGTGCTCTCGCTCATCATGCGGTATTATGACACGCTGTCAGGCGACATCGCGATCGACGGAGTTTCGGTTCGCGATGTCGACCCGGCGGATCTCAGGGCGAGACTGGCCATCGTGCCGCAGGACGTGACGATCTTCGCTTCCACCATCCATGACAACATCGCCTTTGGCCGCCCCGATGCCAGCCGCGACGATGTGATTGCGGCGGCCAAGGCCGCGCATGCGCATGAATTCATCGAGCGTCTGGACAATGGCTATGACACGATGTCGGGCGAGCGCGGCGTGACGCTGTCCGGCGGCCAGCGCCAGCGCATCGCCATCGCCCGCGCGATCCTGAAGAACGCGCCCGTGCTGCTGCTCGACGAGGCCACGTCTGCGCTCGACGCCGAGAGCGAAAAGCTGGTGCAGAACGCGCTCGACGGCCTGATGAAGGATCGCACGACGATCGTCATCGCGCATCGTCTGGCGACCGTGCTCAAGGCTGACCGCATTCTCGTCATGGATGACGGGCGTGTTGTGGAGGAGGGCAATCACCAGAGCCTCGTTGCCAAGGGCGGAATTTATGCGCGGCTCGCCTCGCTGCAATTTGATGGTCGGGAACTGGCCGAGCTTCAGGTCTGAGACTTCCTTCGACATTACGAAATAATTTGCCGGCATAACCTTTAGCCGCTAAATCAGGATCAGACGCCTGCGGGAGAGGTTCCGCGGGCCTGTTGACAGAGTTTTGCGCGCCTTCATCGCCAAGAAATGAGGGGCGCCACGCGGGAGGGTTCATGACCGTCATCATCGCCGGGGCCGGCATTACCGGTCTGACGCTTGCCATTTCGTGCCATCAGGCGGGTATTCCGTTTCGCATCTTCGAGCAGGTCAGCGAGCTGAAGCCGCTGGGCGTCGGCATCAACGTTCAGCCGCATGCCGTGCGGGAACTGTTCGAGATGGGGCTCGAGGCGGAGATGGACGCGATTGGCGTGCGCACCCGCGAGGTCGCCTATTTCTCCAAGAAGGGCAAGCAGATCTGGTCGGAGCCACGCGGGCAATTTGCGGGCTATACCTGGCCGCAATTCTCCGTCCATCGCGGCGGCTTCCAGATGATGCTGTTCCGCGCGCTCGAGGAACGCGCCGGCAAGGGCACGGTCGTCACCGGCCGTGAGGCCGTCGATTGCAAGGATGTCGACGGCGGCGTGATCGTCACCTTCCGCGACAAGCAGGGTAACCTTTCGACTGCCGAAGGTACGGTTTTCGTCGCCTGCGACGGTATTCATTCCAACATCCGCGCGAAGTTCTATCCGGGCGAAGGCGCGCCGCATTGGGGCGGCTCGATCCTCTGGCGCGGTACGGCCAAGGCCAAGCCCTTCATCACGGAAGCGACGATGGGCATGGCCGGCCATGAATGGCAGAAATTCGTGACCTATCCGATCGGCAAGGCAGATCCGGAAACGGGCGAGGCCGAGATCAACTGGATTGCGGAACTAAAATTCCCGCCGGACAAGAAATGGAACCGCGAGGACTATAACCGTCACGGCAATTTCGACGATTTCTTCCCGGCCTTCCAGGACTGGCATTTTGACTGGCTCGACATTCCGAAGCTGATGCAGGGCGGCGGCTATTGCTACGAATTCCCGATGGTCGACCGCGACCCGGTCGAGCGCTGGACCTTCGGCCGTACGACGCTGGCGGGAGACGCCGCGCATGCCATGTATCCGATCGGCTCGAACGGGGCGTCGCAGGGCATTCTGGATGCGCGCGTGCTAGTGCGCGAATTCATCGCCCGCGGCGTCGGTGTCGAGGCGCTAGAAGCCTATGAAAGCGAGCGCCGCCCTGCGACCACGCGCCTCGTCATGGCCAATCGCGGCAACGGGCCGGACCATGTCATGAACATAGTCGAGGAGCGCTGCGGCGGCGAGTTCGAGAAGGTCTCGGACGTGCTTTCAGAGGCGGAGCTCAAGGAGACGGCCGCCAACTACAAGAAGATCGCCGGCATGGATGTCGAGGGACTGAACAGCCGTCCGTCCATCGTGCAGCTGCCGAAGAAGGACGTTGCCTGACATGCCGCATTTCCTCGTGATTTCGCAGGACAAGCCGGGCATGCTGGAGGTCCGCAAGGTAAACCGCGCGGCCCATCTCGCCCATGTGAAGACGGGCGGCGGCGGGCTTGTGCGCGTGCTGGTCGGCTCGCCGCTGGGGCGCGAGACGATGACCGGCACCTGGATGGTAATGGAAGCGGCCGACGAAGCGGCGATCGAGGCGTTCAATGCGGCCGATCCGTATGAGGTCGCGGGGCTGTTCGCCTCGCGGGAGATTTTGCCAATCCACGCCGTGTTCGATCCGTCGCGGATTGTGGCGGAGGATCAGGTTTAGCCCTCTTTGTCGCCTTTTCTGTGTATGATATTATGCACACAAATAGGGAGCGCCCACGTGAACGATCACAAGGAAAGAGCTGCATTCACGATTTCCAAGTCTCTGAAGGCGGAGCTTGAGGATGTCGTGCCTGCGTCAAAACGCTCGCGCTTTGTGGAAAGGGCGATTGCCGATGCGCTGTTGCGCGATGCGCGCCAGCGTGCACTGGATGCTCTGAACAATCTGCCGTCCTACGACACCAAGGGCGAAGACAGTGCCGAGGTTCTGCGGCGTATCAGGCGGGAGCGTGACGCAAGTGTTGTTGCGCGGCATGAAGATGGGCCCCGATGATCGTCGTCGATGCGTCGGTCTTCAATAAGCTATTTCTCAATGAACCAGACAAGCCGGAGGCGATTGCTCTCTTTCGCCACGCGCTCGAAAGTGGACGGCAGATCGTTGCGCCGAGTCTGCTGTTGTATGAATCGCTGAGTGCTGCGCTTCACTACGCCGTTCCCTTCGAGGATGTTCATCGCCTGCTCGCGGTTCAACGTTCGGCCGGCATGCGTCTTCTGGAACCTGATCTCGCAACGATTTTGACGGCGCAGAGAATGGCGACGGACGGTTCGCCGAAAGCCGGATATCCTTCGCTTCAGGATTCGATCTACCACGCGATGGCGATTGAGCTCGGTGCCGTTTTTGTGACTGCAGATAAGAGACATGTCTCGAAAACAGCGCATTACGGTCACGTGGCCATGCTGACGGAACAAGAGGTCTGGCTGAGCTAAGCCTACTTCCCCACGCTGCGCCCTGCGACGCGCCCTGAGAAAAGGCACCCGCCGAGGAACGTTCCCTCCAGCGCATTATACCCATGATACCCGCCACCCCCGAAGCCGGCGACTTCGCCTGCCGCATAGAGGCCGGGGACCACTTGGCCGTTTTCCTCCAGCACGCGGCCTTGCAGATCGGTTTGCAGGCCGCCCAGTGTCTTGCGGGTGAGGATGTTGAGCCTGACGGCGATCAGCGGGCCTTGTGCGGGGTCGAGCAGGCGGTGGGGCTTGGCGGTGCGCATCAGCTTGTCGCCGAGATAGTTGCGCGCCCCGCGGATGGCGGTCACCTGCGCATCCTTGGAAAACGAGTTGTCGATCTCGCGGTCGCGGGCTTCGACCACCGCGCGGATGCGCTTGGCGTCGAGGCGGTGTTCGCCGGAGAGCGTGTTCATGCCCTCGACGAGGTCTTCGAGATTGTCGCGTACGACGAAATCGGCGCCCTTGTCCATGAAGGCCTTGACCGGGGCGTTCGGCTCCTTGCCGAGGCGCTTCAAGAGGAGGGGGATGTCCTTGCCTGTCAGGTCCGGGTTCTGCTCAGAGCCTGAAAGGGCGAATTCCTTTTTGATGATCGCCTTGGTGAGGATGAACCAGCTGTAGTCGTAGCCGGTCGCCTTGATGGCCTTCAGCGTCGCCAGCGTATCGAAGCCGGGCATGGCGGGGGCGGGGAAGCGATTACCCTCTGCATCCAGCCAGAGCGAGGAGGGGCCGGGCAGGATGCGGATGCCGTGGTTGGGCCAGATAGGGTCCCAGTTCCGGAGGCCCTCGGTGTAGTGCCACATGCGGTCGGCGTTGATGACCGAGCCGCGCGCGGCCTGCGTGATTTCGACCATGCGGCCGTCGACATGGGCGGGGACACCGGCGACCATGAATTCCGGCGGCTTGCCGAGGCGTTCGGTCGGCCAGTTCTTGCGCACCAGATCGTGGTTGCCGCCGATGCCACCGGAGGCGACCAGCGTTGCTCCGGCGGAGATCTCGAAATCGCCGATAGGGTCGCGGTTGCTCTTGCCGCCGCGCTGGACCGGATCGGGCGCAAGCCTTGTGCCGCGCGCGCCCGTGACGGCACCGTTTGTGGTCATGAGTTCATCGACCTGATGGCGGAAGCGGAAGGTCAGCAGGCCCTTCTTTTCGGCCTCGCGGGCCAGACGCACGAAGGGGTCGAGCACCCCGGGGCCGGTGCCCCAGGTGATGTGAAAGCGGGGGACGGAATTGCCGTGGCCGTTGGCGAGCGAGCCGCCGCGCTCGGCCCAGCCGACGACCGGAAACCAGCGCATGCCGAGCGAATGCAGCCAGGCACGTTTCTCGCCCGCGGCGAAGTTGAGATAGGCTTCGGCCCATTGGCGCGGCCAGTGGTCTTCTGGCCGGTCGAACTGCGCGGAACCCATCCAGTCCTGCCTTGCGAGGTCGAGGCTGTCGCGGATACGCATGAAGCGCTGTTCGGGGCTGTCGACGAAGAAAAGGCCGCCCAGCGACCAGAAGGCCTGACCGCCGAGATTCTGCTCGCCTTCCTGATCGAGGACGATGACTTTCAGCCCCCGCGCGGTGGCTTCCGTGGCCGCCACAAGACCGGCGAGACCGCCGCCAATCACCAGAAGATCGCAATCCATGGACGTTTCCTCCCTCCATGCCTGCGCCGCATCTTTTTTCAAAGCGGCGCGTCGGTGCGTCTCAGGCTAGCGTCCAGAGCGCCCGTGTCCAGCCCGTATTTCAATTGCTTGAGGCGGATGAAAAGACGGTTGTCGAAGGTTCCGTCGCTCAGGCCATTGTCCTTCAGGAAGCGGGCGATTTCC
Organism: Ensifer adhaerens; assembly: GCA_900215285.1. Classification (NCBI taxonomy): domain Bacteria; kingdom Pseudomonadati; phylum Pseudomonadota; class Alphaproteobacteria; order Hyphomicrobiales; family Rhizobiaceae; genus Ensifer; species Ensifer adhaerens. The sequence continues at coordinate 1,747,082 of OCMG01000004.1, forward strand.
TCGACGCCCTTTTCCAGCGTCCATTGCGGGGCAAAGCCCGGCAGTTTCGTCAGTGCCTTGGTGAAATCGACCTTATAGGAGCGTGGATCGCCGCCGGTTTCGCCGGTGATTTCGAGAGTGGCCTCGGGGAAGGCGGCTTTCACGGCTTCGGCAATGTCGCGCACCTGATAGTTGGCATCGTTGCGGCCGACGTTGAAGGCCTGATTGTGGATCGCCTCGCGTGGAGCGGTCGCTGCGGCAAGAGCGGCGCGGGAAATGTCCTCGATATGGACCAGCGGTCGCCAGGGCGTGCCGTCCGACATGACCTTGATGATGCCGGCTGTATGGGCCCAGCCGGAGAGATTGTTGACGACGAGATCGAAGCGGGTGCGGGGGCTGACGCCGTAAGCCGTGGCATTGCGCATGAAGACGGGGGAGAAGCCGTCATTCGCCAGCGCCGAAAGCCGCTCCTCCGAGCGGACCTTGGAGATGGCGTACGCCGAGACCGGATTGAAGACGGCGGTCTCGTCCAGCGCGCCTTCATTGCCGGCCGCGCCATAGATGGAGCAGGAGGAGGCGAAGATGAAGCGGGAAACGCCGGCTTCGCGTGCCAGTTCGCCGAGCCGGGCGGTTGCCTCCAGATTGATATCATACGTGAGATCGGGGTTGAGCGCGCCCATCGGGTCGTTGGAAAGGCCCGCGAGATGAATGACGGCATCGATGCCTTCAAGGTCTTCTGGCTTGACGTCGCGAATGTCGCGGACGATCTGCCGGTTTGGGAGAATGTCGGGGGTGAGCGAAGATACGCAGGTCTCGAAATAGCCGATATCGAGGCCTGTCGCCTCGTGTCCCGCCTCACGCGCCAGCCGTGTCAGAACCGGACCGATAAAACCCTGATTGCCCGTGATGAGAATATGCATGCCGTTTCCGTCCCGAAGTTCAGCCTTTTGGGGTTGTTTTAGGAGAAGGAACTGACGCGAGGCATGATTATTGCGCGGTCGTGCTTTTCAAAGCGCAAATGCTGCGCTGCATCGATCTTTCATAACCAAGTCTTAACCATAATGGTGTCTTGATGAGATTGATCGAATGCCGCGCAAGTGACGCCTTCCTTTAACCAAATTTGGCAGCAAAGAGGCTAGTCGAGCATGGGCGCTGAGAGCGAAGAGCGGCTGCTGCCGGCATATTGAGACAATTTTTTCGCCGCCCGGTCCAAAGCCGGGCGTTTGGATTCGAAGGACGCTAGAACATGGAACAGGCAGCTTTGGGCGCAGTGAGCGAGGTCAGCCTCTGGTCTCTCTTCATGCAGGCAGGCATCGTCGTGAAACTGGTCATGCTCGGCCTTCTCTCGGCATCCGTCTGGACCTGGGCCATCGTCATCGACAAGGTGATCACCTTTCGCAAGACGCGTCGCCAGCTCGACAATTTCGAACAGGTGTTCTGGTCGGGTCAGTCGCTGGAAGAACTCTACCGCAGCCTCTCCGAGCGCCCTGCGGCCGGCATGAGCGCGATCTTCGTCGCCGCCATGCGCGAGTGGAAGAAGTCCTTCGAGCGTGGCGCGCGTTCGCCGATCGGCCTGCAGATGCGTATAGACCGCGCGATGGACGTCACGCTTTCGCGTGAGTCCGAATATCTGGAGGGGCGGCTTGGATCCCTCGCCACCATCGGTTCGGCGGCACCGTTCGTCGGTCTGTTCGGAACGGTTGTCGGTATCATGACCTCGTTCCAGTCGATCGCCGGCTCCAAGACGACGAACCTTGCGGTGGTTGCGCCGGGCATCGCCGAAGCGCTTCTCGCGACCGCCATCGGCCTCGTCGCCGCTATCCCGGCCGTTATCGCCTACAACAAGCTCTCGGGCGATGCCGGCAAGCTGACCTCGCGTATGGAAGGCTTCGCCGACGAGTTCTCGGCCATCCTTTCGCGTCAGATCGACGAGAAGCTGCAGTCCTCGCGCCAAGCCGCGCAATAAGACGGCAGGACGGCAAGTTCGCTTCGAACCACAAGATTTACGCAGTTCCGGACCCAAAACCTACTCAATCTTTTGCTGGAATTGCTGAAGGAGTTTTCCGATGGGTATGGCAGTCAGCTCAGGCAAGGGCGGTGGCGGCGGACGCAGGGGTGGACGTCGCCGCGGCGGCAAGGGCGGCCCGATCGCTGAAATCAACGTCACGCCGATGGTAGACGTCATGCTCGTGCTGCTCATCATTTTCATGGTGGCGGCACCTCTAATGACGGTTGGCGTGCCGGTCGACCTGCCGCAGACCAAGGCCAAGGAAATGAACGCGGAGACGCAGCCGATCACCATTTCGGTCAACAAGGACGGCGCAATCTATCTGCAGGAATCGCCGATCCAGATCGATGAGCTGATCCCGAAACTGCAGGCGATTTCGAAGACGGGCTATGAAGAGCGCATCTTCGTGCGCGGCGACATGAATGCCGGCTACGGCACGGTCATGCAGGTCATGGCTGCCATTTCGGCCGCCGGCTACAAGAATATCGGCCTCGTGACGGCCCAGAAGCAGGACAAGTAAGCGAAGACGATGAGAGGCAGTGTTGTCACATCGGCGTTGATACACGCGGTCGTCCTGGCGATCGCGCTGATCTCGTTGGGCTCTCCGCCCCCGCTTGAAGTGCAGCCCACGGAATCGCTGCCCGTCGATATCGTCCCGATCGAACAGTTCACCAATATCCAGCAGGGCGAGAAGACCGCGCCGCTGAAGGAGAAGTCGTCGCCGAAGGCCACGAAGCGTCAGGACAAGGTGGATAACGCCGAGAATGTCGGCGAAAACAGTGTTGATCTGAAGAGTCCGCCGACACCATCGCTGCGTCCGCAGAATACGGAAGTGGCTGCCGCGCCGAAGCCGGCGGATGCCGCGAAGGATACGCAGACAAACAACGTCAAGGAAATCCAGAAGGAGCAGACGGCCGCGCCTTCGCCCTCCGACGTGCCGGTGCCGACCCCCGAGCCCACGCCGCCGAAGCCCGAATCGGCGCCGCCGAAGCCGACCCCTGCGCCCGAACAGGCCAAGCCCGAACCCAAGCCGGAGCCGCCGAAGCCCGAGCCCAAGCCGCAGGAGCAGCCGGAAAAGGCCGACGACAACCCGACACCGGATGCCTTGCCGGTTCCGACCCAGAAGCCTACGCCCGAGAAGCCGAAGCAGGAGGAGGCCAAGAAGGAGCCGACCCCGCAGGAAAAGCCGAAGCCCGAGCAGAAGGAAGCCAAGGTCGAGCCGAAACCGCGCCCGGATACGAAGTCTGATTCCAAGAGCGACGCCAAGTCGGAAGCCAAGACCGAATCGAAAAGCCAGGCGAAGTCTGACACCAAGACGGCGAGCGCGGATTCGAAGAACGGCAAGGACAAGGAAAAGAAGGAATCGGCAAAGTCCGCCTCCTCGCGCGATACTGACAAGCTCGCCGATGAAGTCTCCGCTCTCCTCAACAAGGAGGATGCGGCTGGCGGCGGTGCCAAGCGCTCCAATCAGGAAGCCTCCCTCGGCGGCAAGAAGACCCTGGGTGCCGGCAAGTTGTCGCAGAGCGAACTCGATGCGCTCAAGGGCGTCATCCAGAACAACTGGAACGTCATTCCGGGCATGATGGACGCACAGAACATCCGCATCCGTGTGTCGTTCCATCTGGACCGGAGCGGAGAAATCGTTGGCGATCCACAGGTGACCGTGACGGGCGGCGACGGCAGTTCGCGCGACGTGCTGGCATCGAGTGCGAAGCGCGCCATCCTGAAATCCGCCCCATTCACCAGTCTACCGGCTGACAAATACGACACGTGGAGCGATGTGGTCGTCAACTTCGACCCGAGCGACTTCATGTAACCGAACTTAACCCGGCCTCGACCATTTGAGAGCGAGAGACACGATGAAAAGCATGATAATCCGGACACTGTTCATGATGGGGGCGCTGTTTGCGCTCGCGGCCAGCCCCGCCCATGCCGTCGTTGAAATCAACATCAACAAGGGCAACGTGACGCCGCTGCCGATCGCCATCACCGATTTCCTGGCGAAGGACGGCGTGGGCAAGCAGATTTCCGACGTCGTCGCTGCGGACCTGAAGCGCTCTGGCCTGTTCGCGCCCATCGACAGCAAGGCCTTCATCGAGAAGATTACCAATCCGAATGCGGCGCCGCGCTTCCAGGACTGGCGCACCATCAATGCGCAGGCTCTCGTGACCGGTCAAGTGGTGAAGGAAGGCGACGGGCGTCTTCGTGCCGAGTTCCGCCTCTGGGATACGTTCGCGGGCCAGCAGATGATCGGCCAGCAATATTTCACGCAGCCGGAAAACTATCGCCGCGTCGCCCACATCATCGCCGATGCGATCTATGAAAAGATCACCGGCGAGAAAGGCTATTTCGACACGCGCATCGTTTTCGTCGCCGAAAGCGGTCCGAAGACTGCCCGCAAGCGCCAGCTCGCGATCATGGACCAGGACGGCTACAATGTCCGCTCGATCACCAATTCCAATGATATCGTGCTGACGCCGCGCTTTTCCCCGAACCATCAGGAAATCACCTACATGTCGTTCGAAGGCAACCAGCCGCGGGTTTACCTGCTGCAGCTGGAAACCGGACAGCGCGAAGTGGTCGGCAATTTCCCGGGCATGACCTTCTCGCCGCGCTTTTCGCCCGATGGCCAGCGGGTCATCATGAGCCTGGAAGAGGGTGGCAACGCCAATATATTCACGATGGATCTGCGCTCGCGCACCACGACGCGCCTGACCTCGACGGCCGCCATCGACACGTCGCCTTCCTATTCGCCGGACGGTAAGCAGGTGACGTTCGAAAGCGACCGCGGCGGCAGTCAGCAGATCTATGTGATGAATGCCGACGGTTCCAACCAGCACCGCATCTCGCATGGTGACGGGTCCTACTCGACGCCGGTCTGGTCGCCGCGTGGCGATCTGATCGCCTTCACCAAGCAGGCTGGCGGCAAGTTCTCGATTGGTGTGATGAAGCCGGACGGCTCCGGCGAGCGCATCCTCACGACGAACTTCCACAATGAGGGACCGACCTGGGCGCCCAATGGCCGCGTCATCATGTTCTTCCGCCAGAATGCCGGCGAAGCAGGTCCGCATCTCTACTCGATCGACCTTTCCGGTTACAACGAGCAGATGATCCCGACCCCTGCCTTTGGTTCAGACCCGGCCTGGTCACCGTTGCTGGATTGAGTTCCGAACAACACGAACACGAGGCCGCGTGGATAAATCTGCGCGGCCTTTCACTTTTATGGGCCGCCTCGGGCTCGCATGGCGAAGTCTGAGACTGCGCCACGTTCTTGCCTCAATCTCCTGAAAATCAAGGGATTGAGGGCTCCTTTAACGCTTTGTTAACCATAATCGTTGAACACCGGTTAACTGAAGAATGTTACGTTCCGGCAACCTCGATTGTAATATCCCAAGGAGACTGGCGATGAGCCACATTTCTAGCCTGAGCGCTCACGGCATGCAGAAGCTGGCGCGCAATCCCGTCATCATTGCCACCTTCATGGCGCTTTCGCTCGCGGGCTGCGCTTCCAAGAAGGGTCTGCCGAAC